>JAJFHT010000253.1 GCA_021775495.1 Hyphomicrobiales bacterium | reverse complement strand
GATCTGCAATGTCATCTGTGACAACGTAATTGGAAATCTCAGCCTGCGCATAGGCATTTGAGAAAGTGGCGGTGACCAGAGCTGATGGCGGTGTGATGTTTACCATCAATAGTTTCCCACCAGGTGCGAAGAACATTCCGTCAGAACCGCCAAACTCGGCGAGATCGCCAATCAATGTAACATCCTGAACGCTACGATCGTTGATATCGACTCGGACGAGACGACCACCGCCCTGAGACATCCGGTCCATAATCGATGCTATCAGAAATTTCCCATCCGGCGTCATTGCAAGGCCATTCATGCCAAGCATCCGCTTAGGGTCGGGATTTGTAAGAAGCGGGTCGACCACAAACTCTTTCAGAGATGACTCCAACTCCGGAGTAGCCATCCAAATTCGCGGTTGGAGCGTGTCCGAAATGTAAACGCCGCCGTCCTTATTGATGACAATCTCATTGAAAAAGTGCGGTCCCTTCTCTTTTGGCGCATCCACGCTCTCGATCAATTCTCCGCTGCTTAGCCGGAACAAATGTAATTTACTCATGAATGTCTCAGGATTGATGCTGGCAACCCATTGCCGATCTCTGGCCGCATCTACCGCCACGCCAACGGGTGCCGCCATGCCATCTTGGCCCGACGATTTGATCACTTCTGACTGGCCGGTCTCGTCGATTCGCAAAACCGCGCCACTCCCAAATACGCTCACATAAAGCGATCCACTGCCATCTTCTGCAATACCCTCAGGAAACATCATGCCTTCGGGCAGATTAATGACCCCAGCATTTGATTGTGCATGAGCATTTGAAGCCAAAACGCTCATTGTGACCGCCGCGAGTGCCGACTTAAACCGTGTCATGGTAACTCCTCTTGTTGCGGCAGATGCGAGCAGTGTTGGTTCCATTTGAGAACCTCAATATTCAATCCATCGCTCTATCTCGCGACAATAAGTCCATAACTGTGTTTGCCATAGATACTTTTTGAGATATATGGTGGTTCCAAATTGGAACCAAAAGCAAATGTGGTCACTTGACGATCTGCGCGCGCTCGACGCTGTAATGCGCGAGGGAAATTTTTCCGAAGCCTCCCGCAAACTGGGGGTTACTCGTTCTGCCGTTAGTAAGGCAATCCGGCGCATTGAGGATGCGTTGGGTACGCAAATGTTCTTTCGGAACACGCACCATGTCCAACCAACCTACAGCGCAAGGCAGTTTCACGCCCGCGCGCTCGAAGCGTTGGAAATTGCCGATGATGCGACCGAGATGGTGCGGGCGGGTAAGGAGACTGCGAGGGGCAGAGTTCGCCTTTCGCTGCCCACAAGCCTTGGTTTTGCTTATATGAGCGAGGCGCTACCCGATTTACTCGAAGCGCATCCTGATTTGCAGGTCGACGTCGCATTGACAGACCGGCGTGTTGATCTGATCGCTGAAGGATTTGATATCGCTTTACGGCTTGCCGCCACCGGTCAACTCCTGGATAGCGACTTACTCGCGAGAAAACTTGCCAGTGGGGTGGTTGAACTTTGCGCCAGTCCGGCTTGGATAGGTAAGAACGGCCAACCAGATCGGGTGATAGATCTTGCCGAATTGCCTTGCATTTGGTTCGCTGCTGCATTTGATCACGAGCGCAAAGGTTTTTGGGACGTTACCGACGCCTCGGCACCTCAGGGCATTCACATATCCGGGCCCGTTCGATCCGACAGCGGATTAGCCCTTCGAGCTGCTGTATTGGGAAGCGCAGGTATCGCATTACTGCCAAGATTCTTGGTGGCACGGCCCATCAAAGAAGGGCGCCTTGTCCGCCTATTGCCAGCTGCCAACAAGCCTCGCTATTCTGTTTACGCATTGAGACCGCCGGGCAGCCACCTGACCAAAGCCACCGAGACAGTCTTGAATTCCCTGCAGAGATGGCTGGAGCGTGTTGAAATATGAAGACCGACACCTTTGTCGTTGAGAGCGCTTTGAGCCGTGAGTGGTGCGCAATTCATGACATAACAGCCACTGGGCAATTTCAGGAATTCCGGGCTGTGGCCGTGGTGCATATTTGCGGTGCAGTTGGTGTCGCAAATCGACGCTTCAAATCGCATGCTCATGACCGTTTTGGGTCAAACTTCGACATTACCATTCAAGTTGAAAAGGTCCGATCTTTGGGCAATATCGGACGTTCCCATATCTGTTAGAAATGCATTGGGCTCGTGGTTCCAGCTTCAAAATCAGACTTCGACTTTGCGGCAAACCCTCACTAACGGCGAATGGAATGTCATTCAGTCTGTTGTTCCCAACAAATCTCGTGGCGCCTCGCGCGTCGATGACCGACGCGCATTGAACGGTATTTTCGGGGTATTACGCTCCGGTGATCCGAAATCCCGGGAATCCCGGGAATCCCATTGACACCGGTTCAACTTTATATAACCATATTATTATGGAACAACTCTGTTATACAAATCCACAACCGAATCTCGATGCGGTATTTGCGGCGTTGGCCGATCCTACCCGGCGGGCAATATTGTCACGCCTCGCCGAAGGTGAGGCTTCGGTTAATGAAATCGCAGCGCCGTTCGAAATCAGCCAACCGGCGGTGTCGAGGCATCTGAAGGTGCTGGAACGGGCGGGATTGGTTGAGCGGGGCGTTGATGAACAGCGACGGCCGGCGAGACTGAAGGCTGAGAACATGGAAGCGGCAGTCGACTGGCTTACCGAATTCAGAGCTTTCTGGGGGACAAGCTTTGATCAGCTGGACGATGTTCTCCTCCACATGAAACAAGCCGAAACAAGGGATAGCGAAAATGAGTGAACTGCCCGAGTACATACTGGACCGAGTCTTCAACGCGCCGCGTGAAATGGTCTGGCGCGCCTGGACGGATCCGGACCTGTTGGCGCGCTGGTACGGACCTGGCGTGGACACCATCATCCACAAGTTCGATCTGAACCCCGGCGGGGAATGGCGCAACGAGATGAAATGGGGCGACAAATCCGATCTCAGTAAAATGGTGTTCCAGGAAATCGTGCCGCAGGAAAAGCTCGTCTGGCATCACTCTTCATCGGACGCCGACTGGAACATCACCACAAACCCGATGATGCCGGATTGGCCCCGCGTGCTGCTGACAACCGTGACATTCGAGGATGCGGGCTCAACAACCAAGGTGCGGATGACAATGGTGCCGATAGAGGCAACCGAAGCCGAAATCGCCTGTTTTGCCGACGCAATGGCCGGTATGGATAACGGCTGGGGCAAGGGATACGCGGTACTTGATGAGCTGTTTTCAGAGTTGCAGGCACAAAACAGCTGAAACGCCCGGTCAGGGTTTTGGAAGATAACCCAGCCTTGGTTCCGTCAGACTGGTGACGACGACATTGCCGTCACCAGCATCTATCGCGCCGGTCACCAGTGCATAGTCCCCCGACGGGTCCTGCAGGTTGTCGAGAATGGTTCCATCTGCATCGAACCGGACGGCAAACCCATAGCGTTGCGGCTTCGGCCGCATCGCGGCGGGCAGCCGCATCACGATGCTGCGTAAAAACGGGCTGTCCGACATGCCGTCGACCGGGGCCGAGCGCGGGCTGACAAGGCCCATCCAGAATGTGCCATCAGGGTTGTCATTTATGTTGTCCGGGAATCCCGGCAGGTTTTCAATCAGCTTTTCCGTCTGGCCGGCCCTGTCGCCGGACAACCAGTGTTTCAGCACGCTGTACGTGCCGGTTTCGGCAATCAGCAGAAACGTCTCGTCACGTGAAAGCGCGATGCCATTGGCAAAACTCAGGCCGTCCAGAATGGTGGTGGTCTCGCCGCTGACCGGATCATATTTCAGGACCCTGCCATTCGGCCCGTGCTCCATCAGGTCCAGCAGGGAGGCCGGCAGGGTTCCGCCATTGGCCTTTGCGCCGAACTTCGTCGAGGCGTCCGAGAAATAGACGGTTCCGTTGCGGGTGATGTCCAGATCATCGGCGTAGAGAATGGGCAAGCCGTCTTTGGTGCTGTCGGCAAGCACGGTTACGTTTCCGTCTGCAGCGATCTTGAGCAGACCGCGATAGGCGTCGGCAGCAAAGAGCTCGCCACGATCTGAAAATTCCAAGCCCAGCACCCGGCCTCCAGGATCTGCAAATTCCGAAACAACAGAGGTTTCCAGGTCAATACTCAATATCTTGCCGGAATGGGTCGGAACGTAAACGTTCCCATCAGGGCCCATCGCCGCATCTTCCGGGCCGCTGTCATCGCCGAGATCGACAAATTTCAGAGCACTCAGCCGGTTGTTGCTCTCAAACGCATCGACATATCCCTTGTCCTCTGGCGCCTGCCAGGCCACCGGTTCGATCGGAACCGGCCAGAGCAACAGATAGGCCAGGCCGATCAGGACCAGCGCGGCGGCCGGGCCAAGGAGTTTTTTCATGTCCTGCTCCAAAGCACTTGCATGAGGTTCGTCAGGCTCCGTCCATCGCCTATTGTCCGGGCAATCACAAGTACCGGTGCAAACAATTGCATTTTGTGCATCATGAACCGGGCGCCGCCGGGCATTTTAGGAGTGAGAACGGCATGAGCTTGGAGAGTTGGCTGGTTTTCATGGCGATCTGGACCGTCGCGAGTATTCCCCTCGGTCCGAATGCCATGAACTGCATTTCCGCATCGGCCACACACGGTTTTGCAAAAGGGTTGTGGAGTGTTGCCGGTCTTTTTCTTGCCAGTACGCTTCACATGACGCTCGCCCTGTCGGGCATGTCAGCGTTTCTCAATGCCAATCCGGCGCTTTTTGATCTGTTGCGATGGGCAGGTGTCGCCTATCTCGCCTGGCTCGGCATTTCGATGCTGCGTACGGGGGGTGCATTTCGTATCCAGAAGGGATCGCAAGATCGGTCACCGTCGCAATTGGTGCAAAAAGCAATCCTGATCTCGCTTAGCAATCCGAAAGCCATCTTTGTCTGGCTTGCCGTGTTCACGCAATTTGTTGATGCGACAATTCCGTTGACGCCACAGCTCCTGGTTCTTGCGCCATCTGCATTGCTCGTCACAATCATTGTCTATGTCGGCTATTGCGCGATTGGTTTGGGTGTAAACCGGCTTTTCTCCGGTCACCGGAAACTATGGTTCGACCGCATCACCGGTTCGACCTATCTGGTCTTTGCCTTAGGGCTTGCGACCGCTGATTTGCGCAGGGTTTGAAATCTGGGCCTGATGAAATGTGAAGGGCCGACATGGGGCCGGCCCTTCACGCTTCGGATCAAATTTTATTTAGGCAGAACGACGGCGTCGATGACGTGAATGACGCCGTTCGAGGCTTCGATATCGGCGGTGACCACGCTCGCCTCATTGACTTTGACGCCATCGGTGGCATCAACAGTCAGCTCGCCTCCCTGGACGGTTTTGACGGCTGATGTCTTGCCCGCGATGTCTCCGGACATGATCTTGCCCGGAACGACATGATAGGTCAGGACGGCCACCAATTTGTCCTTGTTTTCCGGTTTCAAAAGATCCTCGACAGTACCGGCGGGGAGTTTTGCAAAGGCGTCATCTGTCGGCGTAAAAACGGTGAAAGGACCTTCACCCTTGAGCGTATCGACGAGGCCGGCGGCCTCAACGGCGGCGACAAGCGTCTTGAAACTACCCGCGGATATCGCGGTTTCGACAATATCAGCCGCTTTTGCAGCGACGCTTCCGAGTGCAAGTGGAATTGTGGTAAGGACAGCAAGAAGGGTACGACGGAACATAAATGTTCTCCCGATGATTGTTTGAGGGTTGGGTGTGTTCTTGCTTGCAAGCACAACTCTCTACGGCTGGGTAACGGCAGCGGATCACAGACATTTCAATGTTTATTACTATGTGATTGCCGAAGAAAAACGGACCACGGAAACCATCCCAAGTCCGGCGAAGCCGAATGATCAGGGGCGATTCAGCTTTGCCGCATCATTCGCGCTGGCGAAGTTCACGACCACGCGTCCGACGGGAAAGCCGTATTTGAAGACAGTCGCCGTATTGCCGCGGTTGCGTGGCTGACGAAACGGAGCATGGTGTTCGTTTCTCTTCTGCTTGGTCTTCTTGCTACAATAATTCGGCGAGAGCGGTTCGCCGGCGCGGCACAGAAGTCCGCCAGGTTCAGGCTTGCGTAAGCCGATCGATGGTTTGTAGTGCAGGTCGCCACTGTGGATCAAAGACCCGTCATGCTTTATCAATCACTTCAGGCTGGCCGATCGGGCAGCGTTCCAGAGAGATTGTCATGATCGCAACAACGATAGCCGGCAGCTTGCCGAAACCATCCTGGCTGGCAGAGCCGGAGACACTCTGGGCGCCCTGGCGTTTGAAGGGACCTTCCTTAAGCGAGGGCCAGCAGGATGCCGCACTCGCCTGGATCAAAATCCAGGAAGATGCCGGTATCAACATCGTCTGCGACGGCGAGCAATTCCGCAGGCACTTTGTGCACGGATTTCTGGAGGAAATCGACGGTATCGACTGGCAACGCATGACCACAATGGGGATTCGTGATGACCGCTACAATGCGCAGGTCCCGACGGTCACATCGGCCGTTCGGCGCAAAAAATCCGTTCACGGCGAAGCGGCCGGTTTCTGCCGTAGACATACCGATCGCCAGCTAAAATTCACCCTGCCCGGGCCAATGACAATCTGCGATACGATCGCTGACGACCATTATGGAAGCCGGCCCGAAATGGCCATGGCATTTGCCGCTCTTTTGAACGAGGAAGCGCTCGAGCTTGAGGCTCGTGGGATTGACGTCATCCAGTTTGACGAACCGGCATTCAACGCTTTCATGGATCAGGTTCCGATTTGGGGTGTTGATGCCCTTCACCGAGCCATAGACGGTCTGACCTGCAAAACGGCGGTGCATATCTGCTATGGCTACGGCATTCAGGCAAACATTGAATGGAAAGAGAGCCTTGGCGATGAATGGCGCCAATATGAGACGTTTTTTCCTGCTTTGAACGACAGCCGCATCGACCAAGTCTCATTGGAATGCGCCGATTCCAGAGTACCGCTTTCGGTGCTTGGTTTGCTCAAGGACAAGGAAATTCTCGTCGGAGCCATCGACGTCGCGAGTCAAACAGTGGAAACACCGGAAAAAGTAGCAGCGACACTTCGCGCGGCAATGGAGTTTGTCGATCCTGAACGCATGATCGCCTGCACCAATTGCGGCATGGCACCCCTGCCGCGCCATGTAGCGGAAGGCAAACTCAAGGCACTCGGGGATGGCGCCGCCCTGCTGCGCGCAGAACTCGGAAAAACTTAAGCGACGCCGCCAGATTATCTAACATCTGGCGATGGAAGTTCAATGAATATCGGCAAGCGCCGGACTGGCGCCTGCCGGAACCGTGCGGTGCTTGCCGCGTAAAGAGGTTGTTCTCAATGTCCAGTGGATTGTTCCGGTCGGCCGCAATACTTGGTCTGTTATCCTGTGTCGGCCCGTTTTCGATTGACATCTACCTGCCCGCCATGCCGGCAATCGCGGCCGACCTGAACGCCGGTGTTGCGGCGACGCAGATGACATTGACGGCATTTTTTATCGCCTTTGGCGTGGCGCAGCTTGCGTACGGGCCAATCGCCGATCAGGTGGGGCGCAAGCCACCGATCTATGTCGGCCTGCTGATTTTCATTGCCGGATCCATCGGCTGCGCGCTCGCCCCGTCAATCGGCTGGCTGATTGCCGCACGCTTCCTGCAGGGCGTTGGCGGAGCCGTCGTCATGGTGGTGCCCCGCGCCATTATCCGCGATCTTCACACCGGGACGGAAGCGACCCGACTGATGGCGATGATCATGATGGTCATCAGTGTGTCTCCGATGCTGGCACCGCTGGCCGGCAGCGGCATCATCCAACTGTGGAGCTGGCGAGCGATCTTCTGGGCTTTGTGCGCTGCGGCAGCGGCCAGCCTGCTGATTACGGGTTTCAAGTTGCCCGAAACCCTGGCGCCCGGGAACCGTGTCGCGGTAAACGGCACATCCCTGCTGCGCGGATCGCGCATCCTGCTGTCGGACCCGCTGTTCATGGGATTGACCTTTATCGGCGGATTCGGGATGGCCAGCTTCTTTGTGTTCATTGCCAGTGCCTCGTTTGTCTATACCGGCCAGTTCGGCTTGTCGCCGCTTGGTTTCAGCCTGGCTTTTGCCATCAATGCAATCGGCTTCTTTTCTGCATCCCAATTTGCCGCGGTCCTTGGCGAACGGTACGGCGCGACCCGCGTGGTCTCCGCCGCGGTAGCCGGTTTTCTGTGCTTTTCATTGCTGCTGCTGGCGCTGGTAACAACTGGATATGGCACGCTTGAAGTAATCGTCGGTTGCCTGTTTCTTGCCAATGCGTGCCTTGGACTGGTCATTCCGACGACCATGGTCATGGCCCTCGACAATCACGGCGATATCGCCGGCCTCGCGTCGTCGCTTGGCGGCACGTTGCAGATGCTCACGGGCGGATTCATGATTGCCGCCACCGGACCGTTTTTTGACGGCACGGCACTTCCGATGGTCGCCGCCATCACGCTTTGTTCGATTGCGGCGTTCATTCTTGCGCGTATTGTCCTGCGCAAGACGCAAGTTGAAGGGGCGGACCAGCTGCCATCATAGGTGATGACCGGAACACAACCCGCCGAAGCCGAATGGAGGCCGCGATGCTGCTGCTCAAACCCAATTGCGAATGCTGTGACGCCGATCTGCCGCCGGAAGCGTTGGATGCGCGCATCTGTTCCTTCGAGTGCACCTTCTGCGAAAACTGCTCGGATGAACGGTTTGGATATATCTGTCCCAATTGCGGCGGCGAACTCGTTCGTCGTCCGGTTCGTCCGGCCGACCACCTTTCGAGGAATCCTGCATCGACAAAACGGTTCGTCAAAGCGCATTCCGAGTGCGCAAATGTTCAGGCTGAAACCATCTGACATCGCATGCTCCGGCAGAGGGACAGATTGCAACGGGATCACTCCCAGACTACTATTGCAGTCTGAAAGCCGGGGCGGCTAGAGATGATCGACGCGATTTGCTCAAACACTCTGTTGTCATCGCTGTACGGTACAGTGGCCAACAATGATGAGTGGCAACAGTTTTGCCGGCGGTTTTGCCAGCACACCGGCAATCCGATCACAATGTTCGGCCATGATCTGGATACCGGCCAAAGCCTCGGTTTTGTCGCCGGCGGATGGGACGAAGCCTGGCTGCAAAGCTATTTTGACTATTACGGCAAGCTGAACCCCTGGATGGATCTGAATTTGGCAACGAAGCCGGGCCAGATCGGCGTATCCGACCACGCCATGCCGCGCTCGGATCTCTGCAAGACCGAGTACTACAATGACTGGCTGCGGCCGCAGGAAAATATTATCGCCGGCGCGGCGATGACCTGCCATCGATCCGACAGGAACTTTGTCGCACTGGGGTCTGCCTGCCGGGCATCCGAGGCAGATGATGACCTTCTGCGCCTGGTGGACCTTCTGTGTTTCCTGGCGCCGCATATCATTCGCACGATCAATATTTCGTCGACCTTATCCGATGGAGCGAATGTTTCGGCTCGTCACCTGGAGGCAAGCCGCTTTGCCGTTCTGCTTATCCACAGGAGTGGCCGCATTGGATACAGAAACCAGGCGGCTGTGGAATTGCTGCGGCGGCAAAACGGCCTTTCCGTCAAGGGCGATAGTCTGTCCTCCGCCGATGAGAACGTTCGCAACCAAATCAAGTTTTGCGTTTCTGCAATCTCCAGGCAGGCATTTGATGAACTTCCGTCACCAATATTGATAACCACGGCAAATGGTGGATTGGGGATGCTGCATGCCCATATCTTTCCGGACGAAGGGCCGCAAGCATTTCCCGAGGCGGTCTGGAGTGACCCGGTTTCCGGCGCATTGGTGGTAACTGATCATGGTGGATTGGGAGAGGACTATTCCGTCCGGCGGATTGTCCGCGCATTCGGATGCTCTCCAGCGGAGGCGCGCCTCGCCGACGCCTTAGTTGGCGGTGAGACGTTGCCGGAATATGGCGAACGGATCGGCCTGAGCCGCAATACGGTGCGCAACCAGATGCAAGCCTTGCTGCAAAAAACCGACACCCACAGCCAGATCGAGTTTGTCGGTCTCGTTGCACGGTTATCTTCGCCGTTTGCGACAGAGCCAAGTCAATACAACGGAAAGTGTGTATCAAACCCGTTCACTGGTCCATCAAGCGAAAAAGATCTCGGAAATACGTCAACCTGCTGACATCGCCCGCCGGTTCTGCCATGTAACGTTCAGCGCTCATGGTAGGAATCAACGCGATGACCGACCCGGAAATTGATGGCCAACGATTTGCGTTTTTCCTGGCCGACAAGTTTTCAATGTTCTCGCTGTCGGCGGCCATCGACACGGTTCGCACGGCAAACTATCTGCTGGGTTACGAACATTACGGCTGGACGACCGTATCGCCTGACGGCGAGTCGGTCTCAGCGTCCAACGGGTTTCAGGTCAAGGTCGACTACGCGCTGAGCGATCTTCCGTCGGTCGACATATTATTCGTCTGCGCCGGACTGGTGACGGAATTTCCGCAGAAGAGTAAAGTTCTTGCCGCGCTAAGATCGCTGGGACGGCGCGGTGCGGCGCTTGGTGCTCTGTCGATCGGCTCGCAATTGCTGGCCGAAGCCGGTCAGTTGGAAGGACACCGCTGCACGATCCATTGGGAAAATCGGGCGGGGTTCCTGGAACAATTCCCCGATATCGAATGCACCGGCAATGTCTTCGAGATCGATCGCAAGCGGTATACCTGCGCCGGCGGCACGACGTCGATTGACCTGATGCTGGAAATCATCCGCCGCGATTTCGGCAGCAATCTGGCCAACCAGGTGGCCAACCAGTTCCAGCATGAACGCATTCGCTCCGACGGGGATCGCCAGCGTATCGGTCCGGAACGCGACCTGACCGGTAAGTCGGAAAAGCTGCGCAAGATTGTCGAACTGATGGCCGACAATCTCGACGAACCCTTCTCCGCAATCCAGCTGGCCAAATCCGCCTCATTGTCGGTACGCCAGGTAGAGCGGTTGTTTCTACGCCATCTGAGCACGACACCCGGACGCTATTATATGCGGTTGCGGCTGGAACGTGCCCGGGAACTGCTCCGGCAGACGAATATGCCGATCCTCGACGTGGCGATCGCCACGGGATTTTCATCCCATTCCTATTTTGCCCAGAGCTACCGGCTGCAATTCGGCCGGCCACCGTCGGAGGAGCGTCGGACGGCCTATTGATCGATGCAATCGGACTGGCTTGCCGCAGTTGCGCCGGGTTCTTTGGAGGTTAGAAATTGGCAGCGCCGCTGCGACAAAGACAGATCGCCCGGGCCACCGCTTTCATCGAAGCCAGGCTGGGCGACCGGTTGACCATTTCCCGGATTGCTCAGCATATTTGTCTGTCACCGTTTCATTTCCAGCGACTTTTTTTCGACACCGTCGGCGAGAGCGTTTCCGACTACATCAGACGCAGGCGCCTTGAGCGGGCTGCAAACGCCATGCTTGCACAACATGACGTACGACTGATCGATCTTGCACTCGAATGCGGATTTGAGACTCACAGCGCTTTTTCGCGCGCCTTCCGGACCCATTTCGGCGTGACACCCGCCGCCTTCAGATCCGTGCGGGGCAACGTCAACAAGGGGATCGGAAAAAGCCGCCCTTTCCTGCTGCCCAACATGAACAAACCAGTGAGGATTGAAGCACGAATTGTCGAACTACCCGATATGTGGCTGTTGTACCGTAGCCAGGAAGGGATGGAATCCGGTGGCTTCTTTCCGGACAAGGACAGCCTGCAGCAACAGTTGGACGACCTGCGGCATCAGGCCGGGGCCAACCTTCTGTATCTGGTCGGAGCGTATCGCGAAGGCCCGCGCGGGTTTACCGATCACGCTGCAATTGGTTGTTTCGGCGGACTGTTCCAGGACAAACAGACGCTCCGGTGGAGCGGTGAGTGGCACCGCATCAAAGCGGCAAGATGGGCACAGATCCACCATTACGGCCACTATGAACATCTCTATCTGACCTGGAACCGGGCTTGCCAGAACTGGCTTCCCACATGCGGATTGAGAATGCGGGACGATTGGGCGTTCGAGACCTATCTGGCGGCGCCCGACAATATTGATTTTTCCGTTCCATCGGCAATTGTCCACATTCCGATCGAAGCGTGAGCAAGATTCGCACGATCGGAACAGCGCGGGCATTTTTCATTCGTTAGTGACCCTCTTCAAACACGGAAGAGAGAGCACATGTCCAACAATCAAATAGTCTATGGAACAGCACGCAAAACCTCAGATGCCCTGGCGCAGGGCAAAATCGACCTGCCTGACGTCATCGAAGCGTTGGCGGCTCGCCGCGCCGAGGTGGATCCACATATCAAAGCCTTTGATTCCATCGCGCAGGAGCCGGCACCGACCCGGTCGGGCCCGCTGTGCGGATTACCGATCTCGATCAAGGATCAGATTCACGTCGCGGGCCAACCCTGTCATTTCGGGCTGGACACGGCAACGGACGGACCATGCCGGGATACCGCGCCCGGCATTGAAAGATTGATGGATGCCGGTGTCACCGTAATCGGCAAGACCAACCTGCCCCCATACGCGATGGATTTTCAAACCTTCAATGCGCGTGCCGGGCGGACAAACAACCCGTGGAATCCTGCCTTTACACCGGGCGGCAGTTCGGGTGGCGGTGCGGCAGCCGTCGCTGCGGGGATGAGTTACCTCGACATTGGCGCCGATCTCAGCGGATCGCTGCGTATTCCGGCCGCTTTCTGTGGTGTGTTCAGCCTGCTGCCCAGCCAGGGCGCGCTGTCCGGCAAGGGTCTGATGGTCGGCAACAACAGTCTTGATCATTTTGCCAGGCTGGGGCCTATCGCCCGTTCTGTCGACGACCTGGCCTTGGCGTGGACACATCTTTCAGGAACCACAATGCCGGACACCGCGATCTCCGCTGCGCGGATTGCGGTTTGGCAGCCAGATGAGTCCACGCCGGTAGAAACCCGTATTTCCGATGCCTTCAGCCAAGTCGCATCACTGTTGACGGTGGCGAAATTCGCAGTTTCGCAGACCAGCGCTGACAGTCTGCTGAATGACGGGACTTACAAAAGTTACGGTGAGATCATGGGATATGAGACCGGCGTCTTCATCCCACCGGTTGGCCGTTTTGCCGCCCGCCTGTTTGGCCGATCGGCGGCGCGGCGCTCGCCGCTATTTCTTGCTCATGTTCTGTCTGGCTACAAGCGCGATGCCAAGGCCTATCAGTTGGCTATTTCGGGCCGAAAATCTGCACAGCAGGCGTTTGACGACGAGTTTGGCGATGTCGATGCCGTGCTGCTGCCGGTCTGCGCGGTCGGAGCGTTTGAACATCGCAAGCCGGCCTCCGATCGAAACGGAGTGCGCGACTATGCCGAGGGTTTTGAAATCGGAAACCGCAACGTCAGCTACCTCGACGCCCTGACCTGTTTTACGACACCGGTTTCACTGATCGGCAATCCCGTCGTCACCCTGCCTCTTGGACTTGATGATCGTGGCATGCCGATCGGCGCACAACTGGTCGGCAAACGTGGCCAGGAATGGGCTCTGCTCGACATGGCGGGAAAACTGTCGGCAACCATTCCGGAATTACCTCGTCCACCATGTGGGATTTGAACGGTGTTTTCCTGCAATTCGCCGGCGCCAATGGATCGCTCAGACAATGGTTTTCAAAGCTGAATAGGCGACAGCACTTATCAGCGCCCCAAGCGCGGCAAATCCGAGATAGAGCGCAAACAGCCGCGGCTTTGCCAGCGACCACACGGCAATGGCAGCGGGAATGCTTGTCACGCTGCCGGCTAGCATGAAGGCAAGCCCGGTCGCCGGCGACATGCCGAGATCGATCAGCCCCCTGACGAGTGGAATGGCGGCATAACCGTTGAGATAGGCGGGAACACCGACGAGGACGGCAATTGGAATGGCAAAAGGATTGCCGTCGCCCAACCAGACGGCGACCATTTCACCCGGCACATAGGCAATCATCAGGCTTTCCAGCAGGAAGGCGAAGGCCAGCCAGCGGCCGAGAAACAGTCCAGCCGTGCCGGCTTCGCGCCAGAACAGACCACGGCGTCCGGGTTCGCGCCAGAAAGCCCAGACCGGGGCGACCGTCCTGGACGCGGATCCGGAACATTTCGGGCTGGCACAGGATGGCCTTGCTATGGGTTTCAGGACGTCATCCAGCGCTCCGGTCCGGGTGATCAGCAAGGTCCCGTATCCCGTCATCATACCCATCAGCATGGCCGCGGCAGTTTTGACCATGGCAAATTCGAGCCCAAGACCCGCAGCCGTCAGAATGAACATTTCCGGGTCCATGATCGGTGAGGCAATACAGAATGCCAGCACCGGAGCAATCGGTACTCCGGCAGCCAACAGGCCCGCGACCAGCGGGATCACACCACAGGAACAGAAAGGCGACAAAGCGCCAAAAACCGACGCAAGCATGATGGCCTGCATCGGCCGCCCTTCAAAAGCCTTTGCCACCAGCTGGTCGGCACCAGTGGCTTTGAGCGACGCCGCGACGCCGACCGACAGGACAATATAGGGGAGGATGCTGAGGATCGCTTCCGCGGTAAAGACCAAACTGGTTCCGGCCTGCGCCGGCACAAGAGCCATCAACACCGCCAGGATGACCAGAGACATAATGATTGGAACGCCGATCACATCGACTACAGCCGAAAGCCGCGCCGAAACACGATTGGCCGGCTGCAGGTCGGGGACATTTTGTGTCGTGAGGGACATTTTTCTTTCCTAAATGCCTAGATATGTAGTTTCTTTATATCAAAAAAACGCCTTCTACTCAGGCAACGTCGCTGTCGATCCTGCCGGATCCCTGTTCGATACAGCATTCCGCTTCAAGCACATGCAGCACGTCGTTAAGTTTCTGCAGCTCCGCCCGGCAATAGACGCTGCGGCCGTCCTTTTGTTGCGAGACAAGGCCAACCGTCACCAATCCACGCAAGTGAAATCCCAGAGTCGATGCCGGCACACCCAGCCGTCGCCCGATCTCACCGATGGTCATTCCGTCCGCACCGGATTTCACCAGAAGACGGAATATCTCCAGCCTGGTTTCGTTGCCGAGTTCAGCCAATGTGCGGGCGATGTTTCCTGTATCCATACGAGCAGGATAACCGCGCGGTGCAAATAATGCAACTATATTTCTAGTTATATAATTTTGTTACGCGCGACCGCCCGCAAATCTAGCCAGGCTGTTCCAGCCTAAAGCAGCTGAAGCGCCCACTGCGATTCGTAGAACCGGGTCTTGTCACCGACAAAGTTCAGGCCGCGTTCACCGTCGAATGCGTCTTCGACTATTCGCTTCCACTCTCCCGGTCGCACGCCATATTTCGACGGATCGGTCCGCACGCCGAGATCTGCCAGAAAGTGGCTGAACCACTCGGAGGCGGAGAGTAGGTCACGATCAAATATCTTTCGCAGCGACACCTCGCGAAATCCGCCGATCCCACCGACGCTTCGAAGAATTGCCGGCAATGTGAAAGAACAGGCAATACCATGCGGGACCTCGTATTCCAGCGTCAGCGGGTAGGAGATATTGTGGGCTATGGCGGTTTTGGTGTTTGAGAATGCCAGCCCTGCCAGCAGCGCGGCTTTTGCCATGCGTTCGCGCAGCTCGAGATTGCCCAGATCGCTAACCAGTTTGGGAAGGCACTCAAAAATGTCGCGGGCCGCGGTCTCGGCGAAACATGCGGACACCGGATTGGCATTTTTGTTCCAGATGCTTTCCAGCGCATGCGAAAGCGCGTCCAGACCGGTGGTCAATGTCAGATCACGGGGTTTTGCCAGCATCAGCGCGGGATCGACAATCGCCGTTTCCGGATAGAGATTGGTCCGGGCTAATGAAAATTTTCGCTTTTCGGCCTTGTCCCAGACGGTAGCCCAGCATGTCACTTCGCTGCCGGTTCCCGCAGTTGTCGGAACCGCAATTGTCGGAATGGCCGATAATTTTTCGCCGTCAGTCTTTTGTTCGATAAAACGCCGGACATTGCCAAAATTTCCGGATGCGGCAGCAAAAACCTTTGCGGAGTCGATGACCGATCCACCGCCGATCGCGACGATTGCCTCGACCGCCCGGTCAAGTGATGCAAACCGAGCGCACTGTTCGGCGAGCAACACAAAATCGGGATTGGGCGCGACATCCTTTATCACAAGGGCCGCATCGCCAGCGGATTGGGCCAGTCGCATTGTCAGACCTCTGAAGGCCGGCTCGGGATAGGTGACCAGCGCATACCGACGTCCATTCAAAACTGAGGCGACGGTATCAAAGCTGTTCGCGCCAAACCGTATATCGACCGGATTTCCGTAGGACCACATTCAACCCGCTCCCCTGTTGCTCTGATTCCCCGTCAAACCGGTGCCGAAACAACTTTAGACCTGAAGCATACTACCCGCTGTCGAATACTATCACACCGATCATCGCTGGTTCATGACATCGGCGGAGCCGGACACTTTGCCGGGTTACGGCAACAACACAAAATTCCCCACGTGTTTTTTCTCAAGAAACTCCGCCTGCGCGGCGGCAATGTGCTCAAGCGGAAAGGTTTTTGCCAGAAGCGGACGGATTTCACCCCGCTCTATGTAGGAAACAAGGTTCGGGAAAACCGGCTCATCCCAGCCGGTGCATCCGATCAAGGTCAGGTCCTTCAGGTAGAAGGTTCGAAGGTCAAGGTCGACAACCGGCCCGCCGATGGCTCCGGAAGAGACATAACGGCCGCCGCGCCGCAGAACGTCCAACATCGCGCCGAAGCCGTCGCCGCCAACATTGTCGACAACCACGTCAATGCGGCTCTCACCAAGACAGGCACGGAGATCGTCATCACGCGAGATCACCCGATCTGCGCCGACCGCCAACACCTGGTCAGATTTTGCCGCTGCGGCAATCGCGACGACATACGCGCCGCGCCGTTTGGCGAGTTGCACTGCGGCGGAACCGACGCCGCCAGATGCGCCCGCTATCAGGACCTGCTCCCCCTCCGCGACCCGAGCGCGATGCAGCATGTTCTCCGCCGTTCCGTAGGCGCAGGGAATAGTTGCCAGTTCGGCATCAGACCAGTCGCAATCGACAACAAACAGCTCGCCGGCCGGTACCGCGACATATTCGGCGAACGCCCCGTCAAAATCGGAGCCCATCCAGACATTTTCCCTGCTGGCGAAACCAGCCGGACGCATGCAGGCGCGCACCAGCACGCGTGAGCCGACAAGCCCGGCGTCTCCGCCGGGTGCGACCGCGACCACCCGGCCGCAGCAGTCCGTGCCCTGGATAAAGGGAAACGGTGTTGGACTGTTCCAGCCACCGTCCGGTTTTGTTTCGGTGTCGATCGCCTCGGCAGAAGCGCCGGTCCCCTGGCTGACCGATGCGGAATACCAGCCGAGCCGCGTATTGATCTCGGTGTTGTTGACGCCGGCGGCAAGCACCCGCAGCAGCACCTCTCCAGGCCCGGGTACAGGCTTCGGAACATCGCGCCAGACCAGTTGGTCATATCCGCCATTGCCGGTCGTGACCACGGCCTTCATGGTTGCCGAACCGGGCGTCACCTCAAACCGATCGCGCAGTTTGCAGCTCATGTTTCACTGCTCCCATCAGGCAGATGCCGGGTAAACCCGGCATCGATCAGCGCTTTGTATGCCTTTGTAACATCGTCGGGCACGTCTTGCGCGATCTGAAAGCCAGCGTCCGGATAGGTCAGGATGCGGTGAAGATCTCCCACCATTTCATTGATGAGATGGTCCATCCCGAAAGGTTCGACCGGCTGTTCGGCAAATTCGTGCAGCGGTGCGGTCGTCATTGTCGAGGCGTCGGGCCATTGTTTTTTTGCTGTCGCATGGCAGCGCCTTTGCGTCTGCGGTTTGGTCACCAGGATGACGGAACGCCCTGATCCGCCAAGGACTTCAGCGCTGCGGGCAATGTTCTGGCCGATATTGGTTGCCGTTTCTTCCAGAGTGATGGCGTCTTCGGGAACGCCGATTTCCGCGGCCCGCCCAGCAAAGGCCGCAGCTTCGGAACTGGGGTAGAGTCCGCTCGTCCAGTTGCCGGACGCACCGGTAAAAATCACCCGTTCGGCATATCCTTGACGGAACAACTCGGTGCACCGATCCGCGACACGCAGGTCATAGCTGCAAAGACCGATTATGGCGTCACATCGGACCGGGGGATCGTAGACACAATGGTAGCACCACAGAGTTTCGGCTGCCTTGCGGATGCCAGTTTCGATCATGGTTCAGCGTTTAATCCGTCGAGTTCATCGGCTCGCCGATTTCTATCACATGCCCGTCGGGATCGTAGAAGCGGAAAACGCGTTGCCCCCAGGCCTGCCGTTCGACCGGATGAACCAGCTCAACCTTGGGGCCAATTCTACCAAAAGCGGCATCGATATCGTCGTCCTCGAAATACAGAACTAGATTTCGTCGGCCGTATTTGTCGAGATGATCGCCGGAAGCACCCCAGATCGTCTGTTCCAGCGAAGACCCTTCGTGGATCGCAAGTCCGGAGGAAAATCGGACGAAATTATCATGGTCTTCCTCAATCCGAAGACCAAGGATTTCGCAATAAAACCGGCGCGACACGTCGATGTTGCGAACGAACGGGATCGGATTGACAAAGCGCATGGATGGTTTCCGCCGAGATTTAGCCCCGGCGGAATCCATATATCGGGACTACATGCCTGTATAGGCGGTTTTCACGGTCGTGTAGAATTCCTTCGCATAACTGCCCTGCTCGCGCGGGCCATAACTGGAGCCCTTGCGACCGCCAAACGGAACATGGAAATCGACCCCCGCCGTCGGCAGATTGACCATCACCATGCCGGCTTCGGAATTGCGCTTGAAGTGGGTGGCATGTTTCAGGCCCTGGGTGCAGATGCCTGAAGACAGGCCGAATACCGTGTCATTGGCAAGGCTCAGCGCCTCGTCGTAGTCTTTGGCGCGGATAACGCTGGCGACGGGGCCAAATATCTCCTCACGGCTGATGCGCATGTCGTTGCTGGCTTCGACAAAAAGCGCCGGCTGCAGATAAAAACCCGGCGACCCGCGCTCGAGCCGTTCGCCGCCAAATACCAGTTTGGCGCCCTCGTCCTGGCCGATGCGAATATATTCTTCATCCTGGCTCAACTGGCTCTCGTCGACAACCGGACCAATATGGGTTCCATCCTTCAGCGCGTCATCGACCACCAGCGATTGCAGCCGCTCGGCAACCGCGGCAACAAAGTTGTCGTGAATTCCCTCGGTGACAATCAGCCGTGACGATGCGGTGCAACGCTGGCCGGTGGAGAAAAACGCACCATTGACTGCACATTCGACCGCGGTCCCGAGATCAGCATCGTCCAACACGACCAGCGGGTTCTTGCCACCCATTTCAAGTTGCACCTTGCGCATGTGCTCGGCGCAGGAGGCCGCAACGCGTTTGCCGGTGGCCACCGATCCGGTGAAAGTGATCGCATCGATATCGGGACTGTCAAGCATGGTCTGGCCGACAACGGATCCCCTTCCCATGATCAGGTTGAGGACACCTTTTGGCAAGCCGGCGCGATGCAGAATATCGACAATGGCCCAGGCGCAGCCCGGCACCAGATCGGCTGGTTTGAAAACAATGGCGTTGCCGTAACAAAGCGCCGGCGCAATCTTCCAGGCAGGAATGGCAATGGGAAAATTCCAAGGTGTGATGATACCGACCACCCCAACCGCCTCGCGGGTCATTTCAACCCCGATTCCGGGCCTTACGCTCGGCACGGTTTCACCGGACAGGCGCAATGCTTCGCCGGCAAAGAAATCAAATACCTGCGCAGCACGGATTGTCTCGCCGATGCCTTCGGGAAGGGTCTTGCCCTCTTCCTGGGACAGCAGCCGCCCGAGTTCTTCCTTGCGGGCCAGGATTTCGTCAGATGCCTTGCGCAGCACGGCATGGCGCTCCATCAGTCCGGAACGGGACCAGCCCGGGGCAGCCGCGCGTGCCGCGGCGATGGCCTGCTTGGCCTCGTCAGAAGAGGCCCTCGTGTAATCGCCGACAATGTCGTCGGTGTTCGACGGGTTGATGTTCGGGGCGGCCTCGCCCAGAACCCATTCGCCGTCGATAAGATTTGGATGGATGGTCATGTTGGTCCCTTCCGGTCTGTTCAATTCAAATCAGGTTGCGCGCAGAAAGATTACGCATCAGTGTAGATGTCCCGAAAGTCCATTCGGGGCATTCGGTGGACAGCCGCACGGTGTTGGTCAGCGCGCCCAGGTCGGCATTTGATATCGTCACGACATCGCCAATCTTGTGGGTGAAACCGCCGCCGGGCGTGCCGCGATCCTTTGTCGGTGCGAATAAGGTGCCAAGAAACAGCATGAAGCCGTCAGGATACTGGTGATGTCGGCCACGGGTCTGCGCCACCAGATCGAGTGGATCGCGGCTGATCTGGTCCATCGAACTCTTGCCGTGCAGGACGAAACCGTCTTCGCCCTCGACCTTAAGATCGATTTCGGCGGCGCGCATATCGTCAACGCCGTAGGTATTGTCGAATAGTCTGATAAACGGACCGATCGCACAGGAGGCGTTGTTGTCCTTGGCCTTGCCGAGCAGCAAGGCAGAGCGCCCCTCGACGTCGCGCAGATTCACATCATTGCCGAGTGTCACGCCCTTGACGGCGCCGCGACTGTCAACGGCCAACACGATTTCGGGTTCGGGATTGTTCCAACTGGATATCGGATGCAGCCCGACAGACGCTCCCCAGCCGACCGATGACAGCGGCTGCGCCTTGGAAAAAACCTCCGCATCCGGCCCGATGCCAACTTCGAGATATTGCGACCACATGCCTTCATTGATCAGCGCCTGCTTGACCTTCATCGCCTCCGGCGAACCGGGCACGATGTTGGTGAGGCTGTCACCGATCGCGGCGTCGACACGTTCGCGGATGGCCTCGGCTTTGGAAGCATCACCGGCCGCCTGCTCTTCGATCACCCGTTCCACCATGGAATTGGCAAAGGTGACACCACAAGCCTTGACGGCCTGAAGATCGCAGGGAGCGAGAAAATGCATCCGGCCTGCATCGCCGGCACTTTCCGTACTTTTCGCCGCGATCTCGTCAACCGTTCCGAGCCGTTCACCGTCGGTCGCGTTGACAAAGCCGGCGGGATCATCCCGCTCGAGCAGGTCGCGCATGGTCGGCACGTCGCGGGACGTGATATCGAGCACTTCGCCGTCCCGCACGATCACCACGGCAGGGCCGGCGACATCCGGCCGCCAGATGCGGCCAACAAAAGTGCCGTCCTGGCCTTCATCCAGTACTGATCGTTCCATGGGTCCCTTCCCGACGATCCCGGTTGGTCACCGGGACGGCTCTGCTTCGACTTCTTTTAGCCAAGCCGGATGGATTTGTCAGCGGTCACTGGATTGCCGATGCAGCAACGGCCCGTCTCAATTGAGACATCGATCAACGAGTTCAAATGGAAACAAGTGCTGAGTGTTTGAAAATATATAGAAAAAAATATATGTGTTGTGTAGTGTGCGGCGGGCACATCGGCGGCACCAATCGGAGACAAGATATGAAACATGGCTCGACACCCAGAATGACCCGCAGAGATGCGATGCTGGCAATTGCCGCCACAGCATCCGCCGGCTTTGTCCCGGCAGCTGCGCATGCAAAGACCACTATCTCGCTGGGCGACAAAAAACTGCGTACGGTCAGCGACGGCAATCTGGTGTTGCCGATGTCGTTCCTGCTGCCGGATGTGCCAGAGGCCGAGCGCACAGCGTTTCTTGAAGAAAATGGACTCGACAGCAAACAATTGTCGCCGGAATGCAATCTGACGCTGCTTGAAGACGGCGATCGCCGCATTCTGTTTGATGCCGGATCCGGCGTCAATTTCATGCCGTCGGCCGGAAAATTGCCGGAAACACTCGAAGCCGCCGGCATCGGCGCCGATACGATCACCGATGTCGTGTTCACGCACGGGCATCCCGATCACCTCTGGGGCATTCTCGACGATTTCGACGAGATCGCCTTCCCGGAGGCGACTTTGCGATTTCCGCGGACGGAATGGGATTTCTGGCGGTCCGATGACGCCATCAGCCAGATGTCGGAAGCCCGGCAAGCCTTTGTGGTCGGAGCGCAGAACCGGCTGTCGGCAATGGAAGACCAGATCGAGCTTTTCGATGCCGGACAAGAAGTCGCTCCTGGTGTCGAAGCGGTAGATACGTCCGGACATACTCCGGGACACACCTCCTTTGCCGTGCATGGCGGTGGAGACAGTGTGATGATCATCGGCGATGCGGTCACCAATCATGCTTTTTCATTTGCCAGGCCGAAATGGCCATCCGGTTCCGATCAGGACCCTCAGGCCGGCATCGAAACACGGCTGAAGCTGCTCGATCGTCTTGTCACCGATAAATCGACGATCATTGGTTTTCATCTGCCGAATGGCGGGGTTGGCAGAACCGAACGCGACGGCACTGCCTATCGATTTGTCCAGGACCGATAACGCCGAAGTGTTTTCAACTGAACTTTCTGAACGGCGCCATCGCCGAGCCCTCAAGCAAAAAAGCCAGCCCCATGCGCGCGCCGAAGCCGATCGAGATCATGGTGACGGGTACCGACACCGCCAACAGTGAGGCGGCGCTGATGCCCTGACCAATGGTACAGCCGAGCGCGAGCACGCCGCCAAATCCCATCAGCGCGGCGCCGATGATGTGGCGGCTGAGTTCGCGTGCATCATCACAGGCCTCCCAACGGACATTATCTGCCATCCGCGCCGCCAGCGCTGATCCGAAGACGGTGCCAAATACCATTCCGACACCGTAATCCGGTCCCGTACCGGTAAAGGCCGCGAAATGGAGGATCACGTCGGCCAGGGGCACGACAAAACTGGCCGATTCCACCTGTATCGGGACAAAGGATGTTCCGGCCAAGCGCGAAGTGGCGAACCATCCGAAGGCAACTACGCATCCGACGACAAGCGCCGTGACGATCCCGCGGCGATCGGTCCGAAAGGCACGGTCGCGAAAAATCCAGATCAGCGGAACAGCCAGCAGTACAACGATCGTTACAGCGGATAGATTGACCGAAGAGACCGCATTCACAAGGGATGGTATCGACTGGTCACCGGCTAGCGAAAAATCCAGTTGGAACTGATCACTAATATTGACGCGGCCGAGGCCAAGCAGGCCGCGTTGGGTCGACAGGGCAGTTATGCCTAGAACAAGCACGGCCATAAGGCTTTTCAGGCTGCCTCCACCGAGCCTTACGAGTGCGCCATAACCGCAGGTTCCAACCAGCGCCATTCCGAAACCGAAAGCAAGGCCACCGACGATGGCACCGAGCCAGGAAAACGAGGTGGTCAGATAAAAGCTGGAGCTGGTGTCGGCAAGCCCGGCCGCTATCATTGTCTGTGTCAGAATGGCCGCAACGACCGCGGCCAGTACCCAGCTTCTCAGTCCGTTTGAATTGTTGCCGTACCAGTGCTGTTCCAGCGCTGAGAGCGTGCAGAAAAAATTGCGCCGGGCTACAAATCCAAGCACCGTCCCCGCCGCCAATCCGGCAGCAGGCAGAACGACCTGTGCCGCCTCCATAGCTTTCCATCCTCCATAAAGCGCGATTTTTTCGCGTCATTATTATTGATTATCGCGCCAGCCGGTTCCTTCTCGTCCGATCCAACAATCGTACGCAGTGCTGCTGTGATCGGGCCTAGTCAGCCTGACGAACCGGCGTGCAGAACATCTCGTAGAGTTGCCCGACAATATTGGTCACTTCGTCGTTCGAGATCCGGTAGTAGATCATCCGTCCATCGCGCCGGGTTGTCACCAGCCTGTCGAAACGCAAGCGCGCCAGCTGCTGCGAGACTGCAGCCTGCGGCATCGACATGATCTCTTCCAGTTCCGAAACGGATTTTTCCCCTTCGGTCAGCAGGCAAAGGATCAGCAGGCGCGTCTCATGCGAGAGCGCCTTCAACAGGTCGCTCGCCTTGCGGGCCTGTTCGAACAGATCGAGCATCTGCTCCGGTGTCGTTTCAGCGGATAATTTTGGAAGGGCCATTGGTAATCTTGCTTTCGGTAGCGATCGTTGTGTGCAGCGTCTCAGCCGGAAGGATTGTCGGTCTGCGGCAGTTTGTCGATCATTTCGCCTATCAGGAACCAGAAAAATTCATCACCGGTATAGCCCCTGATCCGACCCACTTCGACCCCATCCTCCACCAGGACAAACGTTGGCGTGAAAACCTCGCGCCGTATTCCAGCCAGTCGCTCGGGCCATGGATCGTCGATATCGACAAGCGTCAACGGCGCGATCCGGGCTTCCTCGGTTTTCGGATAGATCGGGCCGATTTCGGCATGCCATCTCTGGCACCACTCGCAGCCCTCGCGCTCAAGCATCAGCAATTCCGCTGCAAAGGACATGGGTGTTGCCGCGGCAAAAAACAGCGATGTCAAAAGCGCGATATTGCAGGCCTTGTGTTTAAGCCAATTCAAACTCATTTCCCCATCGACCATTGCCAAACAGGCAAGCTGCACCATACATATAGCAAATAGCGAATGTTTTCCAGCACGATTATTTGCGGAACGTGCCGAGTGTACAAGCCGCATCAAGGTGAGGAGCGGGAATGCTTGATGTCAGTATCGGCGCGGCACTTCTTGCCGGGCTGCTCTCCTTTATCTCGCCCTGTGTGCTGCCGATTGTCCCGCCCTATATTGCTTATCTTGCCGGTATCAGTTTTTCCGAGCTCGGTGACGAGGATCTGGCACCGGGCATGGCGCGGCGGATCATTCTGTCATCGCTGTTCTTCGTTCTGGGATTTACTTCGGTCTTTGTTGCGCTGGGCGCCACGGCCAGTGTCATCGGCCAGACCGTGGCGCAATATTTCGATACGCTGGCAATTATCGCAGGCGTCATCATCATCGTGATGGGGTTGCATTTTGTCGGTCTGTTCCGCATTGGCCTGCTCTATCGCGAAGCCCGATTCGACGTGCAAAACAACAATGTCGGGTATGCCGGCGCCTATGTGATGGGGCTGGCCTTCGCGTTCGGATGGACTCCTTGTGTCGGGCCGGTGCTGGCGGCCATTCTGTTCGTTGCCGGCGCCGAGGGAACGGCTCTGCGCGGCGCGATGCTGCTGGCGGTCTATTCGCTCGGCATCGGCATTCCATTCATGCTGGCTGCGGTCTTTGCCGGCCGGTTCCTGGGATTTGCCAGCCGGTTCAAACGGCATATGCGCAAGATCGAAATCGCCATGGGTCTGCTGCTGATTGTTACCGGAATTCTCTTCATCACGGGTTCGATGTCCTACATCGCACAATGGTTGCTGGACACGTTCCCGGGATTTGCCACAATAGGATAGGAGGCCATCATGATCCGTGTATTCATCGTTTCTCTGCTGCTCAGCATTGTTGCCATCCCGGCCATCGGAGCGGAAATCGGCGAGGACGGGCTGCACAAGCAGGACTGGTTCACCATCACCTTTCGCGACATTGCCGAGGACATTGTCGCGGCCGAGGAACAGGGCAAACGACTGGCCCTGATATTTGAGCAACGCGGCTGCATCTACTGCAGGGAAGTCCACGAAAAGGTGCTGACCGATCCACAGGTGCGCGACTTCATCAGGGACAATTTTGTGGTGGTGCAGTACAATCTGTACGGCGACGAGGAGGTCATCGATTCCGATGGCGAGGAACTGACCGAAAAAACCGCGGCGCGCAAATGGGGCGTGTTGTTCACTCCGACGATCCTGTTCATGCCCGAAGCTCCGGTCGATGGGCAGAACGCACGGCAGTCGGCCGTCGCCGCCATGCCGGGGGCATTCCACAAGGGAACGTTTCTGGACATGTTCAACTGGGTCAACGAGAAAGGCTACTCGGGAGACGAGGGCTTCCAACAATACCACGCGCGCCGGATACGCGAGCGCAGCGATGCAGGACAGGAAAACACCGATTGAAGCGCCTCGCGGTCAGTCGAAGCTGGATACATTCAAAAATTACAATAAATCTATTGATTGTGAATTGATTCCGCTTTAGCGTCCCCGAAAGGGGAGGTCGGCGCCGTTTTTTGCGCCGATTAAGAAAAATCAGGAGGAAGAATTGACCAAGAAACTGGCTGCGCTTTCGCTCGTGGCAGGCATGCTGGCGATCACCGCACCTTATGCAACTGCCGAAGTGGTCCTGCCCGATGCCGTGATGATCGATGACGGTGAGGTTGCCAAATCCCTTACGGGATCTGCCGGCAACCCGGAGAACGGTCGCAAGGTCTTTGCCAATCGGAAACAAGGCAATTGCCTTGCCTGCCACATGAACAAGGACCTGTCCGAGCAGCCGTTTCATGGCGAGGTCGGCCCGACGCTGGACGGAGTCGCCGATCGCTGGGAGGAACCGGAATTGCGGGCGATCCTGATCAATTCAAAAATAGCACTCAGCGAAGATACCATAATGCCGTCGTTCTACCGGTTGAAAAACGGGGCGCGGACAATGGACAAGTTTGACGGCAAGACGATCCTGTCGGCGGAACAGGTCGAGGACGTGTTGGCCTATCTCAAGACTCTGAAAGAGGAATAATGCACATGCGAGGCGATTCCATGAAAATCACCAGAAGAAAGGCAATGGCGCTCGGGACAGCTGGCGCGTTGTTTGCCGTGTTCGGTTCACGGATCAACCGTGCCCATGCCAGCGCGGAAGAGATCGACGCAGCACTCAAGGCATTCGCCGAGGGTGCAGAGATCGGCGAAGGCCAGGTCAGCCTGACAACGCCTGAAATCGCCGAAAACGGCAATACTGTGCCGATCTCGGTCGAGGTCGACAGCCCGATGACAGAAGACAACCACGTGAAATCGGTCATGGTGCTTGCGGACGGCAACCCCAATCCGGAGGTCATCACCTTCAATTTCACGGCGGCAAGCGGTGTTGCAACGGCCAAGACCCGCATCCGGCTGGCGAAAACGCAGAATGTCATCGCGGTGGCAAAAATGAGCGACGGTTCCGTCCATATGGCGAAGAACCAGGTCAAGGTGACCATCGGCGGCTGCGGCGGCTGATTGACAGGAGACAAATGAAATGGCTTCAAAACCCCGTGTAAAGGTCCCTAAAAAGGCCAAAGCCGGTGACATCATCACCATCAAGACGCTGATCAGCCACAAGATGGAATCGGGCCAGCGCAAGAACAAAAAAGGTGAGAAGATTCCGCGGAAAATCATCAACAGATTTGCCGCGACCTTCAACGGAACCGAGGTGTTTTCTGCGGATATCGATCCGGCGGTCTCGGCCAATCCCTATCTGGAATTTCGCGTCAAGGTGAATGAGAGCGGCACGTTCAAGTTTCTCTGGGTCGACGATGACGGATCGGAATACACAACTGAGAAGAAGATCACCGTCGGCTAAGCGATTTGGATGGAAGCGCCGTCGGCGCACCATCGGGAGGAGGACATATGCATAGAACCGGAAAAAAACTTGCCGTGATCGCAGGGGCGTTTGCACTGACGATCGGACTGGCTTCACATAGTGCCGGGGATCCGGATGAAAACAGCCTGGCGATTGAAGGCGAGACGATTGTAACGGATGTCAAGGCGCCCGCAGACTCGCCACTCGAACATCTCTATTCAGGCTGGCGTTTCAGGGCGAGCGAGACCCAGTCTCTGCAAACCGATGATTTCGAAAATCCCGGCATGGTGGCGGTTGAACAGGCAATCGATCAGTTCGCAATGGTGGATGGATCGGAGGGCAAAGCCTGTGCCGATTGTCATGCGGATGTGTCAGATTTCAAGGGCCTGCGCCCCAACCTGCCACGCTGGGACGAAGCCAAGAGCAAACCCGAGACGCTGGAGCACATCATCAACGAATGTCGTACCGAGCGGATGGGAGCGAAAGCCTGGAAATGGGAGGCACAGGAGATGCTGAACATGACCGCGTTGATCGGGCTGCAATCGCGCGGCATGCCGGTGACTGTCGAAACCGGTGGCCCCATGGCCTCGGTCTGGGAAAAAGGCAAGGAACTCTATTACACCCGCGTCGGACAGCTCGACATGTCATGTGCCCATTGCCATGAAAACAATTACGGCAAGATGATCCGGGCCGACCATCTGAGCCAGGGCCATATCAACGGATTTCCGGTTTACCGGCTGAAATGGGGCGGTCTCGGATCGATCCATCGTCGGTTCAAGGGCTGCATGCAGAACATTCGTGCGACACCGTTCAAACGCGGTTCGGACGAGTTCATCGCTCTGGAACTCTATGTCGCCTCGCGCGGCAAGGGATTGTCGGTGGAAGTTCCGTCGGTCCGGAACTGAACGCAACAAGACCCGGCTTTGGACGCTGGTGTAGCCACGCCAACCGAAGGCAACATGAAACGATTTGACGGGCGGGATTCCTGATTCCGCCCGGATGGATAAGGTCATCCTTTGATACGAGGACAATTATGGTTTCGCGACGTGAGTTCTTGCAGTTCGGGGCGGTCGCCGGTCTGACCGCAGGTTTGTCTGCCGGGAGCGGCGGCAGCCTCACCCGCGCGCTGGCACAGCAAAAGCTCTCACAGGACGATCTGCTGCGCTTCGATTCGAAAGGCCAGATCACGCTTCTTCATCTGACCGATATTCACGGTCAATTGAATCCAGTCTATTTCCGGCCGCCGGACACCAATATCGGGGTCGGCAATTTTGAAGGTATTCCCCCACATCTGGTCGGCGAGGAATTCCTGTCGCATTTCGATATCGAAGCCGGCACCCCCCTCGCCTACGCCCATACGATGGTCGATTACGTCAATCTTGCCCGCAGCTACGGAAAGCTAGGCGGCCTTGACCGGACGGCGACGCTGGTCAAGGCGATCCGCGCCGAACGCGGCGAGGACAAGGTGCTGTTCCTCGATGGCGGCGACACTTGGCAGGGCTCCTATACGTCCTTGAAAACCAACGGCCAGGACATGGTCGATTGCATGAAACTTCTCAAACCCGATGCGATGGTCGGCCATTGGGAGTTCACCTTCGGCGCGGACCGTGTCCTCGAGATCGTCGAGGATATGGGATATCCGTTTCTGGCCTCCAACATATTCGACAATGAGTGGGATGAACCGGTCTTCGAAAGCACCGCTTATTTTGAGAAAGGCGGTGTGAAAATTGCGGTGATCGGCCAGGCGATGCCCTATACACCGATTGCCAATCCGCGCTGGATGATTCCCGACTGGTCATTCGGCATCCGGCCTGAAGTGCTTCAGACCAATGTCGACAAGGCCCGTGACGAAGGTGCCGAAGTGGTGGTGCTGCTGTCGCATGACGGCTTCGATGTCGACCAGAAACTGGCAACCGTCGTCAACGGCATTGATGTCATTCTGACCGGCCACACCCACGATGCCGTTCCGCGGGCGATCGAGATAAACGACACGCTGCTGTTGTCGTCAGGGTCGCACGGAAAATATCTCGGCCGTATCGATCTGGAGGTCAGCGGCGGCAAGGTGACGGGCTTCTCGTCAAACCTCATTCCGATTTTTGCCGATGTCATCGAACCGGACGCCGAAATGGCGGCAAAGATCGCCGAAGTCCGGGCGCCGTATGAAAGCGAAGCTACCCGGGTCATCGGCAAGTCTGAAGGACTGCTCTACCGCCGGGGCAACTTCAACGGCAGCTGGGATGATCTGATCTGCCAGGGAATCCTAACCGAGCGCGACACGGAGATATCGCTGAGCCCGGGGTTCCGCTGGGGAACAACGCTGCTGCCCGGGCAAGACATCACCATCGACGACCTCTACACGCAGACATCGATGAATTATCCCAGTGTCTACCGACTGGAGTTCACCGGCCAGCAGCTGAAGGATATCCTGGAAGACGTCTGCGACAATCTCTTCAACAAGGATCCGTTTTTCCAGCAAGGTGGCGACATGGTCCGGGTCGGCGGCATGAGCTACACCTGCGCGCCCAAACAGGATATCGGCAGCCGGATTTCGGACATGATGCTGCTGAAAACCGGCGAACCGATCGAAGCGGGAAAATCCTATGTGGTCGGTGGCTGGGCCTCGATCAATGAAAATGTCGAAGGTCCGGCGATCTATGACCTGATGGAAACGCATATCAGCAATCTGGGAACGGTTTCGGCGCCGGAAAATCGCGCCGTCAAGGTTGTCGGCATCTGATACTTCGGAAAAAACGAACGGCAATGCGGGACTTTCTTTAACCTGTTACCGATTGCACCCGATCTCATGTTGATATATATGAATATTTGAATGTTTATCTAAACCCATCTGGGAGGATGCGACGGTGAACAACCGGAAGAAACCGGAAACTGAGATCAGCAATCCCGCACGGCGTAAATTGCTTGCAGGCGGTCTCGCCGCAAGCGGTGCCGCTGCGGCACTGGCGATCGGTGGACGGCAAGCGGCCGCAGCCGCCCCGGATCCCGCCATAACCAAGATCCAGGACTGGAACCGCTATCTCGGCGATGGCGTCGATGAACGTCCCTACGGTTTTCCATCAGAACATGAGAAAGAGGTCGTTCGGCGCAGTGTCTCCTGGCTCACGGCCGACCCGAAATCCTCGGTCAATTTCACCCCCCTGCACGAGCTTGATGGCATCATCACACCGAACGGCCTTTGTTTCGAGCGCCATCACGGCGGCATTGCCGATATTGATCCCGCGCAACACCGGTTGATGATTAACGGCATGGTCGACACGCCGCTGGTCTTCACCATGGAAGACCTGAAGCGGTTTCCGCGCGAAAACCGGGTCTACTTCCTGGAATGCGCCGCAAATTCGGGAATGGAATGGCGCGGCGCGCAATTGAATGGCTGCCAGTACACCCACGGCATGGTGCACAATGTCATGTATACGGGCGTGCCGCTCAAACATATTCTCAACGAGGCTGGCATCAAGTCAGGCGGCAAGTGGATACTCCCCGAGGGCGCGGACGCTTCAGGCATGACCCGCTCCATTCCGCTTGAAAAGGCGCTCGACGATTGCCTTGTCGCCTTCAAGATGAACGGCGAAGCACTGCGCCCGGAACAAGGCTATCCGGTCCGTCTCGTCGTTCCCGGCTGGGAAGGTAATATGTGGGTCAAGTGGCTTCGCCGTATCGAGATCGGCGACCAGCCCTGGCAGATGCGCGAAGAGACTTCGAAATACACGGACCTCATGGAGGACGGCAAGGCGCGCCGCTTTACCTGGACCATGGACGTCAAGTCGGTGATTACAAATCCGAGCCCGCAGGCGCCGATCACCCATGGCAAAGGCCAGACGGTGGTGACCGGCGTCGCCTGGTCCGGGCATGGCAAGATCAAACGTGTCGATGTCTCGATCGATGGCGGTCGCAACTGGGAAACTGCGCGTCTGGATGGTCCGAGCCTGTCGAAATCGCTCCACCGTTTCTATCACGATTTCAATTGGGACGGCTCCGAGTTGCTGCTGCAATCGCGTGCAATTGACGAGGCCGGGAATATTCAGCCAACCAAAAACGAGTTGCGCGCTGCGCGCGGCCAGAACTCGATTTACCACAATAACGGGATTCAGACCTGGCACGTGAAAGCTGACGGGAGTGCGGAAAATGTCGAAGTTTCGTAATCTTGCGGTTGTGGCCGCCGTCGTGATGTCGGCCGGGATTGCACCTGCACTGGCGCAGGATGTCGGGGCCGGCAAAAAGCTGTTCAAGAAATGTGTTGCCTGCCATGCTGTTGGCCCGGATGCCAGGAACAAGGTCGGGCCGCAACTGAACGATCTGTTCGGCCGGTCAGCCGGATCAATTGAAAAGTTCAAATATTCGAAGGCCATGAAGGCGGCTGCCGAGAAAGGACTTGTGTGGACCGATGACACGGTCGCCGAACTGATCACCAAACCGCGCAAGTTCATCAAAGGCACAAAGATGGCGTTTGGCGGTTTGAAGAAAGAAAAAGACCGAAACAATATCATTGCCTACCTGAAGACATTCTCGACCGGTTCCGAAACGGCTGATGCCGCGAAAACAAAAACCGATGATCAGCCGGAGAAGGCTGCTACGACGGTAACAGCCGCGCCGTCGTCGCGGAATCTTCCAATTCCACAACACGGCGTGTTTCACCTTGGCCGCAAGGCGCTGCCCGAAGAAGTCAATGCCTGGGACATCGACATCAGGGCTGATGGCGCCGGCCTGCCACCGGGACGCGGAACCGTGGCAGACGGCGAGCCGCTCTTCGCCGAGAATTGTGCGTCCTGCCACGGAGATTTTGGCGAAGGCGTTGACCGCTGGCCGGTACTGGCGGGAGGCCACGACACTTTGAAGGAAGACCGCCCGGTCAAAACCATAGGCTCCTATTGGCCATATCTTTCCACCGTGTTCGACTATGTCCGCCGGGCCATGCCATTCGGCGATGCCCGATCGCTGAGTGATGACGATGTCTACGCCCTGACCGCCTATCTGCTTTACGTGAACGATATCGTCACCGACGAGGAATTTGAGCTGTCGCGGGACAATTTCTCTGACATCCGGCTGCCGAACGAAGCCAATTTCACCGCCGATACACGCAAGGATGAACCGCACTACGCAAAAAATTCCGAGGCCTGCATGAGCGACTGCAAGCCTGGGCCGGTGAAAGTCATCATGCGGGCCCGGGTGCTGGACGTGACGCCGGAGGGTGATGATGGAGAAGGTGCGGGCCCGGTCGACTGATCAGATGCGACCGCTCGAAAAAACCGGCCCAAGGCCGATTCATAAGTTCCTGTCATTCCTTGTCTTTCTGGCTGGAGGGATCGGACTGCCCGCGCCGATGGTGCTGGCAGAGGACGCCGCCGGGGCTCATGACCTGTTCAAGAAGTGCGCGGTGTGCCACGAGATCGGTACAAATGCCCGCAACAAGGTCGGACCGCATCTGAACGGCCTGGACGGGCGAACGGCTGGGACCGTTGACCGCTACAAATATTCCAGGGCCGTCAAAAAGGCCGGCGGGGGCGGATTGCGCTGGAACGCGGAGACATTGACCGAATATCTGCGGAAACCACGCGCGTTCCTGAAAGGTACACGCATGAGTTTTGCCGGCATGAAGGACCCCGATCAATTGGCGGAGCTGGTCGCCTGGCTGATCGGGTTTTCTGCCGATGGCAAGGCCGGAAGCATGGCCAACAGCGACAAAACCGAACTTCTTGGCGCTTCGGCCTCGGCATTGGAGGGCGACCCGGAATATGGCGAATATATCGCCGGCGAATGTGTCACCTGCCACCAGATCTCCGGAAAGGAGGACGGAATCCCTTCGATCACCGGATGGCCGAAGGAGAATTTCATCCACGCTCTGGTCGAATACAAAAACAAACTGCGGGCAAATCCGGTCATGCAGACAGTGACGAGCCGTCTCGGCGACGAAGAAATGGCGGCGCTTGCCGCCTATTTCGCAACGCTCAAGCACAAATGACATGTCTCAACCAAGGGAGGAAACGATGAAACTCAACAGAAGACATTTCCTGTCGGCAACGGGAGCCGGTGTGGCGACGCTGGCAATGCCGTCTCTCGGCCTTGGCCAGGCCAAGCCGAAGGTCGTGGTGATTGGCGGCGGTGCCGGTGGCGCGACCGCCGCACGTTATATTGCAAAGGACAGCAAAGGTAAGATCGCCGTCACGCTTATCGAGGCCAGCAAACGGTACTATACCTGCTTCTTTTCCAATCTCTATCTGGGCGGATTCCGTGATTATGCTTCAATCGGCCATGGCTATGATACTCTTGCGGCCGATCATGGCGTGAACGTCGTGCATGACTGGGCTACCGGCATCGACGCCGGAGCAAAAAAAATCATGCTCGCATCAGGTGCGTCGGTCAGCTACGACAGGCTGGTGCTTTCTCCGGGCATTGACATGAAATATGACAGCGTTCCCGGTTACTCGGCCGAAGCCCAGGGCCGAATGCCGCACGCCTGGAAATCGGGCACGCAGGTTCAGCAACTCCGATCCCAGGTCGAAAACATGCGCGAGGGCGGAACCTTCGTCATGGTCCCGCCGCCCAATCCGTTCCGCTGTCCGCCCGGGCCATATGAACGGATTTCGATGATCGCGCATATACTGAAACAGAAGAATCCGTCGGCAAAAATCATCGTTGTCGATCCCAAGCCGAAATTCTCCAAGCAGGCCCTGTTTCAGGAAGGCTGGGAAGCGCACTATCCCGATATGATCGAGTGGCTGGGACCGGATATTCACGGCGGCATCAAGAACGTCAATCCGGACACGATGGAAATCGAAACGGACCTTGAGACCTTCAAGGCGGACGCGGCGTCCGTGGTGCCGGCGCAAAAGGCCGGTTCGATCGCAATGGCGGCGGGGGTTACCGACGGCGATTGGGCACCCATAGTCCCGGCAAGCATGCAGGCGAAGGGCGATCCAAACATCTATGTGCTCGGAGACGCGTCCATTGCCGCGGCGATGCCGAAATCAGGTTTTTCGGCCAACAGCCAGGCCAAGGTCGCGGCAAATGCGATCCGCGGCGAGCTGACCGGATCAAAGGTGTTTCCGGCGCGTTTTTCCAACACCTGCTGGAGCCTGATCGCAACGGATGACGGGGTGAAAGTCGGCGCCAATTACGGTGCAGGATCTGAAAAGATCGAAGTTGTCGACAAGTTCATCTCCAAAACCGGTGAAGACGAGGCTGTGCGCAAGGCGACCTACGAGGAATCGGAAGGTTGGTACAAAGGTATCACGACGGATATGTTCGGCTAACCGGCTGCCAATCTGCCGAGAAAATTCCCTGCCTCTATGGATAGTACCCCATCAAGGCAGGGGATTTCTGTGGGTTCATTAAGATGCTTGCGCCAGAACGGTTTACGGTCTCACCACCGAATACCCGGCCTCATCAAGTTCCATGATCGAAACCACTCCGGCTGGAACGACTTCGGCGAACTCGAAAAGCGGAACATCCTTGCCGGATTTCTTCTGCATGGCGTGGCGGGTATTGTTGCAAGCCTGAAACTCGACATTCGGCATGCTCTGCCCAAACGACATCATCCTGTCCTTGACCGGTGAGGTATCCGGACGAAGCATGTGCAGTCCGGCATTGAAGGCGACGATCTTGATATCGATCTCCTCACCCATATCGGTGTAGTGACGTGAGACGTTTGCCGCCACATTGAGCACGGTGTTCATTTTTTGCGGGTTGTTGTCACTGATCTGCAGGACCAGCTTGTGAACTCCATCGGCAGCAATTGCCGGAACCATGATCGCCAATGCGGCGAACACCGTCAGAATCGATCTCACCAGAAATTTCATGTTTTCCTCCTGTTTCTTTGTCTTATTCACACATTCAGATTATACGATGTGTTCGGTTGCGCAATGACAACTTCTCGTGACGATGCCATCGCCGACCGCCGCTTGCGTTCCACCAATCAGCAGAACCAGTTGCGCAACTTTGCTGCTGAAATGGATGGAGGCTTCCTATTCCGCCGGCAATGGATGTGGTGTCGGCTGAATATGTGCCGAGACGCGGGCGTCCATCAGACGATGTGAGATGCCGGCGGCAAGGATCATCGACGATAGCGACAGCAATGAGGAAATGGCCAGCACGGAACCGCCGGTGAAGCCGGCACCAATTGTGCAGCCGGCTGCAAGAACGCCGCCAAAGCCCATGAGAAGCGCTCCGGTGGCGTAACGCCAAATTGGTGCGCTGCCTGCCGTTTTGAATGTCTGGACCTTGAAGTCACCAAACAGGATAGCAGCAACAAACGCCCCGGCAATTGCACCGCCCACCAGACCGACATCGATGGAAAACAGGTCTTGCGACCCGCCGCTGGCGAGCAGTTCAATTGATCCGCTGAACGGACGAATGAAAGACAGCCCGTCGGGCTGGAACGGGTCGAAAACCTGGGTCGACAATGACCAGGACAGGTACCAGGCCGCCGGGATCAATGCACCGATCGCCAATCCGCCAACGATATAGGAAACAGGCAATTGTCGCCTGATGGCAAACAGCAAACCTGCCAATAATCCTGCCAATGCAACTGCAACCGCCACAAATGACGTTGCACCGACGCTTAACAACAGATCGTTCCCGCCAATGGCACCGGTGTTCCATGACGATGCGATGGCGGAACGCATCGGAGCGAGCGGACCCTCCAATGCGGCAAAAACGGTAGCCGCAAGCAGAACAACAGAAAACAGCGCCCTGAGATTGCCACCGGCGCCCAGCACCAGGAGCCGACTGGCGCAACCGCGTGCGAGGATCATGCCGAGGCCGAACAACCCGCCACCGACAATGGCGCCGGACAGGCTTTGAGGCGAAGAGAAGAAACGAGTTTCGCTGACATCGATCGCACCGGAATGGATCAGGAACTGCATGCCGGCAATTGCGGTTGCGAATGCGGCCAGCCACAGCGGCAATTGCCTGCCGATCGTGCCGGAGAACAGTTCGATGACCGCAGAGCGCGTGCAAAACGCGCTACGCTGGGCAAGAATTCCGAATGCGGCCCCTATCGCCAGTCCGACCACCAGCTTGGCAAGGGGCTCGTCAACCCAATCGATCAACCAGACCAGATCCATGTCATTTTACCTCGGCTGCAAAAAACAGCCGATTTTAGGATGCTGGCCATCCGGGATCAGCGCATGTGATTGCGCGTGTGGCGGAGAAGTTCGAATCTGATTCCAAAAGAGACATCGGAATTGGAAAATTTGCCCTCAGAACCGGCGGCAGCGACCTGCCGGAACGGATCAGACTGATTCAGCCGATGCAAGAACCGCGTGCAGCAGCACATTGCAACCGGCGGCCAGATCCTCCGGTTTGGCACTTTCATTGACATTGTGGCTCAGACCGTCCTTGCACGGCACAAATATCATCGCAGAAGGCACCACCGTCATCATGTTGCAGGCGTCGTGAAGCGCGCCGCTGGCCATGCGTTTGTACCGGTAGCCCAGCGCGCGGGTGGCACTCTCGACATGGCCGACACATGTGACATCAAATATCCCCGGCTGCACGGCGATGCGTTGTGCGACGTCAGCGCTGCATCGTTGTTTCTCAGCCTCGCGAACACACAGCTTACCGGAAGTCTCCGTCAGATTGTCGAGTGTCGTTTTGTCCGGATGCCGGATATCGATGACGAATTCCGTTTGACCGGCAATGGTGCTTGCACCATCGGTGAGCGGCCTGAAATAGCCGACCGAGATGCGCGCGTCCGGCGCATGCTCATGGCCAAGATCATTGAGAGCGGTAAGGATACGCGCGCTTGCTTGAATGGTGTCCTGACGCTGATCCATCGGCGTGGTTCCGGCATGCGCATCCATTCCGGTGACGGAAACATCTAGCCAGCGCAAACCCTGCACCGCCTCGACGACGCCAACCTGCCGATCCTGGTTCTCAAGAATCGGGCCCTGCTCTATGTGGAGTTCGTAATAGGCACCAATGTCAAAATTCTCCGGGCGCTGATCTCCGAGATAGCCTCGAGACCGGGCTTCGGTTTCAAATCTGACACCATCCCTGGACGTGGCCCCGAGTATGTCGGCATCGGAAAGCCTGCCGACAAACCATGACGACCCCATAAGTCCCGGCGAATACTGCACGCCTTCCTCATTGGTCCAGTTTACCACCGCAATCGGTGCCTTCGTTTCCACATTTGCATCATTCAGCGTTTCAATGACTTCCAATGCCGTCAAAACGCCTGACACTCCATCAAACCGGCCACCATGGGGCTGTGTATCAAGATGGCTGCCTGTCAGGATCATCGGAGCAGAAAGATCGGTTCCGGGCCGAATTCCAAACATGTTTCCGGCCAGATCGACTTTGACCCGCAGCCCGGCGTCCTCGCACCAGGAGCGAAATAAGTCGCGCGCCTCGCCATCTTCCGGGGTCATACACAGCCGGCAATTGCCGTTGCCCTCAATGGCTCCGATCTCGGCCATGGCCATGTGCCGTTGCCAAAGCCGCTCGCCGTTGATCCGCAGATTCTGGTGCTTGTGTTGCAGTGCCTGATCTTGACTGGATGGAGGCATCTAGAAAGACCTTGCTTTGCGTCCGCTGATCAATTGGGAAACCATGACAGCGACAACAAGTGCCCCGCCATAGAACAGATCTTGAACAAAAGTTCTGAAACCGAGCACCGAAAGCCCGTTGATGCCGGTAACCAGGAAATAGACGGCGATAACCGAACCCCATGGGTTGAATCGCCCGGGCTTGATGCAGGTTGCACCAAGGAAGGCAGCCGCGAAAGCCGGCAATAGCAGGAATGTTCCAGAACTCGGATTGGCCGATCCGGTTGTGCCTGTATAGAGAACCCCGGCGATTGCTCCCATCAGACCGGAAGCGATGAACGAGCACAGGCGTACCGCACCAACATTCACACCTGTCAACCGCGCGACCTCCCTGCCCCGGCCGGTAAACAGCAGATGTTGTCCATAGGCAGTGAAGGAGAATACGTACCAGATGATCGTGCACAGGATAATGGCGTAGTAGAAGCCGATTGGAATGCCCAGGATCCGGGTGACGATGACATAATTGATCAGCGATGTGGATACGCCGGCTATCGTCTGGGAGTCGCTGATCCACAGCGTGACGCCATGCAGGAACGTGCCGACACCGAGGGTCACGATCAATGAGTGAACCCTGAAGTACAGGGTGATCATCCCGTTGACTGCTCCGATGAACACACCGATCAGCAGCACGATCGGTATTGTCACGGACAGGGAATACCCCAATTTGACGTTGAGGATCGCCGTCGACATAGACACCAGAGTAAGAACCTGTGCGATCGACAGGTCAAAATCACCCGCTGTCAACGGAATGATCAACCCGAGCGTAACGATAACCAGCACTGCCTCCGAACCGAATATGGTGGAAAAATTCGACCAGGTCAGAAAGGTGTCGGGTCGCATTGCGCCAAAAAGCAGCACAAGTGCGATCCAGACAAAAACCAGACCGAAACGTTCGGCTTCATATTTGATGTCAAGCTTGCCCATGATCGGATACCGCCTCGGAATAACACGCCTTTGCGATGTTTGACTTCGTTACTTCCGACCCGGCAAGTTCGGCAACAACCTGGCCGCGGTCAAAGACAAACACACGGTGAGCGATCGCCTCGAGCTGTTCAAACTCTGACGTCGCACAGAGAATGCAAGCACCTGCCGCACACAACTGACCCAAAATCTCGTAGATTTCCGCTCGCGCGCCAACATCGATGCCTTGCGTCGGTTCGTCCAGCAGCACGAATACAGGGTTCAACTGCAGCCACTTCGCCAGGACAACTTTCTGCTGATTGCCGCCGGAAAGATCATTCGCCTGCTGGTTTGATCCCTGCGCCTTGACGCCAAACCGTTCGATCAGGCGCGTTGCGTTGTCCCGCAGCCGGCCATGGTTGATCATGCCGGCGCTGCCGATGCTTCCCAACACGGGCAGGCTGATGTTTTCGAGAATAGACAATTCGGGCGCGACTGCAGTTCTCTGCCGGTCAGCCGGAATGAGAACGATCCCGGATTTCATCGATGCAGCAGGTGACAATCCGACAATGTCCATCTCAATTCCATCGATTGCCAATCTTCCGCTCAATGCTTCCGAGGCACCGCTGAGGAGGTAAGGAACTTCGTCGTAACCGGATCCGATCAGGCCGGTCAGGCCAAGAATCTCGCCGGGATGTACGTCAAATGACAGGTCTTTCACCATGCTGCCCGACAAGACCGAGACCCGGACCCGGGCATCACTTCCCGCGGTAAGCGTGTCAGCTGCCGAACGATTCGACTTGAGAGAACGACCGACGATCATCTCGACGATTTCAGACCGTGATTTCGATGCAGTATCGAAACTGCCAATGGTCTTTCCGTCGCGCAATACCGTGGCACGATCTGTCACTTCGATGATTTCATCTATGTCGTGGGATACAAAAACGATGCTGACGCCCGAACCGGCCAGACGTCGCATCATCGCAAAAAGATCGCGCACATCCTCCATGGGCAGAAACGGCGTCGGTTCGTCAAGTACCAACAATCCAGGCCCGGCGTAGGTACCGTGTTGCTGGATTCGATCGGCCGCCCGGACAATCGCCAGTTGCGCCCGTTTTACCTGCGGCAGTTGCTCAACCGGCATGTTTGGTTCGAGTTCCAGATGAAAGGACCTGAACAGCTCGCGTGCCCGCTCGCCCTCAAGGCGCCAATTGATGTTCCAGGGATTCAGTCGGCCATGATCTCCCGCGATCAAGTTTTCAAGCACTGTGCCTCCGGGAAACAGTCCGAGGTTCTGATGGACAAATGCAAGTCCCAGCGCTTCATGCTTGCCAACGGCAATCGGCAACGAAACCGGCACACCATCGATTGAGACCGCTCCTGCGTCGGGCGCATGATATCCGGAGAGAATCTTGATCAGCGTCGATTTTCCGGAGCCGTTCTGGCCGAGCAATCC
>JAJFHT010000252.1 GCA_021775495.1 Hyphomicrobiales bacterium | reverse complement strand
ATCGGCACGCCCCCGCAGCCAATCAGCCGGTCGGGTATTGTGGGCCGCACGAAGACCGGTTCATTGGTCAGGTAGTCGACCGCTTCCAGCCCGGGGATCGGCGGGACCATCGGCGAGGATCCAGTGGCGATGACAAAGCGGCGGGCACGGATTTCATGATCACCGGCGACCACCGAACGCGGATTGATGAAACGCCCCTCATCCTGGATGACGTGTACGCCGAGAGCGGTGAACCGCTCGACCGAGTCGTTGGGCGCTATGGCGCCGATGACCGAATGGATGTGATCGTGCACGCCCTGGAAATCAATCTGCGGCACGTTCTCCTTGATGCCGAAATCCTCCGAATGCCGCATGGCGTGAGCCAGCTTGCCGGAAGCGATCATCGCCTTGGATGGTACGCAGCCATAATTCAGGCAATCGCCGCCCATCTTACCCTTTTCAATGAGCACGACGGAGACACCGAAGGAGGCAGCCGCCGCGGCAACCGTCAGGCCGCCGGAGCCGCCGCCAATCACGCAGATGTCAGGGGTCAGCAATTTGTTCATCAAAAAAAGCCTTCACAGATAAGAATCGAGCCTATTCAAGGCACCAAAACCGCAAGCCCTGTCAAGCTGCGGCGGGTTCAAAGGGTTTACGTTCCAATAGGTTCCGACAGTATTTGAGATAAAGCCTTCACATTCGGCAATGCCATGCCGCGACGCCAGATCAACAAGGTCCGCAGCCGGTCTTCGCCCTGCGGCAGGTGATGGACCTTCAGACGATGGGTTTCGGGAAAGGTGGCAAGGACGCTGAGCGGCAGCAGCGCCGCACCCATACCGGCCAGCACGCAGCCAAGCATGGCATGGTAGGATGCAAGCTCGATCGTGCGCGCCGGAACCTCCTTGCGGCCCTCGTACCAAGCTTCGAGGCGGCGGCGATGAGGGCAGCCATGTTCAAAGACAATGACGGTTTCGGGTGTACCGCCCGGATTGTCGATCGGCGGGTGATCCTGCAAGGTGACGATGACCGGTTCCTCGTCAAAAGCAATGATGGAGTCGAATCTGGCGTCGGCCACCGGTTCGGCCACCAGCGCCGCGTCGATCTCGCCGGCCAGAAGCGCGGCCTGCAGGTCGGTCGGATTTCCTGTACGCAACTCCAGCGTGACCTCCGGATATCGCGCCCCGAATTCCGACAGCGGCGCTGGCAGGCGGACTGCTGCCGTGCTCTCCATCGAGCCGAGGCGAAACAGGCCATTGGGCGCCGGATTGCGTACGGCGCTGCGGGCTTCCTCGGCCAACGCAAGAATCCGGTCGGCATAATCGAGCAGTACGCGCCCCGCCGGGGCGGCGATCAGTTTCTTGCCCTCGCGCAAAAACAGCGGCACGCCGAGGTCGGCCTCGAGTTGCTGGACGCGCTTTGTCACATTGGACTGGACACGGTGTAGCCGTCCTGCGGCGCGGGTGATGCCGCCCTCACGAACAACCGCCTGGAATATGCGAAGATCGGACAGATCCATCCATCTCTCCCTGAGAACAAAAACATCATTATTATTCATTTTCATTCACCATCAACAAGTCTTATCTTGTGTCATCGGGAAGGAACGGTTGAACGGAAACCTGTGCCGGCTCATAATTTATTCAAGCAAAACGGAGATGAATGATGTCAAAAGCCTATTGGATTGTTCGTGTGTCGGTTCACAATGCCGAGAATTATCAGGACTACATCGCAGCCGCCAAACCGGCATTCGAGAGATACAGCGCGAACCACATTGTTCGTGGTGGCCGCTACGAGGCGATGGAGGGCGATGCGCGTGAGCGCAACGTGGTGGTCGAATTCAAGGATTTCGATACTGCCATGGCCTGCTACAACAGCCCTGAATACGAAGCGGCCCGCGCCATCCGGATGGCCAATGCCGATGCCGAGTTGGTCATCGTCGAAGGCGCCTGACCGCAGCGTTCAGATCCGGCGCCCGCGGATCTTTTTCACGATGGTCGGAATGGCGGCGACTATGGCCAGCGCGGCAAACGCAATGGTGATTTCGGTGGTCACAAGATCGCCGATCGAGATATCGCGGCCGGCTTCCTTCGCAGCCATCAGAACGCTGTCGACGCCTTCACCAAGATAGGCATAGGCGAATGTTCCGGGAAGAATGCCAAAGAAGGTGGCGATGACATAGGTGCGCAGCGGCACATTGAACAGCGCCGGGGCGATGTTGATGACAAAGAACGGAAACACCGGCGCCAACCGCAGGACCAGAAGATAGCTGAAGGCGTCCTTTTCAAAACCTTCGGCAAGTCTGGCCACCTTGCCGCCGACCCGGTCCTTCAGAAAATCGCCAAACGCCGAGCGTGCTGCGAGAAAGATGGCGGTGGCGCCTGCGGTTGCGGCGAATGCCACCATAATGCCGGCAACCAGCCAGCCGAACAGGAACCCGGCAAATATCGTCAGTACCGATGCCGCCGGAAAGGAAAACGCCACGGCCAGTGCGTAGAGCACGACAAATCCGGCAATCGAGAGCGTGTAATTTTCAGCCACGGTCGCCTTCAGCATCTCGCGGCTGTTGGCGAGAAATTCGAGCGACAGGAATTCATGCCACCCCATCGCATAGCCAAAGCCAAGCCCGGCGATGATGATGATAATCGGCACAAAACGCGTCCACGAGGATTTGCCGGCGCTTGCCTGCGTTTCTTCCGGCTCTGTTGTCACGGCAATTCCCTCAGACATCGTTCAGGCTCCAGTCATAACGGAACCGGCCGATTCGGGCACTTTTAATCGCCCCGGACAGATCCGGTTCGGCAAATTGGTTCCAGTGAGATTTTAATTTGCTGCGGCCGCCGAAATCTCCGGCGTACCAGGAATAGATCTTCGAAGCGGTGATCGATCCGCGCGTTACGTTCACGCCACGCTTGTGATTGACATATTTGACAGCGTTCTCGGCCATCAACGCCTTGAGATTGGCGTCGGTGAAGGCGGTTGTTGCCAGATTGGGGCAGGAATAGGAGGCGCAATTGAGAGCGTAGTGGCTCAATGGATCGCGAAACAGCGGCCGCACAATGCGGTGCTCGACATCGTCGAGCGACAGGGCCCTGCCTTCGACTTTCAGGAATTCCCTCGACCATGGCCCGGAACCGAACAATCCGCCGCCGCCAAGACTGATCTTCTTGATCGACGACACCGGATAGTGGTCGAGCACAACGTCAAGCGTTGCCGCGTTGTACAAATTGATCCAGTAGGCATGGGCGGCGGTTCGTGAAAACTGCGAAGGCGTGGCGGCCTGCAAGTCGCCCAGATACGCCTTGAGCGCGCCATGCGCGCTGCCCTTGAGCGCCTTGTAATCGATGCGGTTGTAACCGGCATTGTCCGGCTTGACGTGGCGCTTGAGGATTGCGTCATAGGCCTTGTGCCCCATCGAATCGGATCCAGACGGCTTGAAGGCGCGGATCGGCGAGGCGGCAAATGCGGGTGTTGCCGGCAAAACGGCTGCAAACCCGCTTGCAAAGGCTCCCGCAAGCACGGTGCGGCGGGAAAATTCAATGGAATCGGTTTTGTATTCGATGGTCATGCGCTTGTGCATCTGGCCTGCTTAAGGTGAACCCGTGAATGAATTGTTCAAATGGCCCAGCAAACCGCTATGAACAAGGCTATCAAGCGTGGTCTCACCGCCTTTTGAGTACCGGAGGACGGAGGTTCACCTTTTTGTTATTCGCGCGGTTTGCCATGATCGCCGCAATTGGCTCTTTCGATTGACTTGATGGCTGCTTCTCCCTATAAGCCCGGCACGTTCGGGCCGAAGGGCCCGGCGCAATTTTTTGCGCCTGACAACGGATAAAAAAAGCTCCTGTTCCATAGCGACAGAATCAAGAAGGGCCGCACGCCGCGGTAATCAAACAAATGAAGCGTACTTATCAACCGTCCAAACTCGTTCGCAAACGCCGTCACGGCTTTCGCGCCCGCATGGCAACCAAAGGCGGCCGCCGTGTCGTGGCAGCACGCCGCGCTCGCGGACGCTCCCGGGTTTCGGCCTGATTCCGGCCGGCACATGACCGGGATTGACTGGTGGCGGCGGGCCGGCGGATTTCCCAGAGACCAGAGCGGCTGCGCAAGCGGGCCGAGTTCCTTGCCGTGCGGCGCGGTCAGCGCCGTCGCGGCCGGTTCTTCCTGCTTGAAGTTCTCGACCGTGGCGATGGCAAATCTCCAAGGGTCGGTTTCACGGTGACCAAGAAATCCGGTAACGCCGTCGAGCGGAACCGGATCCGACGACGCCTGAAAGAAGCCCTGCGCACCCATGCCGCAAGTGACATGGCCGCCGGCAATGACTATGTGATCATCGGACGGCGTGACGTCCTTACGGCACCCTTCGATTCTCTAACCGCCGAACTGTCTCGACGAATTCGCGGCTGACGGCCGACAACATCAGCTCCACGGAACGGATTGCAATGGACAACAACCGCAATTTTCTTCTGACCATCGGTCTGTCTATCGTCATTCTGATCCTGTGGCAGGTGTTCTACATGAACCCGCGGATCGAAGCGCAGCGGGAAGCCGCGCGGGTCGAGACCGAACGCCAGGCGACGCAGCAACAGAGCGAACAGCCGGCTGGCGAGGCGCTGCCAAATACGGCCATTCCCGCTCCCGCAGGTTCGCTGGATGCGACCATTCCCGGACAGGCACCGGCGGCGGACACGGCCGTCGCGAAGGACAACGCACCGCGCATCCAGATCGAAACCCCGAGCCTCATCGGATCGATCAATCTCAACGGCGCCCGGATCGATGACCTGTCGCTGAAAGACTACCGCGTTGCTGTCGATCCGAACTCCGACATCATCCGGCTGCTGACACAATCCGGCCAGCCTGACGCCTATTTTGCCGAGACCGGTTATGTCGGCAGTGACGCCACCGGACCGGTGCCGGGACCGAATACGGTCTGGTCGGCAACCGGCAACCGGGTTTTGACACCATCCGATCCTGTCTTGCTGCGATATGACAACGGAAAAGGCCTGACCTTCGAGCGCACCGTCTCGGTTGACGACGGCTACCTGTTCACCATCAGTGACCGGGTGAACAACACCACATCCACTGACGTCAGTCTGGCGCCCTATGGCCGCATCACACGCTTCCAGAAACCTGAAACACAGAGTATTTATGTTCTGCATGAAGGGTTGATCGGGGTCACCGGCGAAGAAGCGCTGCAGGAAATCGACTATTCCGACGTCGAGGACGACAAGGAAGTCAAACCGTCGAAATCGGAAGACGGCTGGCTCGGCATCACCGACAAGTACTGGGCGACGGTTCTGGTGCCGAAATCGGGACAACCCTTCCAGCCGCGATATTCCTATTTTGCCGATGGCATTCCGCGCTACCAGGTCGACTTTCTGTCCGATCCCGTCAGCGTCAAGGCCAGTCAGTCGGCGACGCTCGAAACGCTGGTATTCGCCGGCGCCAAGCAGGTTTCGAAAATCACCGAATATGAGACGACGAACGATATCCGGCAGTTCGAGCTGCTGATCGACTGGGGCTGGTTCTACTTCATCACCAAGCCGATGTTCTTCGTCATCGACTACCTGTTCAAATTCTTCGGTAATTTCGGTGTTGCCATTCTCGCCACGACGGTTCTGGTCAAGGCCATCTTCTTCCCGCTGGCCAACAAATCCTATGTCTCGATGGCAAAGATGAAGACCGTGCAGCCGGCGATGATGGAAATCCGCGACAAATATGCCGATGACAAGGCCCAGCAGCAAAAAGCGATGATGGAGCTCTACAAGAAAGAGAAGATCAATCCGCTTGCCGGCTGCTGGCCGATCCTCATCCAGATTCCTGTGTTCTTTGCACTCTACAAGGTGCTCTATGTGACCATCGAAATGCGCCATGCGCCGTTTTTCGGCTGGATTCAGGATCTTGCCGCACCCGACCCGACATCAATGTTCAACCTGTTCGGACTGCTTCCCTACGATGTGCCGCAGTTCCTGATGATCGGCGTCTGGCCGCTGATCATGGGCATCACCATGTTCTTGCAGATGCGGATGAACCCGACACCTCCGGATCCGACCCAGGCGATGATCTTCACCTGGATGCCGGTGATCTTTACCTTCATGCTGGCGACCTTCCCGGCCGGTCTTGTCATCTACTGGGCCTGGAACAACTCGCTGTCGATCGTACAGCAGGGCGTGATCATGAAACGTCAGGGGGCGAAAATCGAATTGTGGGACAATCTGATAGGCCTGTTCAAGAAGAAACCCGATCCCGCCGAATAGGGCGGGACCCAGGGCCGGGATCATGAACCAGCAGGACAAATCAGCCGCGCAGAACATGTTCGCGCGGCCATGGATTTTCCTGCGCAGCGTGCCGTCGATGAAATTCCTGCCGCCGCAGGGACCATCGGAGATCGCCTTTGCCGGGCGCTCCAATGTCGGCAAATCCTCGCTGATCAACGCCTTGCTCGGCCAGAAGGGGCTTGCCCGCACCTCGAACACGCCGGGGCGGACCCAGGAGCTCAACTATTTCATTCCGGATGGCTATTCCGGCACAGACGGCGACATGCCGCCGCTGGCCGTGGTCGACATGCCAGGATACGGTTATGCCAAGGCACCGAAGCAGGAAGTGGAGCGTTGGACCCGGCTGGTGTTCGACTATCTGCGCGGCCGGGTGACGTTGAAACGGGTCTACGTGCTGATCGATTCCCGCCATGGCATCAAAGACAATGACCGAGAGGTGCTGGACCTGCTGGAAAAGGCGGCGATGTCCTACCAGATCGTGCTGACCAAGACCGACAAGATCAAAACGCCCGCGGTTGAAAAACTAATCGCAGCGACCACTGCTGAGGTCGAAAAACGGGCCGCAGCCTACCCTCAGGTCATCGCCTCGTCATCGCAAAAAGGCGGCGGATTGACCGATCTGCGTGAGGCGATCACCAAGTTGCTGAAATAACCTTCGGTGGCTCATGCCGCAACGAACCCCATCGCAAGACCATTGATGCAATGGCGTTTGCCGGTCGGCGGCGGACCATCGTTGAAGATGTGGCCAAGATGACCTCCGCACCGGCGGCAATGCACTTCGGTGCGCGGCAGCAACAGTTTGTAATCAGTGGTCGTTCCAACAGCATTGTCGAGCGCGGCAAAGAAACTCGGCCAGCCAGTCCCACTGTCAAATTTGGTCTCGGACGCATAGAGTGGCAATTCGCATCCGCCGCAGGTGTAGACGCCCTTGCGCTTCTCTTCCAGCAGCGGGCTGGTCCAAGCGCGCTCCGTGGCTTCCTTGCGCAACACGGCAAATTGCGCCGGGGACAGGATTTCCTTCCATTCGGCGTCGGTTTTCACGACTTCGAAAGCGCCAGACTCGGCCGCATTCACACCGTTGCGTGAAAATCCCACGGCAGCTCCAATTGCCGCCAGCGAAATACCACCTGCGAGAAAATTCCTGCGATTCATGACCGATCCTTCCCTGAAAACCCATCGATGCCACCGAATATGGTCGGTTGCCCTGCACAATGCCATGCCGGGCCGATCAAACGTAGTCACAAATCCGGGAGCCTGTCGGCGGTGTTGGAGATTGCCGGATACCGGCTTTGCCGTTATGAGACCGGTCACCAACTGATGCCAGGACCCGACATGACGGCCAATACCCCCCAACCATCGCCCGAGACCCAGGCCCGGCTGCTGTCGGAAGCACTGCCGTTCATGCAGCGCTACGAGAACAAGACGGTCGTTATCAAATATGGCGGCCACGCGATGGGCGATGTTGCGCTCGGCAAGGCGTTCGCGCGCGATGTGGCGCTGCTCAAGCAATCGGGCGTCAATCCGATTGTCGTGCATGGCGGCGGGCCGCAGATCGCCAGTATGCTGGCCAAGATGGGCATCGAATCGAAATTCGAAGGCGGGCTGCGGGTTACCGATGCCAAGACCGTCGAAATCGTCGAAATGGTGCTGGCCGGTTCGATCAACAAGGAAATCGTCGCCCTGATCAACGCCGAAGGCGAATGGGCCATCGGCCTGTGCGGCAAGGACGGCAACATGGTGTTCGCCGAAAAGGCGCGAAAAACGGTGATCGACCCGGACTCCAATATCGAACGGGTGCTGGAACTCGGATTTGTCGGCGAGCCGGTCGAGGTCGACCGTACGCTTCTCGATCTTCTTGCCCGTTCGGAAATGATCCCGGTGATCGCACCGGTGGCGCCCGGGAGGGACGGCCATACCTACAATATCAATGCCGATACGTTTGCCGGTGCCATCGCCGGTGCGGTACAGGCCAAACGCCTTCTGTTCCTGACCGACGTGCCGGGTGTGCTGGACGGCAACGGCAAGCTGATCGACGAGCTATCGGTCTCCCAGGCGCGCAGCATGATCGCCGATGGGACGATATCGGGTGGCATGATCCCCAAGGTGGTAACCTGCATCGCAGCAATCGATTGCGGTGTCGAGGGTGTCGTCATTCTCAACGGCAAGACCGCTCATGCTGTGCTGCTGGAACTGTTCACAGAACATGGCGCCGGCACCCTGCTGGTGCCGTGAACAGGTTTTTTCAGCGCGTACCCAACAGCAGGACGATACCAGCGACGATCAGCAATGAGCCGGCAATTTCCAGCCGGTTGATCTTCTCACGGAAGACGAACACCGTTGCGGCAAAGGTGAAGACCAGGTCGATCTGGCCGAGCGCCCGGACATAGGCCACCCGCTCCAGTGTCATCGCCATGAACCAGCATGCCGAGGCGGTAACGCCGGAGAGGCCAACAACAAAAGCCGGCCGCCAGCCGCGCAGGACCCGGGCAATCTCATCGCGCTCGCGCAAGACCATCCAGACCAACATCACCGCGGTCTGAAACACGGTCACACAGGCAAGCGTGACGGCCGCCTGCATGATGAAGTTCGGGCCGCCAAGTGACAGCGAGGCCGAGCGGTAGGCGACGGCCGACACGCCGAACGCCGCGCCGGATGCCAGGCCGATCAGTGCCGAGCGGCTGACCAGCGCCGTGATCAGACTGCGCCAGTTCAGCGGCGTATGCGCCATGGAAATCAGCATGACCCCGGCGACGCCGACAAGGATCGCAAAGACCGCGCCGGTGCTGACAGTCTCGCCCAGCAGAACCAGCCCGAAAATCGCCGCCTGCACC
>JAJFHT010000251.1 GCA_021775495.1 Hyphomicrobiales bacterium | reverse complement strand
ACGCATCAGATCTTCCCCTCTGGCGGTCAGGGTCACACCCTCGCTGGACCGATCGAACAGTCGTATGGAGAGACAGGTCTCCAGCTTTTCGATACGTCGCAAAACGGTTGAACGATGCACGGCAAGTGACCGCGCTGCCGCGCCGAGGGAGCCGGCGCTGGCAACCGCCATAAATATGCGCAGATCATCCCATTCCAGATTGTGTTGCATTTCTGCTCAAGGTGTCGCGTTTTTTCGCAATTGCGTTGCAAAAACTAGACGCCATATTGAACTCCGGCAACCCCATACCAGGCCGGTGCAGATCAGTGGCAATACTTGACGCAGACATGAAATCGATGGTGGCAAAAACCATGCTGAGTTTCGTTGCGACAACCAATCCAGACGGCAGTCCGAATGTTTCGCCGAAAAGCTCGCTCTGTGTTCTGGACGACCGGCATTTGCTTTTTGCCAATATCGCCTCACCGGCAACGGTGCGCAATCTGCAGACCGATCCGCGAACCGAGATCAACTGCGTCGATATTTTTGCACGCAGGGGATATCGCTTCAAAGGCCGCGCCACCGTCCATGGCCCCGGGGATCGCCTTCATGAGGAACTTGCCGCGGCGGTGAAAACCGAACATGGTGATCACATCCCGGTCCTCCACGCAGTGCGCATAGAAATCCTGCAGGCAAAACCGCTTCTGTCTCCGGCCTATCTGTTCGGCGAAAATGTCTCGGAAGAAGCGGTACGCCAGGCGTACTTGAAGAAATACGGCGTCGATGCACGCCCTGCACAGGAACAAGGCAATGACAACGCGAATTGACTACGGAACAGTCGCACCCGGAGCCATCAAGGGCATGCTGGCGACCAATGGCTATCATGATCAATCGACGGTCGAGCAGAAATTGCGGCGGTTTGTTGAACTGCGCGCGTCGCAGATCAACGGATGCGGCTATTGCATCTGGCTTCACGCCCGGCAATTGCGGCAGCTGGGTGAAACCGAGAACCGTATTGAAAGCACCGCCGACTGGCGCTCGGCGGATTGTTTCGGTGAACCGGAACGGGCCGCGCTGAACTGGGCCGAAACCGTGACCCGGATCACGGACGGCGTGCCGTCCGACGATGCCTACAAACAGCTTCAGCAGCATTTTTCCGAAATCCAGATCGTCGACCTGACATCGATCATCGCCAATATGAATGCACTCAACCGCATGGCGATCAGCTTCCTGCACGAAGCCCCCGTAGGCGCTGGCAGGGGCTAAACAAGCTTTCCCTCGGTCCGGGATTTTTTGACGGGGCGGGAATTTTGTGGCCAGATTTCCTGAACACAACCGAACGGGAGGGAAACCATGAGCCTGCTGGTGGAATACACGGTTTTGGAAGACAAGGCCAAAGCTCAGATCGATGCACTGCGAAAATTTGTTGATGGTCTGAAAGCGCTTGATGACAGCGGTTTCAGCTACACGGCATTCGAAACAAATGACCCGACAAAATTCATCGCCGTACTGGAGTTCGATGATGATGCGGCCAAACAGCGATTTCTCGACAGCGCGCCGTTCAACGCATACCGGGATGGGTCAAAGGACCGGTTTCCCGGACCACCGAGCACCACCGAAATTCGACTGGTGGCCTCGACGCGGGGATAGGGTATCCGTATTGATCATGGATGCTGGTATTCTCTTTCGCCAGAACATTGTCCGGGCAGGAAATCCACGGCTAGCACGTATTGGCAACATGGCATTGCGGATCGGGTGATCCCAATCTGAAGCTGCACGCTGCGAACGCCGGTCAGCACAGACGATACGAGTGAACGCTACAACACAGATGTTCTAGTCGTTGTTGGAAATCTGCTTGATAAGCGCGCCGCGCGCAGACACCAGATGTGCGATGCTTGCCGCGCGAGCTGCATCCTTGTCCCGTGCGATCAAAGCCTTCGCAAGTCGACCCATTTCCAACAATGCCAATTGTCTTCGCTGAGGATCGCTCAATAGCTGAATGCGCAAATAGGAAATTCTGTCCATGACGTTTTCGAGTGCTTTGCGAATTTCCGTATTGCGGCAACCGGTAAACAGAACAGAAAAGAACCACTCTTTTGCAGATCTCATTTTGCCAAGATCGCCAGCTTGAAAGCTATGTTTCAGGGCTTCGAAAGCAGCCTTGATTTCCGCCACCTCCTGCTCGCTGGCCCGCTCGGTGAACAATTCTGCAGCAAGTGTTTCCACCGGTTCACGAAGCTCGAAGATTTCATAAATTGATCTAGGTTCAAGTTTGGCCACGGTAAACCCGCGATGTGTCCTACGCACCAAAAGCCCTCTGGCTTCCAGATGAGAAAGCGCTTCACGCAATATCGAACGGCTGGCACCGGTGATTTCGGTCAACTGACGCTCTGTCAATTTTTGACCGGCAGCAAAGTGCCCATTGAGAATGCATTCTCGTATCGAGGCCTGTGCTTGTTCACGCAGTGAGCGCTCGACTGCTTCCAAGCCGAGCCTGGCGTCTGTTCTATGATCAAGCAGGCTTTGAGTCACGTGTTTGATTCTCGTTCCGAGCTACGCAGAATGCAATGATTGGCAGTGCAAATCTGAGGTATGCGACAACTGGTAAACTACATCGGCGAAACTCGCAAGTTTCCCGAAATCCGTTGCAATGTATGACGAAGATCACTGCTTCTCGCCTCCAATTACATTGCTCAACGCGAACAAAACTGAAAAATTATTTATATTTTTCAACCTCTTATCAATTTCCTCTGAAATTTGTATCAAAAATTGTATACAAAAAATTCCCGTATATCTAAGCTTCTGGTGTGATTTTCGGTGTTTTGAGCGCTATCGGCTCGATATTGTATGACAATGTGTAGTTGGGGAGTGATTCGACGTGCGCGATTTCCGACGGAATGTCCACTTTGATCGGGCCCGCTCTATTCTGCAAACCAACTGTTATTCGGATGAATACAGGATGATATCTGCAACCCCAAATCCCAGCGAGCTGAAGAGATCCGTTCCGACGACTGAACGCAGCGGGACGCGTCGTTCCGGGGGTTATCCATGTTAGAGCAGAAGGGTGTGAAGAAGGGCAGTCACGTCATTGCGACGGCTGTTCGGGCTGCGGGCATCGACACCGTCTTCACGGTCGCCGGCGGGCATTTTCTGCCGACCTACAATGAATTCGGCAAGTTGGGTGCGCCAAACATCGTTGCGGCGCGACACGAACTCGGCGCCGGATATATGGCGTCGGGCTTTGCACTGTCGACAGGCAAGCCTGGCGCAGTGTTTTCCGGAGCGCCCGGGCCGGGGGCAACGAACCTGGTTACGCCCGTAGCCAATGCAATGGCGGATTCCATCCCGCTCCTGGTGTTGACGGCACAGGTGGATCGCCGCTACCTCAACCGTAACATCCTGCAATTTTGCGACAACCAGGCGCTGTTCCGACCGATCACCAAGAAGTCTGTTCAAGCTGTGTCGGCAGCGGAGATACCAAACCTGATTGCAACCGGACTTCAGCTTGCCCAGTCCGGGCGGCCGGGGCCCGTCCATATCGATCTTCCGCAATCCCTGCAGGCGGAAACTGTTGACGAGGTCGCCGGCCAGGCCGCTCAGCCTTTGGCGCCACCGGAACCCACTAGTGCCGAAATCCATGCCGTCCTGGAATCGATCGCTCAGTGCAAACGGCCGGCAATTGTTGCCGGGCATGGGGTCTTGCGCGCCGGCGCCTCGGACGCCCTTGCCGGACTTGCGGCCCGTCTCGGTTCTCCAGTTGCAACAAGCCGTTCAGGTATCGGATCGATGCGCAGCGCAGATCCCAATAGTGCAGGAATGTTGGGTTTTTACGGCACCCAAGCCGCGAGCGAAGCCATTGCCAGTGCCGACCTGGTGCTGGTAATCGGCTGCGCATTGGGGGAACAAACGACCTTTGGCTGGCGTGGTGACCTGTTCGCCCCCGATGCACAGGTGATCCACGTCGATATCGAAGCAATTCAGCCGAATCTGGTTTATTCGGCGGACAGGGCCGTCCTGGCCGACGCAGGTCGCTTCATCGAGTTGCTCGCACCTGAGATCGACACGCGCGCGCGCTGGTACGGCCGCAAGCCGGAACCGTTTAAGCCGGCGAACGATGCAGCCGCCGGTCTTAGCGCTGCAACGGTACTTCAAGAGCTCAACACCGTGCTCCCGGATACTTCATTGGTGTCCGCAGATATCGGCAATCACCGTCTCTGGGTCTGCGACCAGCTCGAAATCACCCATGCCGACAGGCTTCTGCAATCGTGTGAATTCGATGCAATGGGGTTCAGCCTGCCTGCTGCGATCGGTGCCTCGATCGCCAATCCGGGCCTGAAGGTTGTCAGTATCAGCGGCGATGGCGGCTATGTGCACACGATGGGCGAGTTGGCGGTTGCTCGCGAACACAATCTGCCACTGGCGGCTATCATCTTTGTGGACGGTGCGCTCGGTATTCTGCGCCATCAGGCAGAGGAGATGTATGGCGGCGACAACTTTGTCCGCCTTGCTGAAATTGACTTTGCGAAGGTCGCAGAGGGTTTCGGAGTTGCCAGTCGTCACGTCGCCTCGGAGCAGGATCTGAAATCTTCGATGGCCTGGGCGATGGCCGCGACCGAACCGGTTGTCTTGAGTATACAGATCGACCCCGGTGAGATTTTCCCGCCACTTCGAAGCAAGATCGAGCAGCGAAAACGGGACTTGATGGGACAGAACAATTGACCGAACAGGTCGTAATAGCCCGCCCCCAACGATGGCAATCTGTCAGCGGGACAGCCACGACAGGGGACTGCTCCTCATGTCGACCAGGGCCGCGTTTCTTGACACGAGACAGCCGGTACGCAAGATTTCCCAAAACTGTATACAATTACTCAACACAGGAGGAGTTGGAATGATGACCTCGAATATTAGACTCAGGGGCATTCGGACGTTCGTCACCAGTGTGCTTGTGGTGCTGGCCGCAATCTGTATGCCAGCGAAAGCACAAGAAATTAAGCTTGTGTACGCCGGCTATCCGAGTCCGCAGATCTCATCAGGCAAAGCGGTTTTATTCTTTGCCGAGGAGGTGAAAAAACGCACCAATGGACGCGTCGAAATCGAAGTGCACCATTCCGGCAGCCTCTACCAGGAGGAAAAGGCCATTGAGGCGCTGCTCACCGGGTCGATCGATCTGGCCGCGGCCGGAACTTCCACGATCGGCGTGTTCACCCGTCATTACGATTGGGTCAACCTGCCCTTCATCGTTTCCGGAGACATGGCCGTGGGTCCGCGCCAGCTGCAAATGATGATGCATAGCGATGTCGGCAAGGAAATTCAGGCCAAAGTCGAAAAAGAGACCGGACTCAAGGTGATCTTTGCCATGACAAGCAATGGCGGTGCCCGGGCTATCGCCACACGTTCGGTTCGGCTGGAAGTTCCGTCAGATATCAAAAAGATCAAACAGCGCGTCAGTCTTGCGCCGCTCGACGTGATCATCAACGAAGCATGGGGCGCAAACCCGATCCCGGTTCCTTGGGCCGACACCTTCACCGGCTTCAGCCAGGGCATGTTCGAAGGTGTGCAGATACCTTTGCCGCACATCCACAATGTGGGTTTTGACGAAGTTGCCAAATCGATCACGATGGTGAACTTTCAGTATTTGCCGCAAGTGATGTGGGTCACCGCTGAGCGTTGGAACGGCCTGCCGGAGGATGTCCGACAGATCATGCTCGAAGTGGGAAAAGAAGCTGCTGAATATGAGATGAAGGTTGACCAGGAAGCCCATATGGCCTTCCGTGACGCCATCAAGAAACGGGGAGCGGAGATCATCGATCTTACGCCGGAACAAGAGAAAATGTGGCATGAAGCCAGCGAAGGCGTGTATGACAATGCCGAAGTCGCCAAATACACGCCACCGGAATTGCTGGCCCGTCTGCGCAAAGCCGGCAAGCTCGACCAGTGAGTTGAATGGGCTCCTCAATAGGGGCTTGAACTGCTACCCGCGCGGCATTTGCCGCGCGGGATTCAATTATTTCTACTCCGGAAATGAAGATCCGTACGGTCCGTCATGGAGAGGTGCCCGGTGACGCAGCGCCTGCGACAAGCGAGCAGGTTCTTAAGAAGTTTTCTCTTCGTGCCTGCGATCCTCCTCATAATCGGGCTATTGACCGTCAACATCATCGACCGTTTCGTGCTGGATGGTGCTTTCGGTATCGTCTGGATTGAAGAGTTTTGCATCATCGTCATGATCTGGCTGATCTTTCTCAGCGTCTTTGCCGTTGATGAGGATGACCTCCATATCAAGGTCCAGGTCGTGCCGTTGCGCCCTTGGCTCAGTGAGCTGATCGAGGATCTGGCCGTTGGCGGCTTCGTGTTGTTCCTGGTCTGGAGCACATGGTCAATTCTGCCGAAGCTCTTTTCCAAATACGCCGCGTTGGGCTGGTCCATCAAGGTGGGCTACTATGCGATTATCGTGGGTGGCCTTCTGCTTCTGGCAACCAAGATCGGCAAATATTTTTTGCGAATGCTGCGTTGATGGAAATTTTCGCCGCGCTGGCCGCGTTCTCGGTTCTGTTTACACTCGCACTTCTCGGCGTGCCCCTTGCTGCCGCTATGGGTTTGGGCGGATTGGCCGGTCTGGTCATTGCAGGTGTACCGCTCTCCGGAGCGCCGATCGCGGTGATGGGCGTGCTGGGCAACTTTGCCTGGATCGCCCTGCCACTTTTCATCATTCTCGGCGGCCTGCTGTCAGACATCGGAGTCAGCCGCGGCATGATCTGGTTCGGCGAAGTCATTGGCCGGCGCGTGCGTGGCGGCAGCTCTCAGGTTGTGGTCGTGACCTCCCTTTTCATGGGTGGCATGACCGGCTCGACCCTGGCCGAAGCCGGCATGCTGAGCGCCATGTTCCGGGATGAGATGGAGCGCATCGGCTATGCAAGGGGCTATCTCGCCGGACTGATTTCCTGTGCCGGACTTATCGGGGCATTGATCCCGCCAAGCAATGTTTTGCTCATTCTCGGACTCGCCGGAGAAATATCGATTTTGAGGCTGTGGATCGCAGGTATCGTGCCGGGTGTGCTTATCGCAATTGGCCTGATGATCGTCAGTGCGTTCTTGCAAAAACGCTACGAGGGACAATCGAGCAATTCCCAGATTGGTGTCGCCCGATCAGCCGCAAACGATGCCCTGCAGGGTGGCTTTGTCAAGGCGCTGCCCGGACTGGGAGTGCCTGTACTGATACTCGGTGGCATGCGCATGGGTGTGTTCTCGCCGGTCGAGGCCGGAGCGGCAGGAATCGTCTTTGCACTGATTATCGGGGCGCTGCTGTACCGCGCAAATTTCACGGCCAGCCGTCTGTCCGAATCTCTCAGCAACAATCTCATGCGCTCAATGAGCTATCTCTTCCTAGTCGCAGGCGCGGCGGTGTTCGGAATGCTGATTGTGAGACTGAATTTGGCGAGCGACGTCGAACAATGGTTCATCGCCCGCGCATTCTCCCCAGTCGAATTCCTGATCGCAAACTTCGTGCTTTTCTTCATCATGGGCTTCTTCATCGAAGCGGTACCGATCATGCTGATCTTCTTTCCGCTAATGTTGCCCGCAGCACGCGCTCTCGGAATCGACCCGATCCACTTCGGCATCACCTTCAGCCTTATCATCCTGCTGGCCAATTTGACGCCACCCGTCGGGGTGCAAACGCTCTTCGTGTGTCGATTGCTCGACACCAGCGTCTCGGAATGGTGGAAACACGGAAAGTACTTTTTCTTCGTGATCGTGGCCGTCACATTTCTGGTTATGTTCATACCAGCCATATCACTCAGCCTGCCGGCGCTGATCATGCGCTAGAGCACATCTTGTTTATACGGAATGAAAATTTCCTCAGACTCTCGTACCGTCCGGTTCGCCGTAGCGGACCAATACCTTGCCGATGTACTTTCCTGACAGCATGGCGTTGAGCGTGGCGGGCGTGGCCTCCAGACCGGATTCCAGGTTGTTGTGCATCCTTAACCGCCCGTCTCGTAAAAGCTTGCCAAGCCGATCGATCACCCAGGGATAGAGTTCTTTGTACGCGTAGCGATTGAACGCATGGATAGTCGCTTCCTGCGACCACACATGGCGCATGTTTGCCGGATCCTGTTCCGGGGTCGGGCTGTTGTTTGCGGCCACCCGGCCGACAAGCAGCACATGGGAACGCTTCGCCAGGTTTTCCAGAACCGCATCCGCCGTATCGCCGCCAACCAGATCGAAATATAGGTCGACACCGTCCGGACAGGCTTCTGCCAGCGCCTGCCGAAAGCCCGGTTTACGATAGTCGATCGCGGCATGCGCGCCGAGTGTATCGCGCACAAAGGCCGTTTTGTCCGCTCCACCGGCAATTCCGACAACATGCGCACCGGCAAGCAAACCGAGTTGCACCGCATAGGAGCCGACGGCGCCAGCTGCCGAGGTCACGACAAGCGTGTCTCCCGGCGTTGGTTTGGCTTTCTGGGAATAGGCGAGATAGGGCGTTTGGCCCGGAGACGAAAGTACTGTCAGCCACTCCTCCGCCGTGTACGCGTCCGGCACGATCGAGACTTGTTCAGGCGTGACGAGCGCATAGTCCTGCCACCCCTGCCGGCCGACGACACATGCACCGATGGGAAGCGCATCGCACCGGCTGTCGATCACCCGTCCAAATGTGTCGCAGCTTATCAACTCGCCAATGTCGAATGGGCGGATGAAGTTCTTGAAATCCTTGGTCCGCATGCCCTGCCATGCTGACAACGCGGCCATCTCGATTTCAACAAGCGCCGTTCCATCATGGACAGCCGGAACTGACGTCTGTTCGATGCGAAAATTGTCCGGTCCGGCCAGATCGACAGGGCGCGACGTCAATAGGATGCGTCTGTTCTCTTTTGCGGTGATCTGAACCCCTCCTGCGGCAGGCGGTGTCATGCTAAAAATCGCCGGTCGGCAAGTCAACGCGTATTACTCCAAGGAGAGAAATATTCCCTTTAAGAAAGTGAGTTTTGCGCTATTCTGAGGTGGCTCACCAATAGGGTGGCACCGGTTGGAAGGGATCCCGGCTTGACCAAAATCGATCGCTTTAGTCCGAATACGATGGCGGCTCCGTTTTCACGGTACAGCCAGGGCGTCGAAATTCCATCCGGAGCCCGGACGGTCATCGTCGCCGGGCAGGTTGGTGTGCACCCCGATGGAACAGTGCCCGAAGACATTGCCGGGCAGACGGCGCAGGCGTTTCGCAACATCCAGTCAGTGTTGCATGCCAAGGGTATGGATCTGGAGGATCTTGTCGAAACTCGCACTTACATGACAAACCGGGAGGATCTGCCGGGATATCGCGAAGGCCGGCTTGAAGTGCTCGGTGCGGAAGGCCCGTGCCCGGCAGCAGCGCTCGTCTTTGTCGCCGGATTGGCGCAGCCACAATGGAAAATCGAAATTTGTGCTGTTGCCGCCAAGGTATGATCACAAAGGAACGTAGCAATGGGCAAAAATACGCCGAAGCCATATCAGGAAATGTCTCCGGAAGAACTGGAGTTTGAATACAGCCCTCGCAAGGCGGTTCCTGATCATCCGGTCTGGAAAGCGCATTGGAATCTGGCCAGTGAACTGGTTCGGCGGCAGCGAAAAGGCCGGCTGCGCGTGCCTTATGGTCCGACGGAAGGCCAGACTGTCGACATCTTTCCGGCTGATAAACCCGGCGCGCCGATCAATGTCTTCGTGCACGGCGGGTTCTGGCGATTTCTCGATAGTTTCGACCACACCCTTGTTGCTCCGGCGGTTCTGGACGCCGGTGGTGCCTCTATTCTGGTCAATTACGATCTGTGCCCCAAGGTGCCGCTCACCGAAGTCATCCGGCAGGTCCGCGCGGCGCTCAAATGGGTTTGGGAAAACGCCGAAGAGGCCAATGGCGATCGCAACAAGATTTTCATTTCCGGTCACTCCGCCGGCGGACATCTGACCATGATGCTCAGCACCGACGATTTTCAGGAGCAGCTTGGCCTGCCCATCGATGTTGTGAAGGGAGCGACGGTGGTCAGCGCGATGCTCGACCTGGAACCGATTCTGCTGGTGCCTGGTTCCGAGGACCTGAAGGTAAGCGCTGACAATGTGCGGGCACTGAGCCCGCGTTACACGCCGCCGAGGCCCGACCTGCCAATTGTGCTGGCTGTCGGCGGCCGCGAGACGCGCGAATGGATTCGGCAGACCGACGACATGATGGACGTGCTGAAACAGCGCGGCAATCCGACGATCTACCTCAAACCGGACTACGACCAGCACTATTCGATACTGCTGTCTCTTGGGAACCCGCTTACGGAACTCTGCTCGTCAATGTTGAGGCAAATGGGCCTCGAGCCGCCACTCGAACTTGGCTGACAGTAGTGGATTCTGGTCGTGATCACGCCGACCGGAAGAGCATGCCGGGAAAACAATCCGGCACCCCAGACAATCGATTGGGGCCGGACCCACAACCTCGCTGTCACATCAGCGAGAGAACATCCCAGCAAGCGCCGAGCGTGTGGTAGTCGGTTTTGCCGGGCGGCGATTTCAGGTCGTCGACCGGTGAGCCATCGCGGTTGCGGATGCGAAACCAGGCACCCCGGCGATGATCGATGAGATAGCTCCAGCTCCATTGCCACAGTCGCTGGTAGTCGGCAAAATAATGTCTTTCGCCGGTCACTTTGAAAAGCCGCCATGCAGCGGCGATGGCTTCCGCCTGCACCCAGAAATATTTATGCGCATCGCAGAACGAGCCATCCGGCGCGAAGCCGTAGACCAATCCGCCGAACTCTTGGTCCCAGCCCTTGTCCATGGCTTTCCGGTACAACCCTGCCGCCCGTTGCACCATCCAGTCCGATGGGTTGTGGGCATTGAGCTGCAGCAGCAGTTTCGTCCATTCGACCTGATGGCCGGGCTGGTACCCCCAGGGTTTGAACAGATCGTCCGGTTTGTCTTGGTTGTACTCGAAATCGGGGCGCCAGCCGGTGGTGTAGTGCTCCCAGATCATGCCATCGGCCAGATCGGCGATGTCTCCGGCAAATTTTTCGGCAAGAGCCACGGCACGGTCGAGAAACCGCTTTTCACCGGTTGCCTCAAACGCCGCGATCAGCGCCTCACACAGATGCATATTGGCGTTCTGGCCGCGATAGGGGCTGAGGATTTCCAGCGACGGATCGCGCTCGTCGGCATAGGCGCCGGCCTCCCCGTCCCAGAATTGCTGTTCCAGAAAGTCAAAGGTTTCAACGATCAGCGGACGGGCTTCCTCGATGCCGGCGCGAAACGCGCTGGCGGCGGCGAGCAATACGAAGGCGTGGCCATAGGCCATTGCCCGGCCATCGGTGACGGCATTATCGCGCAACTCCCAGGCAAAATGACCCTGCGGCTGCAGATGGCATCTGTGCAGAAACTCAAGGCCGTGCCGCGCCCAGTCACGATAATGGGCATCGCCATGAAGGCGATGGGCCGTGGCGTAGTTGAAGACGAAGCGGGTCGAGCTGACGAGATGGCGCAGACCCGGATCGTACACCGTGCCGTCGTCGCGAAAGGTCTGAAAAAAACCACCCGACGGATCGACCACGCGGTTTTCGTAAAAATCGAGGATCGACCTTATGTGCCCGGACAGAAATTCCGGATCCTCAAACCCGCCCCGGGGAGGTTGCAACTCAGCCATTTGCAATCCAATCTGAAACTTTAAGGCCGCCGGTAGACCGTCGGCAGGCCATACATCGGTTCGATGCGCCCGATCGCCGTCTCAATCGGTTCCGACGAGACCATCATGGTATTGGCATTGGCGTGCAGCGCAGTATCTGCATCCCGCATGATCGCGACATGGCCCTTCCAGAACACCAGATCGCCGCGCCGCAGCGTTGGCTGGTCTGCGCCGCCGCCGATCACGGTTCCGACCGTCTCGGCCTGCATATAGGTGTCGCGCAGGATGGTTTGGCCGGCAAGGCGGAACGAAAGATAGATCAGGCCGGAACAGTCGAGCCCGAAGCCGCTGGTACCGCCCCACAGATAGGGCGTATGCAACAGCTGTTCGGCGACATCGACATAATCTTCGGTATCGTCACCGACCGGCCCGATGTGGCCGGCGAAGATGGCATCGCCCGATTCCAGCGTGGCGAAACGCATGCCGCGGGTTTCCTCAAAACCGGTCACGTTTAGCAATGAGCCGATAGACCGGTAACCGCTTCGTGCCAACTTCATGTCGGGGCCGGGATAGAGAAAGGTGCGCGGCGCCCGCACTGTGTGCGTCGGCGCCGCTCCCGGTGCGCCGATCGCATCCGAGGCGACATATCCGACATAATTGTCCCGTGCCGACTGGATCCAGGCCCAGCCATCGCGGTTCTCAAAGACATTGACAGTCTCGCCGTACAGAAACTGGGTGTCCATGCCGGCATCGTCGCGCGGCGCTGATTTCACGTCGGCAAAGAACCGCTCGACACGCGCCGGCGTGCCTTCGACGAAACGCTCGGCTTCGATGCGTCCTTCCAGCCTCTTGTCGGCCAGGTCCTGCCTGAAGGCATGCAGATGCCGGTCAAGTTTTGTTTCGATGTTCACAACGGCAACTCCGCAGCCTTTGCAATGATCAGATCGCCAAATCGCTCGACATGCAACGCGCCCTCGACGGTGCGTTTGACCAGCACGTTGCGGCGGTCGTTTTGATCACGGTGGCGCGAAACCAGTCCCATCCGGCCCATCGTGTCGAGCGCGCGGGTGATGACCGGCTTAGTCACGCCGAGATGCGCCGCCAGGCCGCGCACCGTATGCGGCGGCGGCTCCAGATAGATGGTCAGCAGGATGGCGGTCTGGCGCAGGGTCAGATCCGGCGCGTCGTCGCGCACTTCCGCCAGCGCAATTTGCTGCCATAGCTGCAAGGCCTGCACCGGCCGCAGATTCACTGCCATTTGGCCTGAGTCTCCCAATTCGTTTCGGAGCCGTATCATTCAACTCCGAATCGGCGGAATTGGCAAGCCGTCAGGCTGGATAGCGGTCTGCCAACACCCTTTCGATGGCGCGGATGGCTTGCGCTTCGCCGCCGGCCGGACCGTGCGGGCGATCGGCCGGGTTCCAGGCGAAAATGTCGAAATGCGCCCAGGAACCGGCCTTCTCGACAAATTTCTGCAGAAACAGCGCCGCCGTCACCGAACCGGCAAAGCCGCTCGAGGTGATGTTGCCGAGATCGGTGACCTTTGACGACAGATCCTTTGCATAAGGCGCCCAGAGCGGCATGCGCCAGAGCGGATCGGCGGTCGCCTCGGACGCCCGCGACAGGGCACTGGCCAGCGTCTCGTCGTCGGTAAAGAACGGCGCAAGATCCGGCCCGAGGGCGACCCGGGCAGCGCCGGTCAGCGTCGCCATGTCGATCAGCATTTCCGGCGTCTCCTCGTCTGCCAGGGAGAGTGCATCCGCCAGCACAAGCCGTCCTTCCGCATCGGTATTGCCGATCTCGACGCCCAGGCCCTTGCGGCTGGTCAGGATGTCGCCCGGTCGGAAGGCGTTGCCGGCAATGGAATTTTCGACCGCCGGAATCAGCACCCGCAGGCGCAGCTTCAGCCCCGCCGACATGATCATCGAAGCAAGGCCGAGCACATTCGCCGCGCCGCCCATGTCCTTTTTCATCTGGCGCATACTGGCGGCCACCTTGATGTCGAGACCGCCGGTATCGAAACACACGCCCTTGCCGACCAGGGTGACCTTGGACGAGCCGGGATCACCCCAGGACATATCGATCAGCCGCGGTGCCTGTGCACCGGCGCGGCCGACGGCGTGGATCATCGGGAAATTATCGGCAAGCAGTCTTTCGCCGCTGGTGACCTTGATACTAGCGCCGTGGGTCTTGGCCAGTCTGGCCGCCGCCGCCTCCAGATCATCCGGTCCCATATCATTGGCCGGTGTGTTGACCAGGTCGCGGGCCAGGAAACAGCCCTCCGCCACTCTCTCGGCGGCTGCCAGGTCTGCGCTTTTCGGCACGGCGAACCGGATATCGCGCCAGGCCTCCTTGCCGTAGCGGGTAAATACGTAACCGCCCAACAGCAGGCCAAGCAGGGCCAACTCTGCCCGCTCGGGTTCGGTCTCGAAGTGCCAGTTGCCGGCGGGAAGCTCGCGCGCCAGACGGCCACTTGCCAGCGGCGCGAATCCACTCCGTTCGGACCCGGTACCGAAAATCGCCCCGGTCACCGCGCCGCCCTCACCCGGCATAGGCAGAAACCGGCCGGCCTGGCCGGTGAAGCCGTTTGCCTTGGCCCAGGCGACAGATTGTTCCGGCAATCCCGCCTGGCCGATCCCGCCATCGGGGATCAACCAGACCGGACGCGAGTCCGGATGCCTGTTTTCAGACAATTCCACCGGCATGTGCTGTTCCTCTTTCCGTGCTGCCAGGCACATTGCCGACAGAAAATTTAACCATCCGTTAGGGTTAACAGAATATTTCTTTGGTGGGAAAGAAGCCGGGATTTCAGGCCCGGCGGATGCCATTCGGAGAGACGAATCATGAACGCAGTCGCCAAATACCGGGCAAGTGGCAGCCGCACCGCGTTTGTAGTGGTGGCGGTTGCGATGATCGGCCTCAGCGCAAGCGGCTGCGCGCGCGACAGGATGACCACCGGGTCGGTCAATCGCGGTTCCGGCAAATCGGTCGAACAGATGAATGCGACGGAACTGTCTTCGGCTGCCGGTTCCTACGAACAGGCTTACAAGAGCGACACGAAAAACAAGGCCGTCGGCATGAATTATGCCACCGCCCTGCGCATGAGCGGCCGCAACGACCAGGCGCTGGCGGTGATGCGCAAGCTGGCCATCACCCACGCCAAGGACCGGGACGTACTGGCCGCCTATGGCAAGGCGCTGGCAAGTGCCGGCCAGTTCGAAACGGCACTTGACGCCATTCGCCGCGCACAGACGCCGGAAACGCCGGATTGGCGCCTGCTGTCCGCCGAAGGCGCTATTCTCGATCAGGTAGGCCAGACGGCCAATGCCCGCACGCTCTATCGCCGCGCGCTGGATCTGAAACCCGAGGAGGCCTCTATCCTGTCGAATATCGGCATGTCCTATGTGCTCGAGGGCGACCTCAAAACCGCGGAGACCTATATGCGGTCGGCCTCGATGGGCAGCGGTGCCGACAGCCGCGTACGGCAGAACCTGGCGCTGGTGGTCGGCCTGCAGGGCCGCTTCGCCGAAGCCGAAAAAATTGCCCGACAGGAGCTTTCGTCGAAACAGGCGGAAGCCAATGTCACTTATCTGCGGTCCATGCTGGCGCAGCAGAACAGCTGGAGCAAGCTGGAGCAGGACGGCAAGAAAAAGAAGAAAAAAGCCACGAACTGAGGCGGCCGGCCGGCCACCTGAAACAGCTTTTCTGACTGCTTCTTGCCACGAGCGCCTGCGTCGTTCATAAGCCCGGCGAATTCATCCGCCCCAGAGCTTGACCATGAACGATTTCAATCCCCTCGTCTTTTCGGGCGTCCAGCCGACCGGTAATCTGCATCTCGGCAATTATCTCGGCGCCATCCGCAAATTCGTCGCGCTGCAGCAAAGCCACAACTGCATATATTGCGTGGTCGACCTGCATGCGATCACCACCTGGCAGGATCCGACGGAGCTGATGACCTCGACGCGCGAAGTGACGGCGGCGTTCCTGGCGTCCGGCATCGATGCAAAAAAACATATCGTGTTCAACCAGAGCCGGGTGCACCAGCATTCCGAACTTGCCTGGATCTTCAACTGCATCGCCCGCATGGGCTGGCTGAGCCGGATGACGCAGTTCAAGGAAAAGGCCGGCAAGGACCGGGAAAACGCTTCCGTGGGGCTGTTTTCCTACCCAACCCTGATGGCGGCCGACATTCTGGCCTACCGGGCAACCCATGTACCGGTCGGCGACGACCAGAAACAGCATCTGGAACTGACCCGCGATATCGCCCAGAAATTCAACAATGATTTTTCCGAACGGATCGCCGAGCTTGGTGTCGGTGTGGAGATGCAGGTCGGCGACGAGCGGGTCAACGGCTATTTCCCGCTGACCGAACCGCTGATCGAAGGGCCGGCAACGCGCATCATGTCGCTGCGCGACGGTTCGAAGAAAATGTCGAAGTCCGATCCCTCGGACCTGTCGCGGATCAATCTGACCGACGATGCCGACCTGATCTCGAAAAAGATCCGCAAGGCGAGGACCGATCCCGAGGCGCTTCCCTCCGAACCGGCCGGACTCGAGGGCCGTCCGGAAGCGGACAATCTGGTCGGTATTTTCGCGGCGCTGAACGATATCAGCAAGGAAGATGTGCTGGCTGAACATGGCGGCTGGCAGTTTTCCCAGTTCAAACCGGCGCTGGCCGATCTGGCGGTGGAAAAACTGGCGCCGATCGCCGCCGAAATGCGCCGCATCAGCGGCGACGCCGACTATGTCGATTCTGTGCTGTCGGATGGCGGCGCCCGCGCCGGTGAAATCGCCGAGCGGACGTTGAAAGATGTGCGCAGCATCGCCGGACTGCTGCAGGGCTGAGGATAGAGCGTATCTCGTTCATACGGAATCATTTGATCTTGCCCGATCCTCAGTGCAATGGCAGGTTGTGGCCATGGTATCAAAGAGACTGAGCCGGGAATCCGGTCACCGCAGAAAATTCCTGACGATCATCGACGACACGCCCGAATGCGAACGGGCGGTGACGTATGCTGCCCGGCGCGCGCGCAGCACGGACGGCGTTCTTGTGCTGCTCTACGTCATCCAGCCCGCCGATTTTCAGCACTGGCTCGGTGTCGAGCAGATCATGCGCGAGGAAGCCACGGAGAAAGCCCAGGCCACGCTGGACGGCTTTGCCTCCAAGGTGCGCGAGACGGTGGGCATCGAATCGGAATCGGTGATCGGCGAGGGAACCGCGGACGAGGAAATACACAAGCTGATCGAATCCGACCAGGATATCGCCATTCTCGTGCTGGCGGCGGGTTCGGCCAACGAGGGCCCCGGGCCGCTGGTGTCTTCGGTTGCCGGCAACACCGCGGCGTTCCCGATCCCGGTCACCATCGTCCCGGCCGACCTGACCGACGAGGATATCGACAGCCTGAGTTGATTGAAACCGCGTCGACTGCATGTCGGGAACCGGCGAATCAGCCTTGAATATGAGTCCGACACGGCCTATTTTGGAATTATTCTAAACAATCGATGCTGCGGAGAAACTGTCATGTTCATTCAGACCGAAGCGACGCCGAATCCGGCCACGCTCAAATTCCTGCCGGGACAGGTCGTCATGGATGAAGGCACGGCCGATTTTCGCGACGCCGCCGGCGCGGCGGAAGTGTCACCGCTCGCCGCCCGACTGTTTGACGTTCCTGGCGTCACCGGCGTGTTTTTCGGCTATGATTTCATCACGATCACCAAGGACGGGCCGGAGTGGCAACACCTCAAACCTGCGGTTCTCGGCTCGATCATGGAACATTTTATGTCCGGTGCTCCGGTCATGTCCGGCGGCGATCATCCGGTGCCGGGCTCCGATAGCGCTGAATTTTTCGATGAAAGCGATGCCGAGATCGTCGGAACCATCAAGGAACTGCTCGACACAAGAGTTCGGCCGGCGGTTGCACAGGATGGCGGCGACATCACGTTTCGCGGATTTGAAAAGGGAACCGTGTTCCTGCACATGAAAGGCGCCTGCGCCGGCTGCCCGTCCTCGACGGCAACCCTGAAACACGGCATTCAGAACCTGCTGCGCCACTTCATTCCGGAAGTCGAACACGTCGAACAGATCTGATCGACAGGGTTTCACATACAAAAAGGCCGGGCGCTTTCCAGCGCCCGGCCTTTTTCATGCGAATTGAAATTGCCGTTATCTGACGATCACCTTGGCGCCGATCTCGACACGGTTATGCAGATCAATGATGTCCTGGTTCATCAGGCGGATGCAGCCCGATGACATGTTCTGGCCGATCGACCACCATTCCGGCGAGCCGTGCAGGCGGTAGCCGGTGTCGCCGCGTTTGTTGTGAAGATAGAGCGCGCGTGCGCCAAGCGGGTTTTTCAGGCCCGGACGCATGCCCTTGCGGTATTTGGCCAGTTCCGGCTGGCGCTTGATCATCGCCGGCGGAGGTGTCCATACCGGCCACTGCCTTTTGTTGGCGATCCTCGCGGTGCCGGACCATTCGAAGCCCTTGCGGCCAATGCCGATGCCGTAACGCATCGCCTTGCCGTCCTTCATGACGAAATAGAGATGCCGTTCGGAGGTCTCGACAATGATCGTGCCGGGCTTTTGCTTGGTTTCATACCGGACAAGCTGGCGGTGGTATTTCTTCGCCACCTTGTAGATCGGAATCGTCGGAAGCCGGTATCCGGCATCGCGCTTCGAACCGTAGGACGACGAGTAGGATGTGATTGCACCGGTGGTGCAGCCCGCCAATGCGGTTGCGAGCGCAAGGCCCACGGAGATGAGTAGCGTTCTGATCTTCATTGGATGGTACCGACTAACCCCTGAATGACACATTGCGGCACAATTTATGCCGCAATTACGCCTACATTGTTAAGCCGACCGGTAAAATTTTTCTAGGTACTTTATCGGTGCACCGGTGCAAGTCCTCTCCGGAAACCCGGATTCATGGTATTTGCGCAACACACATGACCGGTTTTCCGTTGTCCTGAAGGTCGAAAAATCACACAACATGGTTAATGCCACGCTGGCAATTGACCTGCGTGCAATCGGTGGCATGTTTGGCAAATGCCGATTGTTTCACCGATTCCCTCCAATCCGCTGCTTGACGGACGCCAGTCCGAGCGCGCGCTGATGGTCCGTCGCGGCGTGCAGCTGATGCTGACCGATATGGGTGCCGTGGTGATGCCGGAGCTGACGCTGGTCGGCGGCCGCCGCGCCGATCTGGTGGCGCTGACCCGCAAGGGCGACTTCTGGATCATCGAGATCAAATCCTCGATCGAGGATTTCCGCGTCGACAATAAATGGCCGGATTACCGCGCCCATTCCGACCGGCTGTTTTTCGCCACCCATCCCGATGTACCACAGGAGATCTTCCCAGAGGATTGCGGCTTTATCCTGTCGGACGGGTACGGCGCTGAAATCCTGCGCGAAGCGCCCGAGCACCGGCTGGCGGGGGCGACAAGAAAGGCGCTGTTGCTGCGGTTTGCCCGCGCCAGCGCCGGCCGGCTGACCCGGGCGGAACTGGCCGGTGTCGAGCTGCCCGCGGCGGTCGATACCGAATGACGATGCTGCTCGCGCCTTGACGCGCGGTGCATCCATTCCTATGGCAAGCGGGACCTTCGCCGAACGGTTCATGAGTATCCGGCAGGCGGGCAACCGGAGAAAAGAATGACGACGCTTTGTTATGCAAAATCCACCTGTTCCATCGGCATCCACGTCATCCTGGAGGAAATCGGCAAACCCTATGATCTGAAGATCGTCGACTTCTCCAAGAAAGAACAGAAAACCCCGGAATATCTGAAGCTGAACCCCAAGGGCAAAGTGCCTGCACTCATCCGCGACGACGGTTCGGTGCTGACCGAATTCGCAGCCATCGCAACCTGGCTGTCGATGACCAATCCCGACAAGAAGCTGCTTCCGAGCAACCCGGAAGGCATTGCGCGGGCCTTGGAAGCGCTGGATTTCGCGGTCGGTACGCTGCACATGCTGTCATGGCGTCTGTGGCGCCGGCCCGATGCCTATTCGGACAATCCGGACGAACACGACAAGATCCGTGAGCGCGGCAAGCAGTCCATGCTGGCCGGGTTTGACGTCGTCAATGAGCAGCTTGCCGGCAAGGAATTCATCGCCGGCGATTTCTCGATCGCCGACGCGGCGCTTTATTATGTCGAGTACTGGGCTTCGGACGTCGCCAAATGGCCACTGCCGGCAAATGTCCAGGCGCATTTCGAGCGCATGAAGACACGGCCATCGGTGCAGGTGTCACGCAAACAGGAAGGCGTCGCCTGACTATACCAATGGGTCTATGCAGACGGACGGGTGCCGGAAAATGTTTTACCGGCGCCCATCAGGGAAATCTCATGGCTCAGTCCCCTGATTTCCTGATCGTCGAAACGATCAAACCCGGCAAGAGGCGTCGCCTCCTCGCTTGACTGCGCTCGGACCTGATCGGCCATTTCCTCGGTCATCAGGATATTGACGCCGAGTTCGCGGGTCTTTGCCTCGACCCGGCTGGCGAGGTTGACAGTGTCGCCGATCACCGCGAATTCCAGCCGGTTGTCGCCGCCGATATCGCCAAGCACGCAGGGCCCGAAGTGCAGCCCCAGGCTGATCCTGATGGGCTCATCACCTGAATCGGCGCGTTTGCCGTTCCATGTTTCCACGGAACTGAGCATTGCCTGTGCGCAATGAAGGGCATTCAGGGCATCGCTTTTGCCTGCAACCGGTGTTCCGAACGTCGCCATCAGGCCGTCGCCGAGGAACTTGTCCAGCGTACCGCCATTGCCAAAGACCGCCTTTTCCATCAGGGCGTGAAATTCGCGCAATGTCTTGATCACATCGGTCGGATCGCGCTCGTTGGAATATTGCGTAAATCCGACAATATCGACAAACAGCACGGCGACATTCTGGGTGCGTATCTGTTTCAACGGGTCGTCGTTCTGGGACAACTCCTCAACCATATTGGGGGAGAAATACCGGGTCAGATTGGCCCGCTCCCGTTCAATCGACGCGTGAGTCAACAGCAGATCGCCGAATCGGCGCACCGTCATCGACAGGATGAACGCAACGATCGCGAAGATGACTATCTCCTGGAATCTGGCATCAAACCGGATTGCGGACGGGTTGAGGGTTTCAGCGAGGAACGGATAGTCCGTCAAGGCTTCCCGGACCGCCATGCTGGCCGGATGATCGGTTGAGAAAAACCAGGTGGCCGCGACGCCCGTCATCCAGATGAATGCTGCCAGAGTTCCGTATCCGCGGACGGTTCGCCAGGAATAGGCAAGCGTGCCCAGGGCCAGATAGAGAAACAGATAGCTGTGCCCGCCGAACCGGTACTGCATGCCCAATGGCTGATCGACCACGGAAAAGGGATTCGGCGTGACGACGATGATCGTAATCAGGACAATATCGGCTATCATCAACAGCAGCTCGGCGCGGCTGCGCCCGATAGTTGCGGCGCGCAGTTGCGCCCAGCCGATCAATCCGAACAGGATGGCGAAGGCCTCGTAATAGAGCACTTCGGGCCGCGGATTGATGATCGGAAGCATGATGGCGATCACGCCGAGCGCGATCAGCCGGGCGCGCACCGCCAGCCGCATGCCTTCGGTCTTGTGCCTTTCCAGCGCGGCCAGGGCGAATTCGTCTTCGGGAAGCACCGGCGCTTCACGTGAAAATCCTTGTCGAAACTCCCTGAAACGTTCGGTCCAACTTGGTCGGGTCTGATCATTCATGAAAAAAGTCCATTCCAATCCCGCTCGGGTTCCATACGTGAACGCCGATCGGCTGTCGTCGCCTGAGCAGATCGCCAAAAAAAGCCAGCACCGGCGATCCCGGAACGTGACCCAAAAGAGGACTCACGATCAAGGATCTCCGGCACAACTTCGATCCACATCTAATCATGGGGATGGACGGGTGCCGAAACAACTCTCCGGCACCCGAAATGATCAGGCGAATGTCACGCCGTTTTCCGCCATCGGCAGGCTGGAGACCCGCAGGTCCTGGCTGGCGGCGGCAATCGCATTGGCCAGCGCCGGTGCGGCCGGCGGCGTGCCGGGTTCACCCACCCCGGTCGGTGCTTCGCCGGACTTGACGATATGCACGTCGATCGCGCCGATATCGCTGATGCGCAGCGGCTCGTAGTCAGGGAAGTTGGACTGTTCCACCGCACCGCCGACCAGGGTGATCTTGTCACGCATGACATGGCCGATGCCGTAACCGATGCCGCCTTCCATCTGCGCTTCGATGATATTGGGGTTGACCGCGATGCCGCAATCGACCGCGCAGGTGACCTTCTCGATCTTCACGCCATCGGCGGCATTGCCGGAAATCTCGACGACTTCAGCGACATAGCTGCCGAACGACTTGTGCACGGCAATGCCCTGCGACCGGCCTTCCGGCGCTTTGCCCCAGCCGGCCTTTTCGGCCGCCAGTTTGAGCACACCGGCCATACGCTGTTGGTCCTTCTCGCCCTTCAGGTAGTCCAACCGGAAAGTGAAAGGATCCTTCCCGGCAGCAACGGCGGCAAGATCCATCATCACTTCCATGACATAGGCCGTATGGGTGTGACCGACCGAACGCCACCACAACAGGCTGGTCGCCTTCTGCGTATCGGTGAGCCCGACGAACTGGCCGGGAATGCGATAGGGCGTGTCCGCCACGCCCTCGACCGAGCTGTGGTCGACCCCGTCATGAACCGAAAAGGCCTCGAACGCCGTGCCCTTCATGATCGACTGGCCGGCAATCCGGTGATCCCAGCCGATGATCTTGCCGTCAGCATCCAGGCCGACACGCACCTTGTGGCCGAAGGCCGGGCGGTAATAGCCGCCGGTAATGTCGTCCTCGCGCGACCACACCAGTTTCACCGGGCGTTTACGGTCGGTGATGACGAAAGCCAGTGCGGCCTCGACCTGGTAGTCGGCGGTCGGTGTCGCGCGGCGTCCGAAACTGCCGCCGGCCAGCATGGTGTTGATCTGGATCTTCTCCATCGGCAGTTGGAAGATCTGTGCCATCGCCGCGTGCGGACCGGTGGGAAACTGGCATCCATCATGCAGCAGGATGCCGCCATCCTCGGTTGCTTCGATGGTGCAGTTCAGCGGCTCCATCGGCGCATGGGCGAGCAGCGGGAAGTAGAACGTCTTTTCCACTATCCTTGCCGCACCATCCAATGCGACCTGCTCATTCTTCCGGACATTGAACTCGGGTTCGGCTTCGAGCGCCGCCATGATCTCGGACTTGATCTCGTCCGAACTGCGGCTTTCGGCCTTGCTCATGTCCCATTCGACGGTCAGCGCATCCCGCGCCTGGAACGCTGCCCAGGTGTTTTGTGCATAGACCGCCACACCCGCCTTGTTGGGAAGGACCGCGGCATTGATGAAGCCCTTGACGGCCTTCGATCCGCTGTCGTCAATACTGACGACGATGCCGTCCTTGCGCGCCGGCCGCTTGATCACCGCGACCATCTGGTTCGGCAGGTGGACATCCATGGCGAATTTCGCCGTGCCGTTGCTCTTGATCGCCGTGTCGAGACGGCGCACGTCGGGATTGCCGATCAGCTTGAAGTCGCCGGCATCCTTCAGCTTCGGCTCCGCCGGTGCTTCTATCTGGGAAGCCGCGGCAACGAATTGGCCGATCGGGGCCGACTTGCCGCCGCCTTCGACCATGCCATCTTCAATCGCCAGGCCGGAGGCATCGACATTCCACTCTTTTGCAGCAGCCGCGATCAGCATCTGCCGCGCCGCCGCGCCTGCCTTGCGATACTGCAGATAAGAATTGGCCATGGCGGTGGACCCGCCGGTGCCCTGGAATTTGCCGAACGTCAGATTGGCGTAGAGCTCCGGATTGGACGGGGCAAACTCGTAGCCGATCTGATCCATGCGGACGCCGAGTTCCTCGGCAATCAGCGTCGGCAGCCCGGTGGCCGGACCCTGGCCCTTCTCGAAATGCTTGACGATTGCCGTGACGCTGCCATCCGATCCGATCTTCACGAACGGATTGAGCATCTTGCTTTCGGTTGAGGCAGCTGCGGTCGCTCCCCTGGAACCAAGACCGACAATCAAAAACGCGGTCGCGCCGGCACCGGCGAGAAATCCGCGGCGGGTTGTCTGAATGCGCATCTCAGCCCTCCATGATTTCTGCAGCGCGCTGAACGCCGGCGCGGATGCGTTGATAGGTGGCGCAGCGGCAGGCATTGCCCCACATGTGTTCGTCGATTTCCGTCACGCTGGGTTTCGGGTTCTCGCTCAACAGGCCAACCGCCGACATGATCTGGCCCGACTGGCAATAGCCGCATTGCGGCACGTCGAGCTCCACCCAGGCCTGCTGGATTGCGGACGCGGCCTTCGAATCCAGCCCCTCGATCGTCGTCACCTCGTCATCGGCGACATCTTCGATCATGGTCTGGCACGAGCGGACCGGCTCGCCGGCGACATGCACCGTACAGGCGCCGCAGGACGCCACGCCGCATCCGAATTTCGTACCGGTCAGTTTCAACTCATCACGGATCACCCACAAAAGCGGGGTTCCCGGTTCGGCATCGACGCTGTGCGTCTTGCCGTTCAATTGAAGATCATATTGCAAGTTCATTCTCCTCTATTGGCCATTGCCTCAACAATTGCCCCCCGGCATGTGCGTTGCCTTCAAACAGGGTTTTCTGCCTACGGTTGTTCCGACCGGAACTTACTTTTTGTTTTTAGCTAGGGCAGGAACCGGAAGTGGAAAGCCCATTTCCCGGCCGGTTCGCGTAAGGCCTGATCCAACCGGCATGCGAAATTCGCCCGTCCGCCCAAGGCGGAGGCTGTCAGATCGCGTTTCGGATCCGTTTTTCATCTTTGAATAAGGGTGCATCATTGTGACAGGAACAAGATAGGCCAGCCCCGGCGCTGCCGCCTGCCGCTTTCTCCAAAAAACCTGCCTGATCCTCCGAACGGCAATTCGGGGCGTTAGAGATACGGCATCATCACGTCTGCGATTCCGGAACATTGACCTCCAGGCCGTCCATCTCGTCGCTCACTTTGATCTGGCAGCTCAGCCGGCTGATGTCCTTCGGGTCGATGACGAATTCCAGCATATCGGTCTCGCCGTCCTCCGCCGCCTTGATGCGCGGCAGCCAGGTCTGATCGACATAACAATGGCAGGTGCCGCAGACGCAGGCGCCGCCGCATTCGGCGACGATGCCATTGACCCCTGCCGCCACCGCTGCCTCCATCAGGCTCTGGCCGATGGTTGCGGGGGTGGTGATGCGGGTTCCGTCCGCCTCAACGAAAATGATCTTTGTCATGGCGTTGCCGTCCCCGGTCATGCGGCTTTGAGCGCGATGCGCAGCGATTGAGGCCCGCGCACCGACAGGCCGGTCTTGTAGACCGGCTCTTCGACCAGGTCGAAGCTCTTGAAACGTGTCTGCAGCGTGGAAAAGATCACATCCATGTCGAGCCGCGCCAGATGGTTGCCGAGGCAGAAATGCACGCCGCCGCCAAAGGCAATGTGCCGGTTGGGCATGCGGCCGGCATCGAAGCTGTCCGGATTGTCGAACCGCTGCGGATCGCGGTTGGCGGCGCCGTAGAGCAGCCCGAACCGGGTCCCGGCCTCGAACGACTGTCCGGCCACCTCGATATCCGTGGTGGCGAAGCGGTGGAAATAGGGCAGCGGCGATTCAAACCGGAACATCTCCTGGATCGCCGGTTTCATCAGCGCCGGATCGTCGCGCAGCCGCCGCTCCTGATCGGGAAACCGCAGCAGCGCGTGCATGCCGGAGCCGAGCACATCGATCGTCGAGCCGTGACCGGCCTTCAGGATCAGCATGCACAGCGATATCAGCTCGTCCTCCGACACCTCGCCGGCATCCCGGTAACCCTGCAGCCGGGTGATCAGGTCTTCGCGCGGCGATGTGCGGCGCTCAGTCAGCAGCCCTGTGAGGTAATCGTAGAATTCCCTGGTGGCGCTTTCGGCGAGCTGTTTCTTTTCCGCCGTACGGCCGACATTCCAGTACTGCACGATGTTCTCGGACCAGATGCGCAGTTGCGGGCAATCCTCATCGGGCACGCCCAGCACCCGGCCGATAATATGCCCCGGCACATGGGCGGCGAAATCGGCGATGAAGTCGATCTCTTCGCGGTCGCTCAAACCCTCGAGCAACCTGTCGACAAAAGCCTGGATCGCCGGGCGCTGGCGCTGGATCAGCGCCGGGGTGAATTCGCGAAACACCAGCTTGCGCAGCCGGGCATGGGTCTCGCCCTCGCTGTCGAGCATGCTGACCTGCACGAAGCGCTCGTGATGCGGCATGTCGTGCATGTTCAGCTTCACCTTGTGCGCCCGGATCTCCTCGGGGCTGCGGCGGTCTTCCGGATTGCGCAGCATGGTCTTGTCGAGCGCCACCGCCTCGACATCGGCAAAGCGGGTCAGCATCCAGGTGCCTTCCGGCTCGTAGTAGAACGGCCGCCCGAGTGCCCGCATCTGGCCATAGACGGCATAGGGGTCTTTGGCGAACTCCGGCGACAGCGGATCGAAGTGAATTTCCGGGTCTGCGGTTGCTGTCATGGGGGCGCTGCTTTCGTGGCGTGGGGCAAAGGATGAGCGCCGGAGAATACCCGCATGCATTGCGGCCTGAAATGGCGATGCCTGTCAAAAACATGGATAAATCGCGCACGGAGCAGATCGGCGGCCGGCTGACACATTGGACCGTGGCAGAAAAGGCGGACGCAGCGATCAGTCGTCGGGAATCCAGCCGACCGGCAAATCATCGGTCTTGTCCTGGCCGATAAACCGGCGGATTGCCATGACCGCGGTCCAGGATTGCGCGCCCGCCGCCAGCGCAATCGGGATGGATGCCTCGATCCAGTCGCCGCCCTCGGCAAAAAGGAATGCGATAAGCAACAGAAAGACCGCAAGGGCCGAAATCCCGAGTTTCTTGTCGAGCTGATTGTCCTTCAGAACCAACCGGTCTTCGGATTTTTCGACCACACGCATCGCCGAACTCTGCTGTTCGAATGGCGATGTGTCAATCGGTGCGCTCTAATTCGGATAGAGAGTGCGACGGCTCCCGGGGCAGAGAAACAACTCCCGCTTCCGTTGGTATAAAGACCAATCGGTTCACTCAAGCCACGGATGTCGACCTCGCCAATGTGCCGAAGGTCGGCGCCTTGCAGCAGTTCCGCCGTCGATTGGGAAATGAGGATGCTTGTGTCGTGGTCCTTGTTGAGACTCTCAAGCCGCGCCGCCAGATTGACCGGATCGCCATAGACCGTATAGCTCTGCCGGCCACCGCCACCGACGCTTCCGGCGACAAGCGGGCCGGTACTCAAGCCGATGCGGATCTTCAGACTTTCGCCGCCGAATGTCTTGGCACGGACCAGTTCAACGAGATCGTTCGCCGTATCGAAAGCGTTTTGCGCATGATCCTTGTCTTCCAGCGGCACGTTGAATGTCGCCAGGATCCCGTCACCCTGAAACTGCGTCACCACGCCGTTGCGCCTGCCGATGATCTCGGACGCCTCATCGAAGAACGCATTCAGGGTCTCGACAATGACCCTTGGCCCGTTGGCCTCCATCATCTTGGTGAACCCGACGAGGTCGCTGAACAGCACGGTTGCCGACCGCTCGACCGGGTCGAGCGCGCCTTTGCTCTCGATCATGGAATCGGCCACCGTCTTGGGAACGTAGCGGCCGAATATCTGTGAAATTGCGGTCATGTCCCGTTCGGCTTCCAATTGACGTCGAACGGTTTTCCGAGCGCGGTGCATCACGATGGCGATCAGGATGGCGACCACGAGATAAATGACCACCTCCTGCAGCCGGCTGCCGGATGCGACAAAATCCGGGCTCAGGAACACGCCAAGAAACTGGTCGGCGGTCGGATTTTCGGGGATATCCGACCAGTCCAGCGGCGCTGCCATCTTAGCGTAAACCCAGATGAAGGCGCCGACCCATCCGACACTGCCGACGACTCCCCCCCAAAGGACAAGACCGGGAGAAAAGCTGAACGCGGCAACACCCAGGATGATGAAATAATACGGATGGATGTTGAACCGGAACATGAAAATCTGCGGCAGCGGAGCCTCCGGTGTGGGCGGCATGATGGCAACCGCTATCGACAGGAGCGCCACATCGACGGTGAGAAAAGCGTATTTGACCCACCATCTGTCGAGAGTCGACCCGATCAGCCTGTAGTGAATAATGCCGAGGGCCGCAAAAACCAGTATTGCCAGGATGAAATCAGGCGCCCTTTCCGCCCCACGTGACAAGACCAGCAACACCCCCATAACGGCCAATGCGGCGAGCCGGCCCTTTATCGCAAGTTTCAGCCCGGTCTGTTCGGCGGCGTCAAACATCCCGTCGACGTCGGGCTGAATCGGGTTGTTGTTCATTCGGACGACCTTATTCCCGTGGTGAACGCAAGTTCAGACCATCGCAGATGACAGGTCATACGCAATCCGCCGGACCGTGGTTTTTTGATGGCGGCGGCACGGAGAGGCGCAGACATGCACCGCGGCGCATTGTGCCGAAGCGCAGCGGCCATGGCCACAAGAGGCGGGCCTGACCGCCGGCTGAACGGTTATGCAAAACAGGTAAATCCACTTTTTGATACGTGAACAATCCTCGAAAAAGCACAATACGGTGGCGATCCATGAAGTGCCTATTTGGGGTTTTGTGGTTTCAGTTGATGATTGTCGATTGAAGCTTTTCAAACAGATGAGCTTCTATGCCCACTTTGGGGCAGCGATTGAAATTGGGATTTGGTAAAGTGTCACCGAAATTCGAAGCTGCCTGATGTGGTGCGGCGTGCGTCCAGCGG
>JAJFHT010000026.1 GCA_021775495.1 Hyphomicrobiales bacterium | reverse complement strand
ACTGATGTCGCCCTTCTTGAAGGCTTCGAAACCGGCCTGGCGTTCGCGGTAAAATTCAATGCGGATCTGATCGAAATGAAAGAGCCCGCGCCTGACCGGCAAATCACGTGCCCAGTAGTCGGCAAAGCGCTGATAGACGATGGTCTGGCCGGCGGCGATCCGCCCGACCTTGTAGGGGCCGGAGCCAAGCGGCGCGCTGAGCGATGCCGCATCGAAATTGTGTTCGGCGAAATAGGTTTTCGATATGACCGGATAGACGGCGGCCGTCAGGATCGCCAGACCGGACTGTCTGCCCGAAAAGACAAGCCGGACGGTAGCAGCGTCGACCGCTTCCGCCGTCACCAGTTCGCGCAGCGGCAGCAACAGGCTGGGATGGCCCTTCTGCTTGAACGTCAGGTAGGAAAACGCGACATCCTCGGCAGTGACGGGGGAGCCGTCGTGAAACCGCGCCTCGGGCCGCAGCCGGAAAGTGAAGATGTTGCGGTCGGCCGATACAGTGACGGTCTCGGCAAGCAGGCCATAAATCGAGTCCGGTTCGTCAATTGCCCGGACCATCAAGCTGTCGTAACACATCTCCATTCGCGGCGGCGCGTCACCCTTGGAGACGAAGGTGTTGAGCGTATTGAAGGTCTGGACATTCTGGTTGAACAGCCAGTTCGGCGGCGAGAAATTGAAGACGCCACCTTTTGGCGCATCCGGATTGGCATAGTCGAAATGCGTGAAATCCACCGGATATTTCAGTGATCCAAATGCCGAAAGGCCGTGCACCGGCGTTTCGGTCTGAATTTGTGCAAAACCGTGCCCGGGCAGCAATGGCCAGGCCAGTGCCGCCCCGCCAAATCGCATCACGTCACGTCTGGACAGCCGTGTGGTGGCGTCGGTCATGGGATGTTTTTGGCTTTCTCGGTGTCGAACCACCAGACCGTTGGAAAGGCGACGTTGTATTCTGGCAATTTCTCCGGGCGTCCGAAACGGTCCCACATGGCGATGCGGTCGAACGGGTAGTAGAATTGCGGGATGACAAAATCGGACCAGAGCAAAACGCGGTCCAGTGCCTGGGTCGCAGCTACCAGCGAGTCGCGATCGCCGGCGAAAATCACTTCATCGATCAGCGCATCGATGGTCGGATCGGATATTCCGGCAAAATTGCGCGAACCTGCGCGGTCGGCAGAGCTCGATCCCCAGTAGTTGCGCTGTTCGTTGCCGGGTGAAAGCGACTGCCCCCATACAAAGGTGACCATGTCGAATTCGAACGACCGCAGCCGGTTGATATATTGTGAAGTATCAACAACCCGATAATTCAGCGTGATGCCAATTCTTGCCAGGTTCTTTTTCCATGGCAGCACACTGCGCTCGCCGTTCTGCGAGTGATCGAGATACTCGAATTCGAACGGTTTGCCGGTCTCGGCATGAACCATTTTGCCGCCCTTCAGCACCCAGCCGGCCTGTTTCATCAGTCCAACCGCCTTTTTCAGGTTGGCGCGCAGCTGCTTGTTGTCACCGCTGATCGGGTTTTCGTAAGGCGTCGTAAACACCGAGTCCGGGATCTTGCCGCGGAATTTTTCCAGGATTTCCAACTCCTTGCCTTGCGGCAATCCGGTGGAAGCCAGTTCCGTGCCGGCGAAATAGCTCGGCACACGAAGATATTGCCCGAAAAACACCGTCCTGTTCAGTGTTTCGAAATCGTAAGCCAGGCCAAGCGCCCGCCTGACATTGGCATCCTTGAACTTGTCTTTTCTGAGATTTGGTACGAAGGCCTGCATCACACCGGACGCCTTGTCCGGAAATTCGATCAGTTTGACGTGGCCCTTCTCCAGTGCCGGGAAATTTTTGTAGCCGGTCGCCCAGTTCTTTGCAGAATTTTCGCGGCGGTAGTCATATTGATCTGCCTTGAATCCCTGCAGCAGAACGGTGCTGTCGCGGTAATATTCATAGCGGATTGCGTCGAAATTGTTCTGGCCGATATTGACATTGAGGTTCTTGGCCCAGTGATCCTCCACCTGCTCGAAGGTGACGCTGCGTCCAGCCCTGAATTTGCCGATTCGATAGGGCCCTGAGCCAAGCGGTGGTTCCAGCGTGCCGCGTTTGATATCCCTTTGTTTGCCGTTCGCATCTTTTCCCTCCCACCAGTGTTTCGGCAGGATGGTCAGTTGCCCCATTATGTGCGGCAGTTCCCTGTTGTTCTTGACGTCGAAAGCGAATGTCACTTCGCGCTCGCCGGTCTTCTTGGCGCTGATCACATTGGCGTAGTAGAATTTCTGCTGCGGATTGAGTTCGATGGCCTTCTCGAAACTCCAGATCACGTCCTCGATCGTCACAGGCATACCGTCATGCCATTTGGCGTCGGGGTTGAGACGAAAACTGACCCATGAATCATCGTCGGCATGTTTTGTCGCCTCGGCCAGCAATCCATAGTCGGCGCTGATGTTGAGTTCGTCAAAACTGGGCGCCATCAGGCCCTCGAAGATCAGTCCAATCCCGTCGGCGACTTCGCCGCGCGGCAGGATCGGATTGAACGTGTCGAAGGAACCGGTCGACGACAGCCGCACCAGACCGCCCTTTGGCGCCTTCGGATTGACATAGTCGAAATGCGGGAAACCGGCGGGATATTTCGGTGTGCCGGTTAATGATGTGGCGTGGGTCCATTCGCCTTCATCGGCAATTGCCGGGTGCATCAGGACAAACAGCGCGGTGAAAACCGCAAGGCAGCGGGTAACCAGATTCATCGATTGCCTCCCGACATTTGGGTTCAAGCCCCAGATAATAGGGTCGAAAAACGCCGCTGATAGGTCAAATGGCGATTCTCACAAAAATTTAATGTTGCACAAGAAGCTGTAGCACGAGCGGTAACGGCACCGTGACAGGCAATTTTGCCGGCAAGACAATGCTGGTTGATATTTAATGAACCGGTCGGGAATCGGTACTGAACTGTCGGCGACAGGGACGGATCAGTCCTGGCTCGCCGCTGGTTTTTCGGCATGGCCATCCGTCGCTTCGCCAGCTGACGCATCATCTGCCGCCGGCGCTGCTTCTGCAGCCGGCAAGGCAGCAGGCGTGGAAGCAAATGTTCTCAGATAGGCAACGATGTTAGCCCGGTCCTCGACTTTCTTGAGGCCTGCGAATCCCATTGAAGTGCCTTTGACATAGGCTTTCGGCTTCAGCAGAAAACCGTTGAGATGCGCATAATCCCAAACGACACTGTTCCCCGAAGAAAACTCGCTGAGCGATGACGAGTAGTTGAATCCGTCGCCCGACGCCACGGGGCGGTTGACAATGTTCCAAAGATTGGGGCCAACCTTGTTGGCGCCGCCTTCATCGCCGGTGTGGCAGGCGGCACATTTCTTGAAGACTTTCCTGCCGGCATCAACATCGGCGCTGGCGAGCAACGGTGCGATCGGCTCGGGTCCTGTATCCGCCTTGGCTTCAGCGCCGCCGCCATGCGTGTCGCCACCTTCGACTTCGATTGCATAACCGGCTTTTTCCGGTACCGGCGAATCGAAAATCGCGTCCGATACGATGCTGATCGACATCACAACAAATACCACACCCAAAAAGGCGCCCGCCATCTTGTTGAGTTCGAAAGAGTCCATTGTCCAAGGCTCCTATGCCCGGCCCAGCAGCCGGCGCCATTTCTTGTCGGTCAGCAATAATGGTCCGTTCGGCAGGCCACCGATCGGATGGCGCGAAAACTAGGTCTTTTGCTGGCCGGTTGCAACACATATAAGGGCCATCTTGGGTGAGACCATTTGACACTTTTCATCCACTTATCAACAACCCCGGCAATCTCTGAATATGACCAATCTTGTCCTCATTCCGGCCCGCATGGCTTCGACCCGGCTTCCCGGAAAGCCGCTTGCTGATATTGGCGGTATTCCGATGATCGTGCAGGTCGCGCGCCGGGCCGAAGAAAGCGGAGTTGGCCGAACCGTCGTTGCCACCGGGGATAGCGAGATTGCCGAAGCCGTTATTGCCCATGGTCATGAAGCGGTTCTGACCCGTGCCGATCATCCGTCGGGATCCGACAGGATATTCGAGGCCTTGGAAAAACTGGATCCCGACCGGAAGGTCGAAACAGTAGTCAATGTTCAGGGTGATCTGCCGACGATAGAACCGGCCACGATAAAGGCGTCGCTGGCACCACTGGAAAACCCCGCCGTCGACATCGCGACGCTGGGTATTGAAATCCACGATGATTCGGAAAAAACCGACCCGAACATCGTCAAGATTGTCGGTTCGCCTCTGTCGGAAACCCGGCTGAACGCACTCTATTTCACCCGAGCGACGGCACCGTTTGGAGACGGGCCGCTGTATCACCATATCGGCCTTTATGCCTATCGCCGTGCCGCCTTACAGAAATTCGTTTCACTGGCGCCATCGCCGCTTGAAATCCGCGAGCGGCTGGAGCAATTGCGGGCGATCGAAGCCGGCATGCGGATCGATGTCGAGATCGTCGGCGCGGTGCCGTTCGGCGTCGATACCGCCGACCAGCTCGATCGCGCCCGGAGCCTGCTGCAATCCAACCAAGAGAAACAACCATGACAAAGGCAAAAATCGCGTTCCAGGGTGAACCCGGCGCCAATTCCGACACGGCCTGCCGCGACGCCTATCCTGATATGGAGCCGCTGCCCTGCGCGACGTTCGAGGATGCCTTGAATGCCATCGACAGCGGCGCGGCGGAACTTGGAATGATCCCGATCGAAAACACCATCGCCGGACGGGTCGCTGATATCCATCACCTGTTGCCGCAGTCGCACCTTCACATCATCGGCGAGTATTTTCTGCCGATCCAATTCCAGCTGATGGCGCTTCCCGGCGTGCAGAAATCGGAAATCAAATCCGTTCTCAGCCACATTCATGCGCTTGGCCAATGCCGCAAGATCATTCGTGCCAACCGCTGGGAATCGGTGGTTGCCGGTGATACGGCCGGCGCCGCGCGCCGTGTCTCGGAGGAAGGCGATCGCTCCAAGGCCGCGTTGGCGCCAAGTCTCGCCGCCGAACTTTATGGCCTCGATATCCTTGAAAAGGACGTCGATGATCAGGACAACAATGTGACGCGCTTTGTCGTGCTGTCGAAATCCTACGAACAGCCGCCGCTTTCCGATGCGCTGACCATGACGACGTTCGTGTTCCGGGTCCGCAATATTCCGGCGGCGCTGTACAAGGCGATGGGCGGCTTCGCCACCAATGGTGTCAACATGACCAAGCTGGAGTCTTATCAGCTCAGCGGCAAGTTCTTCTCCACCCAGTTCTATGCCGACATCGAAGGCCATCCGGACGAACGCAACGTGGCGCTGGCGCTGGAGGAACTGCAGTTCTTTTCAGAAGATGTCCGCATATTGGGCGTCTATCCGGCCAACCCGTTCCGTGCCACCCAGTAACGACCGCAGGAATGCCGGGTCGAACAGGCCGCCGCCGTTAAGTGAGAACAATAATATGAAAATGATCATAGACACCGATCCGGGCATCGACGATGCCATGGCCATTTTTTATGCCCATGCGGCTCCCGATATTGACCTTGTCGGACTGACGACGATGTTCGGCAATGTTCATGTCACGCAGGCCACCCGCAACGCGCATTTCCTGCTGGACATGCTGGAGCTTGATATTCCGGTCGCTGAGGGTGCCGCGCAGCCTTATGCCATCGACGATTTCGAACCGTCTGCCCATGTCCATGGCCCTGAGGGTTTTGGCCATGTCGTCGACATCAGCTCTGACAGGACGCCACACCACGAAAGCGCCGCGGAGTTTCTGGTCCGCATGGCGCGCGAACACAAGGGCGAGCTTGTCATTGCCGCCGTAGCGCCGTTGACCAATATTGCTGATGCCATCCGGCTCGATCCGGAGTTCGGCCGCAACGTCGCGAAAATCGTCGTGATGGGCGGTGCCGTCGATTGTGCGGGCAACGTCACCGCACATGCGGAAGCCAATATCTTTCACGACCCGCATGCTGCTGAGGAGGTATTTGCCTCCAACTGCAATCTTGTCCTGGTTGGGCTCGACGTGACGCTGCAGACACTTTGCTCTGAGGGCGACTTTGAGGAGATGGCGCGGCATGCGCCGAAAACCGGCGGGTTCCTGAAGCAGATTGGTGCCTTTTACCTCGACTTCTATCGCTCGGTTGAGCAGCATGACGGTTGCGGGTTGCATGATTCAACCGCCGTGATTGCCTGTACCCATCCCGAACTGTTTACCCTTGAAGAAGCGGCGATCGAAGTCGTGCTTGACGGCACTTCCATCGGCAATACAGTGCGACAACCGGGCAAAGCGCAGAACATGATTACCGTCTGCACCGACGTCGATGCCGATAGGGTCAATGACCTCTTTTTGTCACGGGTATGCCGGAACGGGTGACGGCCGCAAGAGGCCTGTTGGGACTGTGTTATCCCTGAAGCCGGTTGAAAACGTTGCGGCCTGAAGCGCCCGGACGATATCTTCTATCGGCTATTTCATTTGCGTTTTCATGCCGCCAATAAAGGTTGCATCGTCCAACGCTTTGCGGCTGTCGAGCAATTCGACGGCATCCGCTCCGGCGCGGTAGCGCAATGTGTCGGTACCGTCGGTGACGGCGGTCCAGATGACATCCGCCACAACTTTCGGCTCGGATCGGTTCGCGGCAAACTTGCCCATCAGACCCATCGCAGCCTGTACGGTCGCTTGATATTCTGGCATCGATTCATCATTGACGAAGTCGAATGACCGGCCGCCAAAATCGGTCGCGATCATGCCGGGTTCGACTATTTTGACTTTCACCCCAAAGGCTTCGAGTTCGAAATGCAAGGCCTCCGACAGGCCCTCGACCGCGAATTTGGTGCCGTGATAAAGCGTGCCAAGCGGGAAAGTCATCTGCCCGCCGATCGATGAAATATTGACGATCGTTCCCGATTTGCGTGCACGAAAGTGGGGAAGCACCGCTTTTGTAACCGCCAGCAAGCCGATGACATTGGTATCGAATTGCCGTCTGATCCGGTCCATCGGAAACGCTTCGAGCGGACCATAAGCGCCGTAACCTGCATTGTTGAGCAGCACATCAATCTGGCCAAAACGGGTTATGCCGTTTTCGATCGCATCGCCGATCGATGTCGGGTCCGTGACATCAAGCTGGGCAACCAACAGGTTTTCAAGCTGCGTGAGTTCCTCTTCCTTTTCGGGTGAGCGCATGGTGGCAATGACGTTCCAACCCTTGTCGTGGAAAAGTTTTGCAGTCGTCTTGCCGATGCCGGACGATGCACCGGTGATCAGAATTGTCTGGGTCATGTCTTGTCCTTCGCGGGAACTGCAACTGAGGCGGGGCTATCTCATGGTTTTTCACAAGGCCTCCCGTCTGTATCTAGTATCGGTCCGACAGAACACTTGCCGGATTCTCCGCAATATCTGCCTGATCCTGCGAATTGCCGTAATTCCGTATGCACAAGGCGCAGGGGATGTGAGATAGGGTAGAGAGCTCATCGGAGGCCGTGATGGAAACAGACCGTCTTGTTGCGGATATTTGTGAATACATCGATCGCAACGCGTCCGGCGCGGATGCAGCAATGACTGACATTCCCGGGTTTGCTCTTTTCAAGAGCCACGCCCCCACCAGTATTGACGGGCAAATCTACCAACCGGTGGTCTGCCTGATCCTTCAGGGACGGAAAGAAGCATATATTGGAGACAGGCATCTCGCCTTTGGTGCAGGGCAATCACTCATTGCAAGTCACGACATGCCGGTCATGGCCCGCATTACCCAGGCATCGCGCCAGAAGCCCTATGTTGCGATGGTCATGGAACTGGACCTCGCCATCGTACGCAGCCTCTATGAGGAGGTAGGCGAAACGGATTTGGAATCTGTAGACGCGCGCGCGCTTGACACCGGTGAAACGAGCGATGATCTGGTCCAGGCCATGGCGCGGCTGTTCGCCCTGACCGCACGAAAGGTCGAGGCCAGGGTGATGGCACCGCTCATCCGTCGCGAGATTCATTTCAGATTGCTGCAGGCAAGTCATGGCGGGATGTTGCGGCAGTTTTTGAAACGCGAAAGCCACGCCAACCGGATAGCAAAGGCGATTGCGCGCATTCGGCAGGATTATTCGGACAATTTGTCGGTTGGCGAACTGGCGCGTGTCGCCGGGATGTCCGCTTCTTCCTTCCACGAGCATTTCAAAGCACTGACCGCGACAAGCCCGCTGCAGTATCAGAAGGATCTCCGCCTGATTGAAGCGCGCAGACTGTTGCGTGAGGTCGGCTATTCCGTGTCCCGTGCGGCTTTCGATGTCGGTTATGAAAGCCCCACACAATTCAGCCGCGAATACTCACGCAAATTCGGAATGTCGCCACGTAACGACCTGTCTTCCGCAGCAGGATAATTTGGACCTGACCCTGGCAATAGATATTGGCTTTGCCGCAGCGATTTGACTACGCTTGGAGACCGGCTGTTTTGATTTCAATGGGTGGATCCAATGCGGGCATTTGGATTGGTTGTTGCCGCACTCCTGGGCGGATTTTTCGGCTATGTGGCCACAGCGATGGTGGCCATGCCGATCCTGAGAGCCGGAGGCGGTATCGCCGATGGCAGTGCCGCCATGGGCGCGATGCTGGTGGTGGCGCCGATCGGCGCGATCGTCGGCGCGCTGGTGGGGTTTTTCTTTGCCCTTGTTGCAACCAGGCACAAGTCGGCGGGTCCGGGCAGGCGTGACATTGGGGGTGGTGCGGAACCGGCTGACAATGCACCCGGCGAGGAGCCGGCAAGAATCGGCAGCCGTTCCAACCAGCCGCTGATTGCCCTTGGCATCATGGCTGCGATCGTTGCCGGCATCTATTTTTCGCTGTTTTATGAATACACACCGCCGCACTTCCCCGTACACGGGCGCAAGCCCAATCTGTTGTTCGAGGTCCGCGTACCGACCGCGGCAATTGCCGAGGATGACTTTTTCGATGTCAAAGCAGAACTGCGCTCGTGGCAGAATTCCATTTCCCCTGATCGCCGGATGAAACGGACCGAAGACGGCGATACGACCGTTTTCTCCGGGGCGGTGCCCATGTACAACAAGGTTGATGACCGCAAATTCTTTTTGTGGCCATCGCAGAAGATTTTCATAGAGTTCAATCTGCCGATCGCCGCGCATCCGCAAGATCAGCCTGAGTTCAGCGACTGGCGCGAGGCTGACAAAATTGAAATCTATCCGAGCATGAACGAGGTCTACAAACTGACCCGGCCTGAAGCGACGATCAGGACGCGGGTGCAATGGCCGCAATAGAAATGCGTTGGGAGATTCCCGGCGCGATGAATGACGCGCCGGGTCTATGAACTAGAGCTATCAGGCCGCTTCGGTATATTCGCCGCGGGCCGGATAATTGTTCTTGATGGCAAAATCCAGCGCGCCGACCAGTTCGGAGAAATGCGGACGCGAAAACGGCATGGTCTGTACCGAGCCGTAATAGAGTGACTGATCCGGACTGACCAGGAACAGGCCGGGTTCGGAAAACAGCTTCGGTTCCTCAATGCCGATCGATGTCAGGCCACGCGACTGTGAAATATAAAGCCCCCATTCACGCGCTTTTCCCAGATCCAGATCATAAGCAAACCGCAATTGCCTGGCGCTGATCTTCTCTGCCATTGCCATGGCTCTGTCCTTGCCGTCGGAACTGATCGCGATCGTCGTCACACCGCGCTCCGCAAATGCCGGCGTCTGTTTCTCGAGCTCGGTAAGATAGTTCGCGCAGATCGGACAGTGCAGTCCGCGATAGAAGCAAACCACTGTGCCGCGTTCCGACGCCTCCTTGCCGAGATCGAATGTCGAACCGTCGAGCAGCGGCAGGACAAGGTCTGGTGTTTTCTGACGGGGAATGAGCATTGAGGGTCTCCATGTGAACTATTGCATTGCCTCCATGTCCTATCGGACTTATTATCACGATAATTCTGCAAATCATGATCAATAGTCCAGAAAACATGACGCATCTCGACCGTCTTTCCAGTCTCATTTCGCATTTTGAAATTGCCGCGCGTTCCCCGGTACTCCTGCGGGAAAGCAATCTGGTCATTACCGGTGACGATGACGTGCTGCGGGAACTCGTGTTGTTTCCGGTCGGGCCTTCGAGCCGATCCGACACCGCCTCCGTTGTTGCCCATGCGCATGTCGATATCGGCGGCGAAGCCAATCCGCTGTTCCACGCTTTGCCTGAAAAGCTGAAGGTTGACCTGACCGCCGATGCCCAGATCCGTACGATCGCGGAACTGATCGTCCGCGAAATCTCCGAAACACGATGTGGCGGGCGGTTCGCGCTCGACCGGCTGTGTGAGTTGCTTGTCGTTACCCTGCTGCGCAACCGGATCGAACACCGGGGATCCGAGACCGGCCTGTTTGCCGGTCTTGCCCATCCCAAACTGAGCCGTGTCATGGTTGCGATGCATGATGCGCCGGGCCGGCGCTGGCAGATCGATGATTTTGTCCAGATCGCCGCCATGTCACGGTCGCAATTCATTTCCGAGTTTCAGTCCGTGGTTGGCAAGACGCCTATGGCCTATCTGAAGCAATGGCGGCTAATGCTTGCGCGCATCGCAATCATGAAAGGGCAGCGCATCAACAAGGTTGCCCGCCAATACGGTTATGGCAGCGGCGATGCCTTCAGCCGCGCCTTCACCCGCGCCTACGGGGTCTCGCCGAGCAAAGCGGCCGACGGCAACCAGGCATCAGGAGCACTGTTGCCATCATGAGAGTTCCTGGCACCCACCACGGCGGCTCGGTCGCTCTGTTGCGGATTTCCGGGCTGTTCTTCAGGGCCATTTCGGTCGATCGGGTTGACGATGTGCTGGCGCCTCCATCAGCACTGAGCGCCGGTAGATACCATCGTCCCGGCCAACCGGCACTCTACATGAGCCCGTCGGCTGAATGGGCGCGCATCGCCACCTCCGGATATTTTCGCGAAGACGGCATTCAACGTGTCATCGTTCAGCTTGAGGTCGGCGCCGCCAATGTGCTCGATCAGCGTGACCAACAGGCCTGCGCATCGCTTGGAATCGACCGGGAATTGTCAAACCATTCCTGGCGGGATGCTCTAAAATGTGGTGCCGAGCCAGCATCCTGGGCAAATGCGGACGCCGCGCGCGCTATCGGTGCCAATGGTATTGTCGACCGGTCCCGCCATATTCCGGATGGCTGGCATGTGACACTGTTTCACTGGAACCAGCCTGGCGCACCCGAGGTCGCCGTCATCGGTGAGCCTATACCGGTGAAGTATCGTACCGATGGGCCAAAGTGGAGTTGAGGCTTCAAGCCGACTGCTTCCACGTGGTCTACGGGTCGTTTGTACTGCCGAGGGCTTTCAATCTTCGACGAAGTCAGTCTGAATTCCCGCTCTGAAAAATCCTTACCCGTTCCCGGCAGGAGTGATATAGGCAGGGCGACAATGTGCTGGAAACGCCGATCGCGGATCCGGCAAAGCGTCACATCACTGATTCCCGAATACAAAGACAGTTCAGACAGAATGACCGACACGAATCCATCCTCCGGGGACGCCGAGCGCGATGGTCCCGACCATTTCATCCGCACGATCATCAAGGACGACCTGGCTTCAGCGCGGGTGAACCAGGTTGTGACGCGGTTCCCGCCGGAGCCCAACGGCTATCTCCATATCGGCCACGCCAAATCGATTGCGCTGAATTTCGGCATGGCGTCCGAGTTTGATGGCCGTTGCAATCTGCGTTTCGACGACACCAATCCCGTCAAGGAAGAGATCGAATACATCGAGGCCATCCGGGAAGACCTTGACTGGCTCGGATTGGATCGGGATGGGACGGCGCTGTACACTTCAGATTATTTTGAGCAGCTTTACGCCTGGGCGGAAAACCTGATTGAAGCCGGTCATGCCTATGTCGACGATCTTGATGCCGACCAGATTCGCGAGCACCGCGGTACGCTGAAGGAGCCGGGCCGCAACAGCCCCTATCGCGACCGCTCTGTCGAGGAGAACCTCGATCTGTTCCGGCGCATGCGCGCCGGTGAATTTGCCACCGGATCGAAAACCCTGCGCGCCAAAATCGATATGGCATCGGGCAACATCAACATGCGCGATCCGGTTCTCTACCGGGTGCTGCATGCCTCTCATCCGAGAACCGGCGATGCCTGGTGCATCTATCCGACCTACGACTTTGCCCATGGTCAGTCGGACGCGATTGAAGGCGTCACGCATTCGCTGTGTACGCTGGAATTCGCCGATCACCGGCCCTTGTATGACTGGCTGATCGAACATCTGCCGACGCCGTGCAAACCCAAACAGTATGAATTCGCGCGGCTCAGCCTGACACATACCGTGCTTTCCAAACGCAAACTGATGCAGCTGGTGCGGGAGGGTGTGGTCGACGGTTGGGACGACCCGCGCATGCCGACGCTTCGCGGCCTGCGGCGGCGCGGCATTCCGGCGGCGGCAATACGCGATTTCGCACGCGATATCGGCGTCGCCCGCGCCGACAGCGTGGTCGATTATGGTTTTCTGGAATTTTGCACCCGTGAAATCCTGAACAAATCCGCTTTGCGGCGTATGGCGGTTCTCAAACCGCTGAAAGTGGTGATCGAGAACTATCCGGAAGGCCAGAGTGAGTTGCTCGAAGCCGTCAACAATCCTGAAGACGAGAGCGCCGGCACGCGGCAGATCGAGTTCTCAAGAGAAATCTATATCGAGCGCGACGACTATATGGACGATCCGCCGAAGAAGTTCTTCCGGCTCGGCCCCGGCCGCGAAGTGCGGCTGCGTTATGCCTATTTCGTCACCTGTACCGATGTCATCCGAGATGCGAATGGCGAAGTCGTCGAACTGAGATGCACTTACGATCCTGAATCACGAGGCGGCCAGTCTCCCGACGGACGAAAAGTCCGCGGCACTTTGCATTGGGTCAATGCCAATCGTGCGGGCGATGCGCAGGTGCGGCGCTTCGAACACTTGTTCCTGAGCGAAAATCCCGGCGCGGCGGATGATCTGCTTGCGGCCGTCAATCCAAATTCGAAAACAATTATCGAAGCAAAGATTGAACCGGCTCTCGCAGCCGATCCCGCGTTTACCCAAGTACAGTTCGAGCGGCTTGGATATTTCAGCGTCGACCCTGACACGACGGCTGATCTGCCGGTTTTCAATGAAATTGTGCCGCTGAGAGACAGCTGGAAGAAGATACAAAAGTCACAAGGCTGACCGCATTACTGCCCGCCGCGCATCACCATCAGTCCCGCGCCGGCAATCATCAGCATGCCAACAATGGTCAGGCCGTCCGGAACTTCAGAAAACAGTACAAATCCCAACAACGTCGCGAAGATTAGGTAGCAATAGTCGAAAGTTGCGATGATGACCGGCGGTGCCGACTGATAGGCAGCGGGCAGTACCAGACCGATGCCGAACATCAGCATTGCCAGCATAACCACCAGCCCCCATTCTGCCGGCCCCATCACATGCCATGAAGACAGCAGGAACGGCGAAGCGGAAATGTAGGCGGGTACCGGTGGCCAGAGATACAACGCGGTGCTTGCTGCAATGCCGGTGATCAGCAGCGCGATGCTCAAAGAGAGAGCCATTGTGCTTGGCGGGATACCGCGGCACTTGCTTCTCGTGACCATTGCAGAGATCGCATAGAAGAATCCGCCCAGCACGGGCAACAGCATCAGCCAGGTGAACGATTCAGACCCGGGTTGCAATATCATCATGACGCCGGCAAATCCGATGCCAATGGCGAGCCAGCCGCGCCAGGCCACCGCCTCGCCGGTCAGCAAAGCCGAAAGCGCGGCGATAAACAGCGGTGCCGTGTAAAGTCCGGCTGCCAGGGAAGACAGCGGCAGTACCGTTATTGCCGCATACATGGTGAAAAACATCAGCACAAACAGGACGGCGCGAAACATCGGCCACAACCGCAGCGACCCTCGCAAGGCGGCAGGTCCTTCACCCCATATGGCAGCGACGATCAGAAACACCGGAATCAGCAATACGGAACGAAGAATATAAAGCTGCCACAGCGTCACATCGGCGCTGGCGAGTTTGAATGTTGCATCCTGCAACGCCGTAAACAATGACGACAGGACAACCATCAAGATGCCGAATCCGATGCGATCGGGCCGGTTTTTTATGTCAGTAAGCGTCACTACAGCATCCCGAATGTTCGATTTCCGGCCAGCATATTTATCACCACATTGTTTGAATAGGTGTTGAGAATTCGCCCTATTATTGCTCTAATTCGAACAATGTTGCGCTCACCTGTTAACGGAATTGAGGTGTTTCTGGCGATCGTCCAGCACGGTTCCTTACGTGCCGCGGCCAAATCGCTCGGGGTTGGTGCTCCGGCTGTTAGCCACCAGCTCAAGGCGCTCGAGCGCAGGATCGGCGTTGACCTGCTGGTCCGCACAACGCGGTCGGTAGAGCTGACTGATGCCGGCCGGACTTTACTGGAAGGCACCGGGCCGGCTTTTCGGGAGATCGCCGAAGCGATTGAAAACAGCCGTGAGATCGGCAAGGCGAAAACCGGCACATTGCGGCTGACGCTGCCGAGGAGCGCTTACAAGATTATTATCGCGCCGGTCCTGGCTGAATTTCAGGCGGCCTATCCGGATGTCTGTCTCGATCTGTCGATAAGTGAAGGCTTGGTCGATGTCGTCCGGGACGGATTTCACGCCGGATTTCGATTGGGTGACCAGCTGACCACAGGTATGATCGCCCTGCGCCTAACCGAGCCGCTCACCCCGTCCTATTCCGCCGCACCGTCCTATCTTGACCGGTATGGCCGGCCGCAACATCCCCGCGACCTGCTGACTCACAAATGCATTCGCTACAAATATATCAGCGCCAACCGCATTGGCGACTGGCAATTCAGGGAGAATCGCCAGACGATTACCGTTGATCCACCGGTGAAGTTGGTATTCGACAGCATGCAGTCTGTCATGCAGGCGACCCGCGACGGACACGGCATCGGCTGGTCGCTGCGCGTGATCATCGACGATCATCTGAAATCCGGAGCGCTTGAAACGGTGCTCGATCCCTTTGTCACCGAACTGCCACCGTTCTATCTTTATTATCCGGAGCAAAACCGGCGCCTGGAGCTGTTCCGGCTGTTCGTCGATTTTTTGGTGTCCAACCGCGGAAATTTTGCAGTGCCATAAGGTCAACTGATGACATTCGACGCTCTTTACCGCGACCCCGAACTTGCGCAGTTCTACGACTGGGACAATCCCTGGTCCGCGGATTTTGATTTTTTTGCAGATCTCGTCAGCGGATCGGATCGCGTGCTTGATCTGGGATGCGGTACCGGGATTTTTTCGGTTGCATTGGCCGGGCGAGGGCACCAGGTCACTGGCGTTGACCCGGCAGCCGCCATGCTTGGCGTCGCCCGCAACCGACCGGATGGCGACAAGGTGCGATGGGTTCGGGCAGATGCACGGGACGTCGATCTCGGTGATCGCTTCGACATGGTGCTGATGACGGGCCATGCCTTTCAGTCGTTGCTGAACCGGG
>JAJFHT010000250.1 GCA_021775495.1 Hyphomicrobiales bacterium | reverse complement strand
TTTGAATCGATGAGATCGCTCAGATCCATTTCTTCGCGTTTCCGTATACTGGTTTCGTCGGTACTTGTATCCGGCCAGCAAGCCGGACAACCCTCAATTCAACCGCTACTTCTCAGCTGCCGAGACGGATGACGGATCGATCCAGCCGATATTTCCGTCCGGCCTGCGGTAAACAATGTTCACCTGATCGTTGCCGGCGTTCCGGAACACAAACACCGGGTTTTCTTTCATGTCGAGCTGTATGACTGCCGAAGCGACCGACATCGTGCTCAACGGCACGGAGGATTCAGCGACAATTGCAGGGGCATAATCGTCCGGAACCTCGTCCTCGGTATCGGCCATCGGCTCCATGACCCGGTAGGCAATATCCTCGGCCAGGCTGCCATTGCCGCCGGTATTGTGCGATTTCAGCCGGCGCTTGTAGCGCCGAAGCCGTTTTTCAACCCGCTCTGCCGCCGCGTCGAAGGCGCTTTGCGGTTCCTGGGCTGCACCTGTTGCCTGCAAGACGGTTCCGGTATCGAGGTGCACAAGGCAGTCGGCGGAAAACCGCGAGCCGGATTTCTCCACCGTCACATGTCCGGAGTAACCGCCGTCGAAAAATTTGTTAACCGCTTCGCTGATCCTGTCCTCGATCCGGGTCCGGAATGCATCACCGATTTCCATATGTTTCCCAGAAACGCGAAGGCTCATTTGGCGGCTCATCTTTCTTCAGGTCAAATGCTTGCTTGTGTGCCGGGCACACAAGGTCTGCGGAATGATCGCATGATTCTGCGAAAATACTGTTCCGTTGTCCAGTCGGTGGATGTTCGGTGGTTTTCCACCCGCGGATCATCATTCCGCCCATTGCGAGCGGGCTTCTAGTCCCATCGCGCGCAAATGTCAACGAAGCCGATGGGAAGGCCGCGCCGCTGTGGACAGTTGGACCAACCGCTTTACCGATTGGCTCGAGCGAGTGCTTTTTTCTCACGCCTGCGCTGCACGGAGGACGGAATATTCATACCTTCCCGGTACTTCGCCACGGTTCGACGGGCGATATCTATGCCCTCGTTTTTCAGGGTGTCGGCGATGGTTTCATCCGACAACACCGATTTTGCCGATTCCGCGTCGATCATCAGTTTGATGCGGTGCCGGACGGTTTCGGAAGAATGCGCATCGCCGCCTTCCGAGGAGGCCAGTGCCGCGGTAAAAAAGTAGCGCAATTCAAAGACCCCACGCGGTGTGGCCATATATTTGTTGGTCGTAACCCGGCTGACGGTTGATTCGTGCATGCCGATCGCATCGGCGATGGTTCGCAGATTGAGCGGTTTGAGATGCGATATGCCGTGGATCAGAAATCCATCCTGCAGGCGGACGATTTCGCTGGAAACCTTCAAGATCGTACGGGCACGCTGGTCCAGGCTCCGGGTCAACCAGTTCGCCTGCTGTAGGCAACCGGACAGGAATTCCTTTTCCTTCGCGCTGAGGGCGCCATCGGCAACCCGTGCGTGGTAGGCATGATCGACCAGAACCCGCGGCAGGGCTTCGGGATTCAATTCGAGTGCCCAACTGCCGTCGGCAGCCTGCCGCACCGAAACGTCCGGAACAATCGTATCGGCTGTGCCGCCGGAAAACGCCGTCCCCGGTTTTGGATCGAGCGCCCTGATCTCATCCATCATGTCGAGCAGATCGTCTTCATCCACGCCGCAGAGCTGTTTCAGCGACTGGAAATCCCGTTTGGCAAGCAGATCGAGGTTTTCAGTTAGTGCCCGTATAGCCGGATCCAGCCGGTTTCGGTGTTCAAGCTGTAGCGCCAGACATTCCGACAGGTCGCGGGCAAAAAGTCCCGGCGGGTCGAAGGACTGGCAGGTCTTGAGAACCCGCTCCAGATGTTCGTCGCTGACATCGAGCCTCTCTGAGGCACCGGCATATTCGGCTTGCAGATATCCGGCCTCATCCAGCCAATCCGCCAGATTGGCGGCGATCAATCGGTCCTGGGCCGATGGAAACGCGAACACGATCTGCTCGGTGACATGATCCCGCAATGTTATCGCTGTCGACGCCAGTCGATCGATGTCAAAACCCTCACCCGAACCGCGCGACGGGTCCGCGCCGCCGGCAGACTTCCATTGCGCCGCCAGATCGGGCGCCATCTCCTCGCGCACGCCCGGATCGTCGGGAAACACATTTTCCAGCGAAGTGTCGAGGCGGATTGAGATCTGGTCCGCACTCGGTTCATGCCCGGGCTGCAGCCATTCGTCGGCAGCCTCTTGCTGCTGTGGCCGCTCTTCCTCCGTCCGCTGCGGCGGTACATCGTCGACACTATCTTCGCCGCGGTTCAGCAGCGGATTGCGCTCGACCTCCTCTTCGACAAACTGTTCCAGTTCGAGATGGGTCAACTGCAGCAGCCGGATCGACTGCATGAGCTGAGGTGTCATCACCAGCGACTGGGATTGCCGTAACTGTAGTTTGACCGATTGCACGTGGCGTTACTCTCCGGTCCGGGAGTGCCCGAACTGGCCCGGTTTTTGCTTTATCTGGGCCATAGTAGCAGAACCAGGTTTCTTAAAGAGTAAATCCTTCGCCAAGATAGAGCCGCCGCACATCGGGATTGGTGACGATGTCATCCGGCCGACCGTGGGTCAGCACCTGGCCGTCATGAATGATGTAGGCCCGGTCGATAAGACCCAGGGTCTCGCGCACATTGTGATCGGTGATCAACACGCCGATCCCGCGCCTGGTCAGATGCCGCACCAATTGCTGAATGTCGGTCACGGCGATCGGATCGACACCGGCAAATGGCTCGTCGAGCAGCATGAAGTTCGGTTGGGTGGCAACCGCCCGGGCGATCTCGAGCCGTCGGCGTTCGCCGCCCGACAGCGCAATCGAGGGAGCCTTGCGCAGATGCGAGATGTGAAACTCGTCCAGCAGCGCATCGAGCCGCTCTTCCCGCTTCTGGCGGTCTTTTTCAACCACCTCAAGCACGGCACGGATGTTGTTTTCGACGGAAAGGCCGCGAAAGATCGACGCTTCCTGCGGCAGATAGCCGATTCCAAGCCGCGCCCGGCGATACATCGGCATGGACGTGACATCAAAACCGTCGATTTCGATGGTGCCCGCATCCGCCGGAACAAGCCCGGTTACCATGTAGAAGCAGGTTGTCTTTCCAGCTCCGTTCGGGCCAAGTAGCCCGACTGCCTCACCGGCCCGGACACCCAGCGAAACACCGCTGACCACTGTGCGGCCGCGGTAACTCTTGCTGAGGCTGCGGGCGATTAACGTGCCCTTGAGTCGGACTTCGGGCTCGGCCTGTTTCGGTTTGGCCGCTTCCTGTGCGGTCCGCCCGCCAATCCGGGAGAAAAACGACAAATCCCGTCTCGCTCTAATTCGTGGATTTCGGGGCGATCAGGATTTTCACCCGTTCTTTGCAGCTTTCAAGCTGCGCAAGCCCGGACCGCGTGTGAATGGTCAGCTTGCAGCCGACTGCCGAATTGTCCCCCTCGGTCAACACGACATTCTTGCCGGACAGCACCATTACTTCCGATTTCATATCGTAGGTTCCGCGATCACCCGTTGCTACCTGGGCTTCGGATTTGACATAGACGCGGCCCTCCGCCTCCAGGCGGTCGATATTTGCCGAGCCTGTAGCGGCGGATCCGCCGTCATCGGCATAAAAGACCCTTAGCGTTTTGGATTTCAGCAGCGTTTTGCCCTGCACGACACTGACATTGCCCGAAAACACCGCAATATTATCGTTTTCACGAACCTCGAGTCGGTCGCTTTCGATCAAGATGGGTTCGTCATTGTTGATCTGTATACCCGAAAGAGTACCGGATTGACCGGCAGCGCCGGTCTGATCCTGTGCAAATCCGGTCGCCGGTCCGAAACCACCCAATCCGATCATGATGCCCAGCAGTCCGTGGGCAATCCATCTGGTTGTTATCGTTCCCATGCAACCCCTATTGCCCGTCGCCGGACCGAAGCTGGCCCTTGGTAATGGTAACCCGAACCCTTTTCTCGAATACGAGAACTTTGCCCTGGTCCGTGACTGTCAGCGAATCGGCGGCAATATGCGAACCGTTCAAATCAATGTCGACCGGATCCTGTGTTTTCAGGTTTCCGGCCTTGAGATCAACCTGCGCCGATTTCAGTTTCGCCACCATTCCCGATGATGTCTTTACGTTCAACGGGCTGTTGATGTCGAGAGTGTTGTTCACATTGTCGAAAACACCACTTTCGGCACTGAATTCAGCCGTTACATCGCTGTTGAGGGCGAATTTGGCGTCGATTTCCTCCAGTGAAATGATGTTGGTATTGGAAAGATCCTGGATCGCCCGGGCGGCCTTCATGTTGTAGGGCAGCTTGGCCTTGGTCTGTCCATCGAGTTTCGGATTGGCCATTACCAGCTTGCCGTCCTTGACGCCGACCCCCGATACATCGATCGCCGGCACCGAAGAACCCGAGAGCATCACAAAACCGACAACTCCGGCAATGATCAGACAGCCGGCCAACGGCAATCCGAACTTGAGCAGTTTGACCAGCCGCGAGTGCCGCCGGGCGCTGTGAAAGACCATTTCGGTACGGTCGGCGACGCTGGGCGGGAGCAAAACGCCATCACCTGAAATTTCCGGTCCGGTTGGAATGGTCGCTGACATGATTCCTGCAAAGGTTGGTCGTCAAACTGCCCAATTCGATGTTTCAAATGGGTCCGCAACATCAGGTGCAGGGCAATTGGGCACCAATATGGTTGGTTTTGTATGAATTGTCAGCCTTTGTCTCCAACAAGGCTCTTCGATAGCATCGCCGGTGTTCGGCATTTTGTCGCACCGTGCCGTTTGCCGGTGGTTGCTGGCGTCGAAATGGCTGGCGGCTGCGGCCGCATTGACGTAGAACCTGACGGCATGAACAGACAATCCCGGTGAGTGGCAGGTGAACACGGCAGACCAAATGATTGATCGGCGGCGGCTCCGCCGCAAACTGACCTTCTGGAGAGCCATTGCCTTCATCGTGGCGGCGCTCGCCATTGTCGGTATCGGTTATGCGACTCTGGGCAGCCAGTTGGCCGGCAAATCTGCCGATCACATCGCCAAGATACGCATTGAAGGTGCCATTACCGAGGACGAGGAACTGCTGAAACGGATTGCCGGAGCCGCAAAATCCAAGGCTGTCAAAGGCGTGATCCTCTCAATCGACTCGCCCGGCGGGACGACAGCCGGCGGTGAGGCCATTTTCGAGGCTGTGCGGCAGCTCGCGGGGGAAAAACCGGTCGTCGCACAGGTCGGAACCCTTGCGGCTTCCGCAGGCTACATGATCGCCAGCGCAACCGACCACATTGTCGCCCGCCAGTCTTCGATCGTCGGTTCGATCGGTGTCATCGTGCAATTTCCCAATTTTACCGGTCTTCTCGACAAGATCGGAATCAAGATGGAGGAAATCAAGACATCGCCGCTGAAAGCCGAACCTTCTCCTTTCAATCCGACAACCGAAGCTGAAAGGACGATGATCAGATCGATGATAATGGACAGCTATGACTGGTTTGTCGGTCTGGTAACCGATCGCAGGCCCTTGAGCCGTTCAGAGGTCGTGGCGCTTGCCGACGGTTCCGTTTTTACCGGCAGGCAGGGCCTTGACCGGAAACTGGTTGACAGTCTCGGTGGTGAAAATGAAGCAGTTGCCTGGCTGAACACCAAGGGGGTCGATCCGGATTTGAAGGTGATGGAATGGAAGCCGAAGCCCACCGGAGTGGGGCTGCTGTTGTCCGGCGCCTTCATTGGCTGGCTTGCCGAGACGGTTGGTTTGCCCGGAAAAACAGCCGGCATGGCCCGAAACCTGAATGGAGACAGTATCTTCCTTGACGGTCTTCTCTCCGTTTGGCACCCTGAGAGTGCCGCTACAAACGAATAATAATGCGGCGGATTGGAATTGAAGTGCAGCGCAAATCGAGGGGAGCGCGCCGGTGATCAAGTCAGAACTTGTACAAATCATAGCGAATCGAAATCCGCACCTGTTTCAACGCGATGTCGAGAATATTGTCAGTGCTATATTCGATGAGATTACCGATGCCCTTTCGGAGGGAAATCGCGTGGAACTGCGTGGATTTGGTGCGTTTTCAGTCAAAAACCGGCCGGCCCGAACCGGCCGCAATCCGCGCACGGGAGAGTCGGTTGAAGTCGAGGAAAAATGGGTTCCTTTCTTCAAGACCGGCAAGGAACTGCGCGAACGGTTGAACGGAAAATCGCCAAACGGCGAACAATAAGCAAACGGCGCACAAACCGCGCCAGTTGATCGGAGTTCTTCAAGAGACATGCTGTCCAGACTAATTGTTGTGCTCGTTCTGATCCCGGTGGCGGTCATATTGATCGCGCTGACGGTGGCAAATCGCGACATCGTCGCCTTTACGCTGGATCCATTCAACCCTGGCAGTCAGGCGCTGACATTCCAGGCTCCGCTGTTCGTGTTCCTCTATCTGGCTTTGTTGATCGGCCTTGTTCTCGGCGGAGTAGCTACCTGGTTCACCCAGCGCAAACACCGCAAACGTGCGCGCAGCTATTCCAAACAGGTTTCAGCTCTTGCCAAATCGAACGGGGAAGCAACAACAAAGGCGCCTGGTTCTTCAGGTCCGGCATTGCCGGCGCCCGGCGTTTGAGGGCCGAATTGCCGGCATGATCGCTCAGCCGATCACATAGGCGGCGATGAACAGCAGAAGGCACAATACCAGGCTCCAGAAAAACACGCTGCCGACATTCGCCCGATATTTGTCCGCCATCAATGTTTCCTCGCCGTTTCGATCCTGAGACTATGACCTAACTCAAGTCATCATCAAATTGAAGCATGCGCCTCATAATGGCCCTTCGGTTGCGTGAAATAGGGGCCTGTGGCAGAAGCGCGACACCCTGTTCGGTATGATTGGAGCCCTATGGTGAAGGCCTCACGCGAAATTTCCGGGCCTGCGCGCCGTCGTGCCAAAAAGCCACGCGGCAGGGCCGCCGCCGCTGACCGGCCGGCCGACGCCGGCATTTTGTCCGCCACGCCGGTGCTGCCGGATCGGCGCGATGCTCCATTGCCGGCGGAAAACCTCCCGCTGATCCTCGAAGTGGCACCTTCGGACGACTATGCGCTGCTCGATAGCGGCGACGGACGAAAACTCGAGCAATACGGTCCTTACCGGATTGTTCGTCCGGAGGCTCAGGCGCTTTGGCGACCGACGCTTGACCAGCGCGACTGGCAGAAGGTTGATGCCGTTTTTACCGGCGACACCAGCGAAGAGGGACTTGGCCGCTGGCGCTTCCCCGGCGAGCCGCTGGGGGAGGTCTGGCCAATGATGTATGACGGGATATCCTACCTTGGGCGGTTCACCTCGTTTCGCCATGTCGGGGTGTTTCCCGAGCAGGCGCCGCATTGGGCACATATGGACGGCCTGATCCGGCAGGCGGGCCGACCGGTCCGGGTTCTCAATCTTTTTGGTTATACCGGTCTGGCGTCTCTGGTTGCCGCACGGGCCGGTGCCGCCGTCACGCATGTCGATGCTTCAAAAAAGGCGATCGGCTGGGCCCGCGAGAACCAGCAGATGGCGGGAATGTCAGAAAAACCGATCCGCTGGATCTGCGAGGACGCTGTTAAATTCGTCGAGCGTGAGGCCCGGCGCGGCAATGGCTACGACATCATTCTGCTTGACCCGCCAGCCTATGGGCGTGGCCCGAAGGGAGAGGTCTGGCAACTGTTCGAACAATTGGCGGCGATGATTGAGGCCTGCAGGGCGATTTTGACGCGCGAACCGCTCGCGGTCGTGCTGACCGCCTATTCGATTCGCGCGTCGTTCTATTCAATTCATGCTCTGATGCGCGAGCGCTTTGCCGGGATGGGTGGCACGATCGAGTCCGGAGAATTGCTTATCCGCGAAAAATCCGCAAACAGGCTTCTGTCGACGTCTCTTTTCAGCCGTTGGGTTGCCAAATGAACAACGCACAGACTTCGTCACGAAGCCCGGGCCAGGTGAAGGAAATCACCAGCCTGACCAATCCAATCATCAAGGATCTGCGCACCCTGCACCGCAAGCGCAGCCGCGACGAACAGGGCCTGTTTGTCGCCGAGGGGCTGAAACTGGTGATTGACGCGCTTGATCTGGGCTGGACAATCCGAACGCTGGCATTCGCCCGCTCCGCCATCGGCAATCCGGCAGTCGAAAAGATTGCGGCGCGCGCGGTGGCCAATGGCGGGCTGGTTCTCCAGGTCACCGAAAAGATCCTTTCGGCGATCACCCGGCGCGACAATCCCCAGATGGTGATAGGCGTGTTCGAGCAACGCTATTCCACGCTTGGCAGTTTCGCAGGCGAGGGTGGCTCCGTTTACGTCGCGATCGACCGGGTACGCGACCCCGGTAACCTTGGTACCATCATTCGCACCGCCGATGCCGCTGGTGCAAAAGGCGTCGTGCTGATCGGTGAATCGACCGATCCGTTTTCGACCGAGACCGTGCGGGCAACAATGGGATCGGTCTTCGCCGTTCCTGTGGCCCGCGTCAGCGAAACCGGTTTTCTGGATTGGCGGGAGACCTTTCCGGGCCTGGTGGTCGGCACACATCTCAGCGGGTCGGTCGATTATCGGTCGATTGACTATGCCAACAGGCCGGTTGTGCTGTTGATGGGCAACGAACAACAAGGTCTGTCCGATGATCTTGCCAACTGTTGCGACCATCTGCTGCGCATTCCGCAAGCCGGCCGTGCCGATTCCCTCAACCTTGCCGTGGCCACCGGGATCATGCTGTTTGAAATCCGGCGCCCGGCGCTGACACTGGAAATGCAGGAACAGAAATGAGAATAATCTCACCGATCGTGTCTGCCAGTATCATTTTGCTCGTGATTGTACTCGATCAGGGGCTGAAATGGCTCGCTGAACAGCAATTGCCGCTGCATCAGCAGATCGACATTTTTCCGTTTGTCGCACTTTTCAGAACGCACAATACCGGGATTGCCTTTTCAATGCTGTCCGGACTGGGCGCAACCGGTTTGACCCTGATCGCCGTCGCAGTGGTAATAGGTGTGCTTGTATTGTGGTCGAAAACCGCGGCCGAATTTCGCATCGCCCGACTGGGGTTTGCGCTTATTGTCGGTGGCGCAATCGGCAATCTGATCGATCGTGCCATGCTGGGCTATGTGATTGACTATATGCTGCTGCACACCCCTGACTGGTCATTTGCGATCTTCAATTTTGCCGATGCGTGCATCACCGTCGGCGCCGGTCTGGTGCTGCTGGACGAATTGCTGAAATGGCTGGCCGAACGGAACGCTGCCACCGGGAAAAGACCGCATCCCGGTGATTGATCCGGCCTATTCACAAAATCACTTTTGTACCGAAAAGAGTATTGAGGGAATTCATGTCTGACACTTTCAAGGCCATCCTGATCTCGCGCGACGAAGACAAGAAACAATCCGTCGACGTCGTCGATATGACGGATGCTGATCTGATGGAAGGCAATGTCACCGTTGCCGTGGATGCGACCACCGTCAACTACAAGGACGGGCTGGCGATTTCCGGTCGTTCCCCGGTCGTGCGCCGCTGGCCGATGATACCCGGTATCGATTTTGCCGGCACGGTGCTGTCTTCCGACGATCCTGCCTGGCACAAGGGCGATGCCGTCGTGCTGAACGGCTGGGGCGTGGGAGAGACCCACTACGGCGCCTATGCCGGACACGCCCGGGTGAGTGGCGAATGGCTGGTTCCCTTGCCTGATGGCCTCAACGCCATGGACGCGATGGCGGTGGGCACGGCCGGCTATACCGCGATGCTCTGTATCATGGCCCTGGAGCGGCACGGCATTTCTCCAGATCGCGGTCCGGTTCTGGTCACCGGCGCTGCCGGAGGCGTCGGCTCCGTTGCCGTTTCAATCCTTTCCAAGCTCGGCTACCACGTCGTTGCGTCGACCGGACGCACCAGCGAGGAAGCCTATTTGAGGGGGCTGGGCGCGGCTGAGGTCATCGACCGGTCTGAACTGTCGGAACCCGGCCGTCCGATGGGCAAGGAACGCTGGGCGGCCGCCGTCGATGCGGTTGGCAGTCATACCCTCGCAAATGCGCTTGCCATGACCGCCTATGGCGGTGCAGTTGCCGCCTGCGGCCTCGCCCAGGGTTTGGATCTACCCGGCAGCGTGGCGCCGTTCATTTTGCGTGGAGTTTCATTGTTGGGCGTTGATTCGGTCATGGCACCGAAGGAATTGCGGCTGGAAGCGTGGAGCCGAATCTCTGAGGATCTCGATGCGGCCAAGCTTGCGGCTTTGTCGCGAACAATCGGTTTTGACGACATTGTTGGTGCTGCAACCGATATTGTCGATGGGAATATCCGCGGCCGGGTTGTCGTTGGGATGTAATGCCATTGGTTTGGCATCGTCTGACCGGATTGCTTAAAATCTTAATGATGCGGCAAGCGGAATCCTAAGCGCTTTCCACTAGTTTGCCGTCATTATGGCAGACTTGCAATTCAGGCTTCCTCACGCTGGTACCAATGCCGCACCCGTATCGCGTGGCGCACTATCGTATTCAGCCGTGCCACCGCGATCGGCCGGAGCCTCTGAACCTGTATTCAAACCTGCCGAGTCCGGCCGCCTTCTGGTTGTCTTGACGGTCGCGATTTTTGCTTTCGCGGCGTATGGCGCGCTGTCAGACATGGCCCAATCGGTGCAAATTGCGCTTATGGGGCTCGGTGCAGGCTGCGCCTGGCTTGCGGTCCGCCAGACCGATGCCGAAGCAATATTGAAGCGCCATCTCACCGACAGGGAAGAACATCACCAACAGGCACTGGAAGCGCTTGCCGACCGGATGTGGGAGATGCAGGAGGGTGAAGCCCGATCCCGTGATTTGATCGACACGCTTGGCGACTTGGTGGTTCACCGCGACCGTGATGGACGAATTGTCTATGCCAACCGGATTTTTGCCGATCTGGTCGGATGTTCGCCCGAGGAATTGCGGGGCCGGACGCTTGAAGACCTCAAGATCGATGTCGGCCTGACCGCAGACACTGCCTTTTCCGATGGTGAATGCCTGACCTACAACGATGTCGCGATACGCACGTCGACCAGCGTCAGATGGTTTTCCTGGATCGAGCTTTCAACCCGCGACGACACCACGGGTGCCGTCTCTCACCGTGCCATTGCCCGCGACATCACCGTGCGAAAGAAGGCCGAAGCAGCGTCAGTCGAGGCCCGTGAGCGGGCGGAATATGCCAACCGTTCGAAATCGCGGTTCCTGGCCACTGTCAGTCATGAACTGCGCACGCCGCTCAACGGAATCATGGGAATGGCGACACTGCTGGCCGACACCACACTCTCGCCGGAGCAGCGGACCTATGTTTCGTCGGTTTCGACATCATCCAACGCCTTGCTGGTGCTGATTGAAGACCTGCTCGATTTCTCGCGCATCGAGGCCGAGCGTTTCGAACTGGAGCGGGAGGCCGTATCGCCGCGCGAAATGATCGAGAACATTGTCGAACTTCTCGTTGCCCGTGCCTATGCGAAGCAGATCGGTCTCGGCTGCCACATTGCCGTGAATGTTCCCGAAAGCATCCAGGCCGATCCGGGGCGGTTGCGTCAGGTGCTGATGAACGTCGTTGGAAACGCCGTGAAATTCACCGATACCGGCGGTGTGATGATCGATGTTTCGGTAAGCAATCGGAAATCGCACTCAATGCTCCGATTTGTGGTTGAGGATACCGGTCCCGGACTGGCCCCGGCGGACAAGGCCAGAATCTTCGAAGAATTCGAACAGGGCGATGGCACCTCGACCCGACGCCATGGCGGTACCGGTCTCGGTCTTGCGATTTCAAGACGCATTGTCACTGCGATGGGCGGTCAGGTTACCGTGGAAAACCGCCCTGAAAGTGGCGCCGCATTTACGGTCGAAATCCCGATAGAGGCTGAAATTCAGCCATCTTGTCAGCAGCCGGATGAACTGGCGGGCCGCAGCATCCTGATTGTCTCTCCAAATAAGATGGAATGCGAAGCGATCCGGCGCACGGTTGATTCCCGCGGTGGCCATTCGGTCGTCCACCACACTCTGGAAGACGTTTTGAGCAATTCCGGCGTCACTGCCGATCAATTCGACGCTGTGATCATTGATGCGGTTCTGGAAGGACGGGAACGATCGGCAATCGGGGATCTGCGCACCGCGGAAAAACTGCCCGGCCGCGCCGTTGTGATGATCGCTCCCAATGATCGCGGCCAACTGCCGCAATTTGACAAGCTGGGGTATTCCGGCTTCCTGGCGCGGCCTGTTCGCGGGAAAACCCTTTTGCGGGTGTTGAACGATGAATCGGGCGCGGTATCTGATCAGCAGACGATTGCGCCTGATATTCTCCCCGATTCGCCGCATCCTTCAGGACGCAGGGCGCTTTCCGTGCTGGCGGCGGAAGACAATGAAATCAATGCTATGCTGGTAACGGCCGCCTTGAAAAAAGCCGGCCATGAAGTGACCGTGGTGGGAAATGGCAGGGATGCTGTTGCCGCCGCCACGGCGCATGACAGGCGATTCGACGCGATTTTAATGGATCTGCATATGCCGGTTATGGATGGGCTGGATGCCATCGCGCTGATTCGAAAACATGAAGAAGGCGAAGGAATCGATGCGGTGCCGATCCTCGCGCTGACCGCCGATGGTCAGCATGACACCCGTGAAACGGTTATCTCCCGGGGGGCGACGGGTTTCGTTACAAAGCCGGTGGATCCGCACGAGCTGGTATCGTCGATCAATGAGGCGGTATTCGCCCAACTGTGTTGAAATCGCGAAGCCGGCTTGGCGTGAAGCCCCTCTTCTGTCATTTTGTCGTTGCAATTACTGACTAATCCCCCGGTTAACGACGCCATGGGAGACTCAGCTTTGCAAACCGCCTTGCTCGAACGGCAAAAGCATCTTAATGCCAAAGGTATTATGGCAAGAGCCTTGAAACGCACCAATGGTGCCGCAACAGTAACGGACGTTTTGGGCCGGATTGGGCGTATGGAAGTACGCCTTGCCCGTAACCAGTCCGAGATTTCAGCGGCGCAGGAGATTCGGTTCCGCGTCTTTTATGACGAACTCGGTGCAACAAATCCGAATGCCGATTCGCTTGAGCGGCGCGATGCCGACCGCTTTGATCCGATCTGTGATCATCTCGTCGTCTTCGATACCCAAATCGAAGGGCCTGAACACAAGCAGATTGTCGGTACCTACAGGCTGTTGCGGCAGGACCGGGCTCGTGAGTCAGGCGGCTTCTATACCGATGATGAATTTCAGCTGGAAGCTTTGATCGAGCGCCACCCGAAACGCAGTTTCCTTGAACTTGGCCGTTCCTGTGTTTTGCCGGAATATCGCAGCAAGCGAACCGTTGAGTTGTTGTGGCAGGGAATCTGGTCCTACAGCAGGCTGCACGGCGTCGACGTCATGACCGGTTGTGCCTCTTTTTCAGGAACGATTCCGGCGGCGCATGCGCAGGCTCTGTCGTTTCTGGCTCATAAATACCGCGCTGTACCCGAATGGGACGTGGCGGCGGTGCCAAGCCGATTCAACAATATGGACTTGGTTCCCGAAGAGGCGATCGATACCAAATCGGCCATCGGCGCCATGCCGCCGCTGGTCAAGGGATATCTGCGCATCGGCGCGATGTTCGGCGACGGCTGCGTCATCGACCCGAATTTCGCAACGACCGATGTGCTGGTCATCTTGCCGGTCGAGCGGATCACCAACCGTTTCATCAACTACTACGGTGCCGATGCCGACCGGTTTGTCTGACTGATACATCCCATATATGACTACACCGGTTGACCGCATTGGCGAGTAGGGTGCGGTTCCATCAAAGCAACCGAACACGTTTGTACCCATGAAAAAGGCCGCCCCGAAGGGCGGCCTTTCGTTGTTCAGTGGTCTGCTCAGTTGTTTATCTGAACAGTGACAGGATTGTCTGCGAGCTGGAATTGGCGATCGACAGAGCCTGAATACCGAGCTGCTGCTGCACCTGCAGGGCCTGCAACCGGGTGGATTCAGAGTTCATGTTGGCATCGACCAGCTGACCGACACCACGGTCGACCGCGTCCATCAAATTGGTGATGAACTCGTTCTGCATGCTGATGCTCTTCTTGGCGGCGCCAAGACTACCGGCAGCAGTCGTCATCTCGCTGAGCGCGGCGTCCGCGCGGCTGATGTGCTGCTCAAGCGTGGTCAGATCTGCCGTGCTGTTGGTCAGCGCGGAGATGTCCATGGTTGACAGGGCGAAATCAGTTGCTGTCGGAGCGTTCTGGCCGGCAATTATGGCACCGGTCGTATCACGAAAGGCATCGATGACACCAACACCGGCAGGACCGGCCGCATCGGCGGCGCTGTCAAACAGGATCGTTGACGAAATGTTGATGCTGATCGTTCCAACCGACACCGAACCATCCGTGGCACGTGTGAAGGACGCAACAACCGACTTGGTGGCATTGAAGCCAGCCGCGGCGGAATCGACCGACAGCCAGTTCTCACCGACAAAACTTGCCGAAGTGGAGATGCTGACAAGCTGCGTCTGCAGTTCACCGATTTCGTCCTGGATCTTAGAGCGGTCGACACCGGCTTCGCGTGAGGCCACGAGTTTCGACTTGATTTCGTCGACAACTTCGATCGCACTGTTCAGGCCCGTATAGGCGACGTCGACCTTGGCGGCGCCTAGTCCGAGGGCGTCCTGAACCGTTGACAGTGCCTTGTTGTCCGAGCGCAGCTGTGTCGCGATCGACCAGTAGGCGGCATTGTCGGAAGCTTCGGAAACACGCAGGCCGGTCGAGATGCGCGCCTGTGTGGTTTCCAATTTGCTGTTGGTCATGTTGAGGTTCTTCAGCGCCGTCATGGCTGAAGCATTGGTCAAAATACTCGTCATTTCGATGTTCCATTACTAACAATACAGGGGAACATTCCGGATCTTCCGGAGCGACCGCGTGGCGTCATGCCGTTGCCAAATGGCAAGCTGTCGTTGACCGGATACTGCGCGCAGTTGGTTAACAAATGGCGTACCGGCTAATTATAATTGGAATCTTCGCGATTCCGGTTTGTAAAACATACTGGCAAAGCAATAAATCCGAGTAAGTCAATCGGACAGCGAGCTGAATTGCCGCGTTACCGCAATTCTGTCGCCTCAATTTGATGTGGCATTGCTGGCAGGAGCTTTATCCTGAGCATGAACGTTGCCGATGGATGGAGGAGACCACGTCTTGTCCCAAAAGTGACAGGGACAGGCCCCTCACGCTCCGGAATTATACGCGGCGATTGCCGCCATGTTGACGATATCGGAGTCCTTGGCGTTGAGCGAGACAATCTGCACCGGTTTGTTGAGGCCGACCAGCAACGGTCCGATGACGGTCGAGCCGCCGAGTTCCTGCAGCATCTTGGTGGCGATCGAAGCGGAGTGAAATGCCGGCATGACCAGCACATTGGCCGGCGCCGAGAGGCGGCAGAAGGGATATTGCTTCATCAGCAGCGGGTTGAGCGCAACATCGGCAGCCATCTCGCCGTCATATTCAAAATCGACCCGGCGCTTGTCGAGAATCTTGACAGCTTCCTTGACTTTTTCCGAGCGCTCACCGGGCGGGTGGCCGAAGGTCGAATAGGCAAGCATCGCTACCCGTGGCTCATAGCCCATCCGCCGCGCCATTCGCGCGGCTTCTTCGGCAATATCCGCCAGTTCGACCGATGAGGGCATGTCGTGTACGGCAGTATCAGCGACCAGCACCGTCCGGCCCCGGCACAGCGCCAGCGACACGCCAATCACCCGATGCCCCGGACGCGCGTCGATGACCTTTCTGACATCGTCGAGCACAGTGGAGTAGTTCCGTGTCACGCCGGTAACGATGCCGTCGGCATCGCCAAGCGCCACCATGCATGTGGCGAAGAAGTTGCGGTCGTTGTTGATCATGCGCTGACAGTCGCGGAACAGGAAGCCTTGCCGCTGCAGTCGTTCGAACAGATAATCCGCATACACACCGTTTCGCCGCGAAAGTCGTGCGTTGATCAGTTCAATGCCGGGTTTTTCGATGTCAACACCGGCATTGCGCGCGGTCGTGCGCATTTCGTCTTCGCGGCCGAGCAGGATTGCCGTGCCGAGTTTCTGATTGACGTAGGAAACGGCGGCCCGCATTACCTGCTCTTCCTCGCCTTCGGCAAAGACGATCCGCTTCGGTTGCCGGCGCACCCGGTCATAGATGCGTTGCAGGGTGGAGGCGATTGGATCACGGCGGGCCGACAGCTCGCGGCCATAATTCTCCAGATCAAGAATCGGCCGCTGCGCCACGCCGCTGTCCATGGCTGCCCTTGCAACGGCAACCGGAATGGCGGAAATCAGCCGCGGGTCGAATGGTACCGGAATGATATAGCTCGGTCCGAATATCGGCCGGTTGCCCTGATAGGCAGCGGCGACATCGTCCGGAACGTCCTGGCGGGCGAGGTCTGCCAGGGCTTTCGCCGCGGCGGCTTTCATGTCCTCGTTGATGGTTGTGGCCCGCACGTCCAGCGCACCGCGGAAGATGTAAGGAAAGCCCAGGACATTGTTGACCTGGTTCGGGTAGTCGGAGCGTCCGGTCGCCATGATTGCGTCGTCGCGGATCTCCGCGACCTCCTCCGGGGTGATCTCCGGAACCGGATATGCCAATGCGAAGATAATCGGATTAGCCGCCATCGACCGCACCATTTCGGCCGTCAGCGCGCCCTTCGCCGACAGCCCGAAAAATATGTCTGCACCTTCGAGTGCATCGGTCAGCGTCCGCCGGTCGGTCTTGGTCGCATGGGCCGATTTCCACTGGTTCATGCCGTCTTCGCGGCCCTGCCAGATCACTCCCTTGGTATCGCACAGGATTATATTGTCGGACGCAAATCCCATCGATTTGATCAGCTCGACACAGGCAATGGCGGCTGCGCCGGCACCGTTGCAGACCAGTTTGGTGTTCTTCATGTCGCGGCCGGTCAGATGCATGGCATTGATCAGGCCGGCAGCTGCGATGATCGCTGTGCCGTGCTGGTCGTCATGGAAAACCGGAATGTCCATCAGTTCGCGCAGGCGGCTTTCGATGATGAAACAGTCGGGTGCCTTGATGTCCTCCAGGTTGATGCCGCCGAAGGAGGGGCCGAGATAACGCACGCAATTGACGAATTCGTCGATATCGCTTGTATCGACCTCCAGATCGATGGAATCGACATCGGCGAAGCGTTTGAACAGCACCGCCTTTCCCTCCATCACCGGTTTTGACGCCAGCGCTCCCAGATTTCCAAGACCGAGAATGGCCGTGCCGTTCGAAATGACCGCGACCATGTTGCCGCGCGTCGTATAGTCGAACGCCCGGCTGGGATCGTCGGCGATCGCCTGTACGGGCACCGCAACACCAGGGGAGTAGGCCAGCGAAAGGTCCCGCTGCGTTGCCATCGGTTTCGTCGGGTTTATTTCGAGTTTTCCCGGCCGACCGGAGGCGTGAAAGTCCAGTGCTTCCTGATCGGTCACCGCCGGTCCCGTCGGCTCCGGTTTTTTGCTTGCTGCCATTTTTTCACGCTTTCCGTTGCGGCTTTTCCACAACGCTACATTGGGGGATGGAGAAGTGCCACCGGTTTCGAACCAGTCCTGACCCTACGATCCGATCTACTTGTTCTTGAAGCTGGCGGTGCGTTTTTCGACGAAGGCCGACATGCCTTCCTTCTGGTCTTCCAATGCGAACATGGAATGGAACAGCCGGCGCTCGAAACGCAGCCCTTCGGCAAGGGTGGATTCATAGGACCGGTTGACGGTTTCCTTGGTCATCATGACGGCAGGCATCGAGAAGCCGGCGATCTTTGTTGCGGCTGCAAGTGTTTCTTCGATCAACTCGGATGCCGGCACAACGCGGGCGACCAGCCCTGAGCGTTCGGCCTCGTCCGCGTCCATCATCCGTCCGGTCAGGCAAAGGTCCATCGCCTTTGCCTTGCCGACGGCCCGGGTGAGGCGTTGCGACCCACCCATTCCGGGCATGACCCCGAGGGTGATTTCCGGCTGGCCAAATTTTGCCGTGTCGGCGGCAATGATCATGTCGCACAGCATCGCCAGTTCGCAGCCGCCGCCAAGCGCATATCCCGCTACAGCCGCAATAACCGGCTTGCGGATACGGCTGACGTCCTCCCAGCCGGCAAAAAAGTCGGCCATATAGGCATCGACATAGGACAATGGCTGCATTTCCTTGATGTCGGCACCCGCTGCGAAAGCCTTTTCTGATCCGGTGATGACGATGGCGCCGATTTTTGCGTCGGCATCGAATTCCCGCAAAGCCGCGACGACCTCACGAAGGACAGTCGTATTGAGCGCATTCAGCGCCTTCGGCCGGTTCAGCGTGATCAGTCCGACCGGTCCTCTTGTCTCCGACAGAATGGTTTCAAAGGCCATGGTTGATCTTTCTCCTCGAGGTGTTTTAGTCAGCTATCGCTGACAGGATGGGCAGAAAAAGGTCGATCTGCCGCTTTGAACGATCCGCTGAATCTCCGTTTTGCAGCGGGCACAAGGTTTGCCTTCCTGATCATAGGTGGCAAAACTGTGCTGAAAATATCCCAGCGATCCGTCCGTGTGAACATAATCGCGCAAGGAAGAACCGCCAGCCTCTATGGCATCGGCGATGACCGACCGCACGGCATCGGCAAGGCGTCCTGCACGGGCGCTGGTCCTGCTGTCCGATCGGGCGATCGAGCCGGCCAGCCGCCGGGGTGACAGGCCGGCGCGCCACAATGCCTCGCAGACATAGATATTGCCCAGGCCCGCAATCAGCTTCTGGTCGAGCAGAGCGGCTTTCAGCGGCGCCTGTTTGCCTGAAAACATCTTTGACAGCAGCGCGCCATCGAGTGAATTGCCCGTCGGCTCGATGCCAAGATCGGCAAGCATTGGATGCGCTGCCAGCGCCGCCGTTTCGCTCAGTAGCATGAAGCCGAAGCGGCGCGGATCATTATAGACGATCCGGGATGCTTCGCCGGAATCCATCTCCATGTGGAACACCACATGATCGTGTTTTTGAGCCTTGGACCGATCCTGATGGAACTGTCCCGGCGTACTGGCCGGATCTTCATCGGTCTCGATGCGATAGGAGCCGGACATGCCAAGATGGCTAATCAGCGAACTGCCATTGTCGAAGTGAAACAGCAGATATTTGGCCCGGCGCGACACGGCATCGACACGGGCACCTTCAATGCGCTGGCAAAACCGTTCCGGAAACGGAAAACGGAGATCGGGCCGCCGCTGCTCGACGCGCGCGATCCGTGCACCCTCCATGAATGGCTGCAGACCGCGCCGGACCGTTTCGACCTCGGGCAGTTCAGGCATTGCCGGTGATCTTTGCGTAGTGGGACGCCCCGTATTTGCCGGTCTCGAGTCCCAGATGCTCGGCGATTGTTTCCGCGATATCGGAAAACGTTTCGAACACCCCAAGTGATCCCGCACCAATTCCCGGGCCGCATCCGATGACCGGAACCTTTTCCCTGGTGTGGTCCGTACCATGCCAGGACGGATCGCACCCGTGATCGGCCGTCAGGATCAGCAGGTCTCCGGCCTTCAGCCGGGACGTGACTTCAGGCAACCGGGCGTCGAAGGCTTCAAGCGCAGCGGCGTAGCCGGCAATGTCGCGGCGATGGCCGTAGAGCGAATCGAAATCGACAAAATTAGTGAATACCAGATCTCCGTCACCGGCGTCCGCGATGGCGCCGAGGGTGGCGTCGAACAGGGCCATATTGCCACTTGCCTTGCGCACTTCCCTGATGCCCTGATGTGCGAAAATATCGCCGATTTTTCCGACCGCTATGACCTTGGAGCCGCGCCCGGTCAGCCGGTCGAGCAAGGTCGGCTCCGGCGGCGGTACAGCAATATCACGCCGGTTGCCGGTGCGCGTGAAATTGTCGGATTTCGATCCCACGAATGGCCGTGCAATCACGCGGCCGATGTTGAGCGGCGCGACCAGTTCGAACACCGTCTCGCACAGTGCATAGAGCTTCTCTAACCCGAAATGCTCCTCATGTGCCGCGATCTGGTAGACAGAATCCGATGAAGTGTAGCAGATCGGTTTGCCGGTCCGGATGTGTTCTTCACCCAGCCGCGCGATGATTTCGGTTCCGGATGCGTGGCAGTCGCCAAGAATGCCCGGCAGACCGGATTTTTCAAGAACGGATTCGGTGAGCGCCGGCGGGAATGTCGGAATGGTGTGGGGGAAATACCCCCATTCTTCCTTCGCCGGGACGCCGGCGATTTCCCAGTGACCCGATGGCGTATCCTTGCCGCGTGAGACTTCCGCGGCCGCGGCAAAAAAACCTTGCGGTTCGAGGCTTGCATCAAGACCTGCCGGTGCGGTTCCCGTCGCAATGACGGCAGCCTGCGCCAGTCCGAGAGCCGTCATGTTGGGAAGGACAAGCGGGCCCTCCCGCAATCCGGCTTGGTCCGCGGTGCCGGCGCTGCAGGCCGCTGCAATATGCCCCAGTGTATTGGCGCCAACATCGCCGAACGCGGCGGCGTCCGGCGCACCGCCAATACCGAAGGAATCAAGAACAAACAAAAATGCGCGTGCCATCGTGCTGTCCATTTTCTGGAAGGCAGACAGCAATAGGCGCGATTGGAGAAATTGGCAATCGCGCCGGCGGGCTTTGGCGATATCACAGAAATAAGGCCTGCCAGATTACCATGGCAGGCCTTTGTCTGACACTTATGAGTGGAGCCGGTTCAACAATCCGAACAGGTGATTGTAGGGCTCATTCGCGGGCGAAGATGATAGGTTTCATCCATCGCGAGCGCGTCGAATGTACCGCCAAGTCCCAGTTCGGATTTCTGCGCCGCTGTCCAGACGATCATCGGCTTGTAGTCGAGGTCGGTCGAGACCCGGATCAGGAATGTTCCCTTGATCTTCAGTTTTTCCGGGACGGTCGTTGTGGAGCCCGCCAACGCGCCGACGCTTTTCGCGCCAGCGACCAGCTTTCGCGACCACACGACCTTGACCTTTGGCGTGGACTCGTCGGTGATTTCGATCGCGGTGATTTCGATTCCCGGATTGGAGCGGCTGTAAGGCTGGATCACCGATCCTCCGAGATCGAGAATCGCATCGAGTTCCGATTTCGCGATGATCTGCTGCTGGGTGACCAGGTCACCTACCATGCTGGCGATGCGGCCGACCTTCTTGTTGGTTTCAATGCCCTGGGAAATTTCCATGGTCATGAAATAGAGGGTGATCAGGATCGGTGCGATGAACGCGAATTCGATCGCCGCAATTCCTCTGTTGTCACGTCTGAATTCAGCGAGCCGTGACCAGATTGAACCCTTCCGATCACTGTTGCGCGTTCTATTCATCATCGTTCCATTCCCCGCATCGTTGTAATTCCGGTCCTGCTGAGACCAGATCAGTCGTCAAATGGTTCGTTCTGCCAGGTGACGGTCGAAAACAGTATTGCCTTGCCGTCCACCGAACTCATCGAATCGCGCATGAACTCGGTGATCACCGGCCAGCGGTAAAACACGCGCAGCATGTTTTTCGTTTGCGATTTGCCCGGAGTGACGGCGAAGCCGGTCGTGTCGATGTCGTTGTTCGGCTTGAACTTGACCTTGACCGCGGCCGCGGCTGCGTAGGTGGCATATTCCTTCAAATCGACTTCGAGACCCGGGCAACCCGCGGTAACGATGATCGACAGATCGGCGCAGATCTTGTCGCGCAATGCGGTTTCGTCGAATCCGGCTGCCAGTACCTGTCCGGTACGAAGTTCACGCGCCACCTTGTCTGCCGCATTGGCTAGAACCTGCTGCGCCGCAAAGGAAAGGCAGCTTTCCAGTATGGCGAAGATCAGAAAGGAAAAGGGCAGGGCAAGGGCGGCAAATTCGATCGCCGCGCTGCCTTCCCGGTTTTTTACAAAGCGCGACAGCAAACCCCTGCTGCGGCCATCGCCTTTGTTTCGTGTTGCCTGTCTCTCACTCATGTCCCGATCCTCGGTATTGAATTCCCAATCCCGGATGAACAATACGCAAAAGAGGTTGAATTCCGGTTTGGGCATGTCGAAGAATTGTCGCGTTGCCATTAACTCTTGAGAAACCCTGCCGCTCCCTGCCGACGGTCAACGACGGTGCCGCAAACGGCGGGCATAATTTCCTTTTCGTCCGCAGGAGTTTTTTCTGTTAGGGAGGTCGTGAATATCCGTTGGAATATGGGATCCGCCGTCGTGACCGAAACATCTGCCGAACCGCTTTTCGCTGCCAGATTGAATGCGTTCAAACTGGGAGCCGTGGCGCACAAGCCAGGTCGAAACCGGGTAACGACGGTGGATCTTCTGGAGCGTGCGGCCTGCGTCGGCGGGTTGAATGCCGCAGATCTCAACTATCCCGATCACTTTGAAGACAGTACCCCCGGTGACATCACCGATGCGCTGGACCGACTGGGTCTTTCTCTCAACGGGTTGGCCATGCGTTACTACACCGATCCCGGTTTCCGGCTCGGTGCTTTCACCCATCCCGATCAGACAGTCCGCCGTGCAGCAATCGATCTGACCCGCCGCGGCATTGATATGCTGAGCGAACTAGGTGGAAATCTGATAACGTTATGGCTCGGTCAGGACGGCTTCGACTATTCTTTTCAGGCCGACTATGGCCGCATGTGGGATGACACGATCGCCGCTCTCCAAGAGGTTGCCGGCCACAATCCCTCCGTCGATGTCGCAATTGAATACAAGCCGAATGAACCGCGCGCCTATGCCCTCATGCCGGATGTCGCCACCACGCTCCTGGCGATCGGTGAAGCGGGCAGCACCAATCTCGGTGTCACTCTTGATTTTGCCCATGTCCTTTACGCCGACGAAATGCCGGCCCATTCGGCAGCGTTGGTCGGCCGTCATTCCCGGCTTCTCGGGGTCCATCTCAACGATGGATATGGCAAACGGGATGACGGGTTGATGGTTGGTAGCGTACACCCGGTGCAGACGGTTGAGCTGTTGGTTGAACTCACCCGCATCGGTTATGACCGGGCGATCTATTTCGACACCTTTCCCGATCATTCCGGTCTCGATCCGGTCGAAGAAGCCACCAGCAACATCGATGCGATGAAATATCTGTTGCCCGTCGCGGAAAAACTCTCCGGCAGCACGGCATTGCGCCAGGCGATTTCGCGCCAGGACGCTGCCGCCAGCCAGCGCATCGTCAATGCCGCGCTTTACGGCGCGCAGACGGATCGATGAGCTTCGGCGGAGTTCTGGTCGTCGGAGCGCTGCATTACGACGTTGTCGTCACTGCGCCGCACTTGCCGGCGGCGGATGAAACGGTCATGGGCTGTGATGTTGCCTATGTCTGTGGCGGCAAGGGTGGCAACCAGGCGGTGGCGGCCAGCCGGCACGGCGCGAGGACGATGATGGCCGGCCGGGTTGGCGACGACAGGTCTGCCGAAGAACTTTTGGCAAATCTTCAACAGGCCGGCGTTGACACGGCACTGGTGCAGCGGGCCGAGAATGCGGCATCAGGTATGAGTGTTGCGATTGTGGACGCCGCGGGCGACTACGGAGCCGTTGTGGTATCGGCCGTCAATCAGGACATCAATGCGGGCGATATTGTCGTTCCGGCGGACATCGCGGTTTTGCTTCTTCAAAATGAAATACCGGAGGCGGTCAACATATATGTTGCGGCTCTTGGCCGCAAAATCGATGCGAAAGTGGTATTGAACGCCGCGCCGATGCGAGCCTTGCCTGACAGCCTTCTTGATCAGGTCGATGTCCTGGTTCTCAACCGTATTGAAGCGGAAACCTATTTCGACTGCGCAATAGAGGATATCCCGGTGGCGCTGGAACGTGCCGCCAAACGGAAAGGCGGGCCGCATCACCTGGTGATCACACTTGGTGCGCAGGGATTTGTCAGCCATGAATTCGGCGCTGAGCCCCGGCATTATTCGGCTCCGGATGTCGAAGTGATCTCCAGCCATGGCGCGGGGGATTGTTTTGTCGGAGCATTTGCCGCCCGGCTTGCCGCCGGCGCCAATTCAACGGATGCGCTGGTCTACGCAGGTGCCGCAGCTTCCCGGCATGTTTCCACCCCGGTGGAAAACCGTATGAAGATCGCCTCAACCGCGATCTAACCAGAAGAGGGTCTAGGCGGCTTCCATTTCTTCAGGGTTTTCGCCGGCGACAATGGCTCCAACCGATTGGATCGCCCATTGTTTGATCTGTTCTTCCAGCGCCTCGTTCTTCAATCGGAGCTGCTCCATTTCACCTTCGGCCTTGTTGCGTTCGGCCTGGTTGATTTCATCAAGCTGAGCCTGCAAGGCCTTGTTTTCCTCAACGATCGCCTCGTAGTCCCGCCCGCTCATCGCGTCGACCGTTTCCTGCAGGGCAGCAAAGCGCGAGATCGTTTTCGTTTGGAACTCACTGACCGTTGCCGTCAGCGTTTCCCCGTCCATATCGCCGGAACCGGGTTTTTTGCCGCCTAGAAACAGAACGGCGATCGAGCACAAGGTGAAAATCGCCAATGGCACCGCGGCGAGAGAAGACAGCATGCCGTGAAGGCCCATATGGCCAATATCAAAGGCACCGGCAAAAAGCACTGCCGCCGACAAAATGGCCAATATCCCAAAGACTTTCGACAGAATGCCCATGATACCGCCACCGCCTTTTTTCGGGGCATCCGCCTTCTTGTCAGCTTTCTTGCCGGCCATCGTCAAAACTCCAGTATGGATGTCGCCAAACACGTTCCTTGCGTCCGGACATCTGTATCATTTCGAACTCATCGATCAGTCACATGCCGAGGCCAAAGGCCTGCCAGGCGGTCAGGGATGCATCATGCAATTCTTGTCAGGAACCCCTGCTGTGGAGCGTAATTTGAGATCATTAAGGAAATGCAAATGGCGCCCGATCGGACGGGCCGCCAGGTATCGGTATTCAATTGCGGCGACGTTGGTGTTTCGATGCCGCCAGCAATCTCACTGACACGAAGATCAGGCAGCCACCGGCTGGTGTTGTGCAGTGTATTTTTTATTCACAGAATGGCGCAACTGCGTTGCCATGCGCAGTGTTTGGGTATGAAATCGCTGGAGATTTGTGGGGGCAGTGGTGACAATACGATCAGGCAGACGGATTTGTTGGCTGAGAGCTGTGCTTTTGACGCTGTTTGGCATGTTCATGTCAGTTGTTCAGGGTATCGCCGCTGACAAATATTCCGGAGCTGAAGTTACATTTACCCTGCTGGCAGGTGCGCCCGCAGGTGCGACCCTGACCGATGTCTGTTGCGGCGATCTCGTAGGTCGGTTCGATTCCGGGCAGTTGACGCGTTTCACCTCGAAATATGGCCAACCGGTGAATTGGATAAAACTATCCGGCCTCTCTACAGCGGGCGTCATCGATTTCGGCCTGGTCGTTGATGACATGACAATGTTTGTAACAGACCGGCAAACCGGCTCGCTTGTGCGAAAACTCAAAGCCGGGGACCAGGTCGCGAGTAGCGAACGACACCCTGTTGCAACACATAATGCGTTCACGATCACACCGGCGGATCTCGACGGAGATGTATACATCCGCATTGCCCAGGACAGGCCACTGGCATTCAATCCGCGTTTCTTCAGCACCGAAGTCTTTCATGCAAGAGAACGCAGCTCGATGGTCTTTCATGCCTACTTTATCGGCGCCAGCTTTATCATCATGCTGTTCAATTTCGCTTTGGGTCTTCTGGTCCGCCAGATGCTGTTCATTTTTTATGCGGTGTCGGTGTTCGCTCTCGCAATCGGTAATTTCTACTACACCGGGATCGGACCAGCTTATGTCTGGGGCGCCTGGGCCGGTATTTCCAATGCGATGATGGATATCAGTTGGATCACCATGGTCTTTTTTACCGGCCTGGTGCTTTTTGAGTTCCTGAAAGAGCCCGGGGTGCAACCTCAGCTGGTCAGATCGGTTCTATTGCCTACAATTCTGATCCTCCCTGTATATGCAACCGGAGCGTTCTGGCCCGCCTGGATTTCAAACTCCCTGTTGCCGTCATTTGTCGGGCTGAGCGTGATGCTTTTTCTGGTTATATCGGCCATTCTGGCGTTTCAGGGTCACAAAAGAGCCCGGCTGCTGTTGCCAACCCTCCTGCTTGTCATCTTGCCGGCAACGATCTTGATCGTGCTGCCCAAAAACTCTTCCACTCACTGGTTCACTGGTTTCGGTCCGGCCGAGATTTTCATTCCGGCAAATCACATTCTAGAAATCGTCATGTTTCTGGACGCGCTGCTTCTCTCGCTGCTGCTTGCCTACCGAATCCGTCTTGCCGAAGGCGATGCGGTACAGGCCGCCCGAGAACTGGACATGGTTCAGCGCGATACAAATCGGCGCATGATTGAGTCAGTGGACAGTGATCGAAAACGCGTAGCAGCAGATCTGCATGATACGGCAGGGCAGGGTTTGCTGGCCATTTCGATGCGTCTAAAGCAGCTTGTCATGCGTCGCAGCCTGGACGGCTCCACAGCAGAAGAAATTGACGAGATCGTCGGTTATTCGACGGGTGTCGTTGAGGATATTCGCCGCATTTCGCATGAACTTCATCCAGCTGTCATCGACCATCTTGGATGGAAAAGTGCGGTCCAGGAGCTGTTCATCGGTCTCTCCGATGCAAAGAACATTGTGGTCGAACAAAGTTTTGACTTCGACGATTCCGATATAAGCAAAGTTCAGCAATTGAACCTCTATCGGATTGTCCAGGAAATCTGCACGAACATTGCCAAACATTCAGGTGCAACGAAATGCATCGCGGAGTTTACAAATTCAAACGGTCAAATATGTGTTGTGATCCGTGATGATGGCAGCCGGGTCGAACCGGCGGGCGAAGAGGTTTCAAAACACCTTTCACTTGGCAGGCTACTCATCGACCAGCGTATCAGAGTGCTCGGAGGAAGTTGGTCGACAATCGCCGGCGACGACGGCACCACCGTAAGAATCCGCTTTCCGCAGAACCCGAATCCTGATCACGGGTGAACCATTTATTGCGTCAGCTTGCACGTCGAAGCTGCGGCAAAAAATATGTTTGCCGTGGCGACAAAAAGGATTGATCAGCTGACCACGGAAACCTGTGGAAGCCTGTTCCCGGCTGTGGACCGGATCATCTGTGCGATTTCCCTGAACAAGGAGGCGTGTACGGAGCGCTTGCGCCAGGTCAGGCCGATCTGCCGATACAGGTTCGGCGCCTTCAGCTGCAGCACTGACAATTCTCCCCGGTCACCGATTTCGGATCGCACATAGAGAGCCGGCAAAAACGCCAATCCAACACCCATGCCGACCATGAGCCGCAACGTATCAAGACTTGTGCCTTCATAGTCCCGCAGCAATGTCGCATTGAAATCGTCGCAAATCTCGACGACCTGATCGTGAAGGTGATGTCCTTTTTCGATTGTCAGAACGTGCTGTCCCGCGAGGTCGGCCCGGTCAATCGGGCCAACGGATGCCAGCGGGTGATCGGGCGCGGCGACCACCTGCAACGGCTCGCGAAACAGTCGTTCGACCTCCAGGTCGGAATGTTTGATCGGCAGCGGCGACATGACCAGATCGAAAGCACCTGCCTGCAGGTCCATTTGAAGGTCATGCGGTTTGCCTTCCCGGACGTAGAGTTTGAGATTTGGATAATTCGCATGCAGGTCCGGCACGATATGCGGCAACAGGTACGGCCCGAGTGTCGGAGGAACACCCAATCGTATCGTGCCGTGAAAGCCGTGTTGCGACGAGGCCGCCAGATCCACGATATCCTGGACGTCGGACAGTACGTGCCGCGCCCTGTCCGCAATTTCCCGTCCAAGCGGGGTGAGCATGACCTGTGTGCCGCCGCGCTCGACCAGTGGTGCTTTCAGCCGCCGTTCAAGTTCCTGAATCTGCGTGCTGAGGGTGGGTTGCGTCACGTTCACCTGCTCGGCTGCACGTCTGAAGTGCAGCTCCCGCGACAGCGCGACAAGATATTTCAGCTGTCTCAATGTTGGCATGGGCACCTGAAGATCCGGAAATTCCGATAGAGGATGTCAATCATCATATGATGTTGGAATTGCTCCGTTCAATGGGCCGATGTCGCGACCGGTCGGAGATATGCGCCGATAGGAATTTCCTATCGGTTCGCTCGCCCTTTTCAATTGGTATCTGTATTCGAAAGACCACAAATCAATCGGGACCGGCAGATTTTGCAATGGAACCTGAAGATGACTTTTTTCGAACTTGTCGTCGTGCTGCTTGCCAGCCCGTTGATTGTTGTCCTGAGCTATGGCGCCTACCAGTTTCATGTCGATCCGGACGGTGCGACTCCGGTTTTCGCCGGAAAGCCGAAAAAAATTCGGACAGACAAGAAACCGGGCAGAATGACCATTTCGCCGAAACCACTGACCATCTCGCCGAAGCCGATGGCTGGCTGAAGTGTGAACATGCCGCCATTGCTGACGTTTTCCATGTGAGGCAGTGGCGTGGAAAGCTTACTGTCGCCGGTAATCCTGTTTTTCGCACTAGGGGCATTGGCCGCATTCGCGCGGTCTGATCTTGCAGTACCCGAGCCCCTGTCCAAGGCCCTCTCGCTCTATCTCATGTGCGCGATCGGATTGAAGGGCGGCGTGCTCGTAGCCGACAACGGGTTCACGACGGAACTTTTCCTGGCCGCCGCCGGTGGACTTGCCCTGAGTTGCCTCATTCCGTTCGGTGCATTCGTCGCGCTCCGCAGAATCGGCAAACTTGATGCGACAAATGCCGCGGCAGTTGCCGCGCACTACGGATCCGTCAGCGTCGTCACATTCATTGCCGGCAACCAGATCCTGTCGGATGCGGGAATGGCGCCCGCGGGTTACATGATTGCTGTCCTGGCTCTGATGGAGACACCGGCCATTATTGTTGGTCTGTTTCTTGCGCGTCGCAATGCTGCATTGACGTTTCAACCACGCCAGGACCTGCTGCGCGAAACATTGCTGAATGGTTCGGTTGTGTTGTTGACCGGTAGTTTTGCCATCGGGCTGGTTGTCGGCAAAGCCGGGTTTGTCCCCATCGCCCCGGTGTTTGAAACCGGTTTTACCGGACTTCTTTGTCTGTTCATGCTGGATATGGGCTTGCTTGCCGCAAGGCGTCTGTTGCATGCGCGCCGTCTGACATTGCACCTTGTCCTGCTGGCGATTGTCTTTCCGGTGATCAACGGCACAATCGGTTGTGCGCTCGGCGCTGTCCTTCGTCTGGATACCGGCACGACGACCGCACTTGGCATATTGGCGGCCAGCGCATCCTATATTGCGGTTCCGGCTGCAATGCGTCTGGCGCTGCCGAAGGCGGATGCCGGGCTCTATCTTGCCATGTCGCTCGCCATAACCTTTCCTTTCAATATCACCCTCGGCATCCCGCTTTATTCGATGCTTGCCAAACTGATGGTCTGATCATGGTTATCTCGGTTCCACACCGGAAAATCGAAATTCTCGTTGATGCGCCGTTGTTGCGACGCCTGCGACAGCTTGCATCTGAGGCTGGCGTTTCGGGATACACCCTGCAGCCGACATTGGGAGGCGACGGTGACCAGGGACGATGGCTGGACGATCAGGTAACTGGCGGAGCAGGCAGCAAAGTGGTTTTCACCACCATTATCGACGCGGCGGGCGCGGCGGATTTGCTGTCCGTTCTAGAACCGCTTCTGGATGAATATGGACTGATGGTGACAAGCTCCGCCGTCGAAGTCATCAGTGCCCGGTCTTAATAGGTTTTTTCGATCAACATTCGTTTCCGGATCAATTGGCTGCCGGCGGAGGCCAACCTCATATCCGTCTGGTGTTTGAAACGAGATACAATTCAAAGGAAACACCAGATGGGTTTGAACCAGCTTTTCAATCATTTTCTCGGAGGCCAGCCCGCCAGTGCGCAATCTGCGAACCAGGCGAACGGGATTGCCGGCATTGCGGGGCGTATTCCCACCGGCATGACCGGCGGGCTTGCTGCGGGCGGTGTTCTGGGACTGCTGGCAGGAAACAAGAAACTTCGCAAGTCTGCCGGAAAACTGGCCGGTGGAGCGGTAGGAATCGGCGGCGGTGCAGCTCTGGGAGCGTTTGCCTATTCGGCCTATCGGAATTGGCAAAAGGCTGAGCCATCGGGACAGTTCGGCGGCACCGGTGCCACCGCGTATCACGGTTCGGCCGCCATCTCGACCGCACGGCCTTCTCCACCCCCGGATCTTGCCAAATTCGATCCTGAAAACAATATCGACGCAGACGGACACCCGTTCCAACTCGCTCTGGTGAAGGCGATGATTGCTGCTGCAAACGCCGACGGTCATGTGGATGAAAAGGAGCTGCAGGCGGTTTTCGAGGCATTGAACGAATTGCGGCTCGATGCCGGCGACAAGGCCTTGATTTTCGATACACTGCGAAAACCGCCCGATATCGATACCATTGCCGGTTTCGCCAATGGGCTCGAACAAGCCAGTGAACTGTACATGGTCTCTCGTCTGGCGATTGACCCGGACCATCCGGCCGAACAGGCCTATCTGAAGAAACTGTCGGATCGGCTGAATCTGCCGGAGGGCCTGGTGATGCAAATCGAAGTTCAGATTGCGGCGCCGCAATCCGAAGCGGCATAGGCTGCGCGATTCTCGCGTTACTCGGAGAGGGGCTTAGGGCTGAAGAAGTCCTGAGCCCTGTCTTTGTTGTCCAGTCGTTGGATGAATGGGCTTTGCCGACAATGCGATTCTCGATCATAATGAGGCGTTGCCGGACCAGTTCCGGGGTGCCTTACGGAGAAATGCCATGTGCCGAAACATCCGAACTCTGTTCAATTTCGAGCCGCCGGCGACAGAGCAGGAAATTCGTGACGCGGCATTGCAATTCGTGCGCAAGCTGAGCGGCTCGAACAAGCCTTCGAAAGCAAACGCTGCAGCGTATGATCGAGGCGTGGAACAGGTCGCCGCAGCGGCTCGTGAACTGCTCGGATCCTTGCAAACGGTGCAACCTCCACGCAACCGGGAAGTGGAAGCAGCGAAGGCACGAAAAAGAACCGCGGCCCGGTTCGGCTGAAGCGTCTGGAAAAGGTTGCATCCCGATGCGTTTCGGCACCGGGATGCTGATGTTTTGAGCCTATTCGGCTGGCTGTGCTGCGGCTTGCGTGCTGGCGTGCTTGTCACGCAGACCGTCGCGATACAGTGCCTTGATCAGCGACAGGCACATCAGACCCATGACGATGGTGAAGGGTAGTGCGCCGATGATCATCGCACTTTTCAGCGCTTCCATCGGATCGGCTCCGCCATTGGTCTTGCCTGCGACCAGCAGCGTACCAATCACCAGTGTCAGGATGATGCCCCAGACAATGCGATGCTTGATGCCGGTTTCCTGTTCGCCGCCCGACATGATGGTGTTCATTACCAGGATGCCGGAGTCCGCTGACGTTACCAGGAAGGTCATGATCAGCACCACGCACATGACGGTGATGAACGACAGGAACCCGCCGGACAACATCTGACCCAGAGTGACAAACAGCTTGGCGGTGTTGGAGGCCGCGATGATGGCACCGTCCGCGCCGCCGGTCAGTTCAAGGTCGATTGCTGTTGCGCCGAGAATGGTCATCCAGGCAAAGCAGACCAGCGCCGGGGCAATCACGCATCCGAGGATGAACTCACGCACGGTACGTCCGCGTGAAATGCGTGCCAGGAACAGTCCAACGAAAGGCGAGAACGCGATCCACCAGGCCCAGTAGAATGTGGTCCAACCTGACTGCCAGCCAAACTGGCGGCCCTGTGTGCCAGCCTCATAAGCCGCGGCTTGGACATCCGCCGGCAACTCGGCC
>JAJFHT010000249.1 GCA_021775495.1 Hyphomicrobiales bacterium | reverse complement strand
GACAATGTGCCGAGGAAATTCATGCCCAGCAGGCTTTGGGCCAGCCGTCCTGGCTCGGCGACAAGAACCGGCACGCGCCGGCGACTGATGTCTCCGATGGAAATCGTATCCGCGGTCGCCCGGGCCGCCCGCCCTGGGCCGTTGGCGGTCATGACCGGGACATCAAACCGAAGTGCATTCGTGTCGATGCCGATGCGGCCCGCATCGCTTGTCGAAATGACCGTCGTCGTCGCACCCGTGTCAACAAGCAGTCTGATCGAAATATTGTTGATATCGGCGAGCGCTTCGAAGTGACCATTGCGCGACTTTTCCAGCATGACCGAAATCTGGCCATCCTCGCGCAGGGTCAACGGACTTCCGGGAACCAGGCCACCGGTGATTCGGTAGGCGACATCCTGGAGTTCGTAACGGTATTGGTATCCGGCAACGAGCGCCAGAATGATCAGCGTCCAAAGCGCCAATTGGCGTGCGATGTCGCCCAGCCGCAGGCCCGATCCAAGCAGTGCCGCCGCCAGCACCACACCCCAGACCCCGAGATAGAGCGTTTGTGCGAAAGCGTCATTGCGCAGACCCAGTGTGGACCCGCTGTCGTGGTTGACGACCAGCAGAATGAGGCCGCCTCCGATGATCGCAAATATGATCCACAGCAAGCGGCTCATGATCAATCTGCCGAGACTTTTTGCGCGTTGGCCAGTCTTTGCCGCCTGGTGACCCGGCGTGGACGGCGCTCTACCGTTTCCAGGCGGCCTGGCAGCTGCGCCATCACCGCGTCACGCTCATCGGGGTTCATTGTGAGCCAGTCGCCGATTTCTGCGCGCGTGCGTCCACAGCCGAAACAAAAGCCGGATGTCCGATCGATGGCGCATACCAGGATGCAGGGAGATGGAATTACGGTCATATGCGTTCCGGTTGATCATCATCATTTGGGACCATCACAGTGCAATGACAAGTCCGACGAGCAGCGATATCTCCGCAAGTTGCTGTGCCGCGCCCAACGTGTCTCCCGTTTGGCCGCCGATCTTGTTCTCGCAGAGCCTGCGAAATCCGGCAATCGTCAAGACTGCCAGAGCAACGGCGCATACCAGACCGAACAGGCCGACTCCCGGCAAGATACCGAGAACTACGGCCGCCATTCCGGCCGCCAAGGCGCTGTTCGCGGATGCGCTGGATGGGGTGCCGCCGCGATCGGCAACCCCGCCGGCGCGCGCCGATGGCAGCGCGGACCACAGCCACACCATTGCGGCGCGGCTGGCAGCCGCAACCGCGAGAAGTGAAAAAACCGCTGAAAACAGTCCGGCGGTTTCAAGCAGAGCGGCAATGCCACCGATCCTGAGCAGCATGGAAAAACCAAGCGCCAGAGCTCCGTAGGTGCCGATCGACGAATCCTTCATGATCTCAAGACGCCGGACGGGATCATTGCCGCCGAAGAATCCGTCGGCAACGTCAGCCAGACCATCCTCGTGCAGCGCACCCGAGGCAATCGTCAGGCTTGCAACGGCAAGAATCGCGCTCAAATAGGCCGGCAGTCCAAGCATTTCGGTCAGCAACAGCATGAGAGCTGCCGGCAGCGCCACAAGGACACCTGCGACCGGAAACATGGCGGCGGAGGCGGAAAGCGGCTCCGGCGTATCGGTAAAGAAGCGGCTCGGAACGGAAAACCGGCTGAGAAAGGCTAATGCGCGGGCGGTTTGTGCAATCAACATCCGATGCCTCTGCGGCGATAGCGAATTCTGTCGAAAGGCTTATCCCCGAGTGCCAAGGCGATGTCAAAGTGATTGCGGCGGACCGGTGCCGAGACTATAGCTCGGGCTGGAGTTCCCCCCACCAGCCAAAGGCAATCCACTATGACAACCGGTCTTCCATTTGACGATTTCAGGGCATTGATCGAGGCGTTGCCGGGACCGGATCTGGATGCCGTCGAGGCTGTGCGGAAACGCGATGGCTCATTGACCAAACCACCCGGTGCGCTGGGTCGTCTGGAGGAAATTGCCGAATGGCTGGCAGCATGGACGGGGCGGCCTGTACCGGCTGTGACCCGCCCGCTGGTTGCCGTCTTTGCCGGAAACCACGGGGTAACAGCGAACGGAGTATCTCCCTATCCTCCAGAGGTTACTGCGCAGATGGTCGCCAATTTTGCCGCGGGCGGGGCAGCGATCAATCAGATCTGCATCGCGTATGATCTCGGGCTGAAGGTCTTCGATCTTGCGTTGGAGCAGCCAACCGGCGACATCACGGTTGAGGCGGCGCTGGATGAAAAGAGCTGTGCTGCAACCATGGCATTTGGAATGGAAGCCATCGCCGGTGGCACGGATCTCCTGTGCATAGGGGAAATGGGGATTGGCAACACGACGATTGCCGCGGCGATTTTCCATGGCCTGTATGGTGGCAATGCAGATGACTGGGTTGGACCCGGAACGGGCTCGGACGAAAAAGGCATCCGGCGCAAGGCCGAAGCCGTCGAAAAAGCGGTTGCACTTCACAAAAACCACCTGAAAGATCCGCTGGAACTGCTCCGACGTCTGGGCGGGCGGGAGATCGCTGCCATGGCGGGCGCCATCCTGGCGGCCCGAATGCAGAAGATTCCGGTTATTGTTGACGGTTTTGTCGCGACCGCGGCGGCGGCTGTCCTTCATGCCGCAAATGACACGGCGCTGGATCATTGCCTGTTCGCACATATCTCGGCGGAACCGGGGCACCGTGCGGCAGTCGAAAAACTCGGCAAGACACCATTGTTCGATCTCGGTATGCGGCTGGGTGAAGGCACGGGAGCGGCTTTGGCAGCCGGAATCGTCAAGTCGGCGGCGCTTTGCCATTCCGGCATGGCCACGTTCGACCAAGCCGGTGTCACCGACCGCGATTGATTGCGAAAACCCTGTCCGTCAGGCCGATTTTCTTGCCGAGGGAGGTTTCGTCGGGATCGCCGGCAGTTCTTCCATGATCCGTGCGGGCGGGAAGATCGCAATCGCTTCGGTGCCCTCGCGCAACTTGGATTTCAGGACAAATTCGCCGTCGTGCATATGCATCAGGGCCTGTACGATCGGCAGCCCCAGTCCGGTACCCTGTTCGGCACTCTTGATGGCGATCGAGCCCTGTCCGAAAGCGGAAAGAACCACTGGAATTTCCTCTTCCGGGATCCCCGGGCCATTGTCCCTGACCGACACATACTGTCCGCCGCCGGCGGTCCAGCCAACCAAAAGTGTAATTTCACCGCCTGTCGGGGCGAATTTCACCGCATTTGACAGCAGGTTGAGGACGACCTGACGCACGGCGCGCTCATCAGCCCATATTTGCGGCAAATTCTCTTCATACTGCTGAACGACCCTCAGGTCCTTGCCTTGCAGCTTGAGCGCCATCATGTGACTGCAGTCTTCGGCAATGTGCGTGAGCTTGATCGCTTCCTCATTGATCTGGTAGCGGCCGGCCTCGATGCGGGACAGGTCGAGAATCTCGTTGATCAGGTTCAAGAGGTGCTGGCCGGAATCGTGAATGTCGCTGGCGTAGTCGCGATAGGTCTCGTTTTCAATCGGGCCGAGAACCTCATTGGCCATGACTTCGGAAAAACCGAGAATGGCGTTGAGCGGCGTTCGCAGTTCGTGGCTCATCGATGCCAGAAAACGGGATTTCGCCATATTGGCCTCTTCGGCCCGCCGGCGGGCTTCGTCCGACATGGATTTGGCAGTTTCAAGCTCGGCGATGAGCCCGTCTTTCTCGCTGCGAAAGGACAGCAGCATGATGGTCGATTGGTTCAAATAGCTGCCGATTCGGGCGAAAAATGGCAGGGAAAGGATCAGAAGTCCGATGATCGCAATGTCAACCGGTGTGTCATAGCTGGCGGAATTGACCGAAAACACCATCACCGGCAGTGCAAATGTCACAAGCAAACCGCCATTGAGAGCAGATCCCAGAATGGCGCCCGCGGCGATCACCATCAGCAAGAGCACGCCCTGGATGATCTGAAAATGCGCAATACCGCATGCGCTGCAATCCAGCGTCATCAAATGGGCCCAGCCAATACCGGTGACAAAATGGGCGATCATGAATTTGCGCTTGGTTCTGACCACGTCAATATCGGCGGCTTCAGTACGGTCGGTCTGTCTGGCGACGAAAGCCAGTCCGGTGTAACAGGTGACTGTGATCAGAGCCCAGATCAGGATTTCGCTGGCCATGCCGGCAAGAAAGCCGCCTGCGGCAATCAGGGTTACAAGCAGCGGAATGGCCGTCGCACTTGTAACCATTGCGCGGGCATGAAGTTTCAGGAGTTCACGATCAAATGCCGGGTTTCCGACCTTCTGCGACAGGCGATCACGTGTTTTGCGGACCGCCCGCGACACTTCGGTGTTGCGGTGACGTTTCCGGCGATCAACGATGATCTTGTCGGCTGTCTCGGCTTGCGGCAATGGTTGCGGGCCCGTCGGATATATGGAAAGCAATTCACATGCTGACAGGCATCCTAGATTCCAATGATTAAGAGTCTGTTTTTCAGAACGGGTTCCGGCCGGCGCGCCGGGCGTTTTTCCGACTATGTCGTGACAATTGCCATCTTTGCCCTGGTTGCACTGATCGTGGTGTATGTCGATCGTTTCGAGGCGCCACCAATTGAAGGGGGCGCCGCGGTTGCTGACGGTGATACGATCGTGATTGAGGGAGAACGGGTGCGCCTGAAGGGTATTGACGCGCCGGAATATGACCAGATCTGCAAAAGAGATGGGAACGATTACGCCTGCGGCCGGGTGGCCCGCGACTTTCTCAAGAAATTGATCGCAAATCGTGGCGTTTCGTGTTCCGGCGGTGAACGGGACCGTTACAACCGTTTGCTCGGAACATGTCTGGCGGGCGACACCAATCTCAACAGGACCATGGTCGAAGCGGGTTGGGCCGTGTCGTATGGTGATTATTATGCTGAAGAAAAAAATGCGCGAAAATTCCAAAAGGGAATGTGGGCCGGCCGCTTTGACCGCCCGCAATCATGGCGCTCCGCCCATGGCAGGACGGAAGAGGATGTGCGGGACCTGTTTGCTATGATGCGCACATGGCTGCGCCGGTTCTTTGGAATTCCAGACCCGGACGAAACGAGTGAAAAAAACGAGCAGGGAGAAATTCATGAAACTTTATGATGGCGGAAGGGCACCAAATCCGCGGCGGGTGCGGGTGTTCCTGGCCGAAAAGGGCATCGATGTGCCTTTGGTGCCAATCGACATGGGCGCGATGGGTCACAAATCAGATGAGGTTACTGCACGTAACCCTCTGCAACGATTGCCGATCCTGGAACTGGATGACGGCACGATCCTGACCGAAAGTGTCGCCATATGCCGGTATTTTGAAGAAGTGCAGCCGGAGCCCGCGCTGTTCGGCACTGGAGCGGTTGGACGTGCCCTGGTGGAGATGTGGCAGCGACGGGTGGAATTGCATTTTCTTGGTACCGTCGCCGCGGCTTTCAGGCACATTCATCCGGCAATGAAAACCTGGGAGATCCCGCAAGTTGCGGAATGGGGCGAAGCCAACAAACCGAAGGCTGTCGATTTCATGCGTCTGCTCGACAAGGAATTGGCCGACCGTGAGTTCATCGCCG
>JAJFHT010000248.1 GCA_021775495.1 Hyphomicrobiales bacterium | reverse complement strand
CCGGGCGCGGCTGAGAACAACCGTTCGTCGGACAGGAAGAGTATCCTGTCACGGCTTGGCCCGGGTTTGGGCCGCGATGGCGGCCGGCACACCGGAATGCTCTTCCCTCAGCCTGAGCTGGAGAACGGGCAGCCGATGGATGACCGCGTCGGTTATCAATCCGTGCTCCTTGTCGATGATGATGAAATCACCTTTGAACAGATGGAAGGATTGCCGGTTCTGCGCGCGGCGGATGAGCCGCAGATCGCCTCAAGCCTTGCGCGGCTGGGCACAAAGGCGGTTCTGGTCAGGCCGGATCGGTATGTCCTGGACAGTGCGGACAACTCCGGCGACATGCATCGCCTGATGCAAGGTGCGCTGCCGTCCCCGCTTGGTTAGCGCGGTGAGCGGGTTTGATCGATATAACGGCATTCTGGCGCTGTTTTCGGAAAAGAAGAGTTCCTGGACAGTTGCCGAGATCGAAGACTCGCTCGGCACACCCGCCAGCACTGTCTATCGCATCGTCCGGGAACTGGTCGCTGCGGGATTCCTGGAAAGTGCCGCCGGATCAAAATTCCGCCTTGGCCCGGCATTTGTCGAGTTCGACCGGACCATAAACAGGACCGATCCGCTGATACGGTCGGGAATTGCCTTTCTGGATTCACTGGCCAGCCAGATGCCGATACCGTGCGCGACGGTGCTGGCCAGATTGTACGGCTCCAAGGTGATGTGTGTGGCCGATTCCAGATCGCCATCCTTCAAGAGGAACACCAGTTTTCAAAGAGGCCGGCCGATGCCGATCACACGCGGTGCAACATCGAAGGCCATTCTCGCCCAGATCAGAGGGAAACGACTGGATCGTTTGATTGACCCGATGCCGGCGCATGAAACCGGCGACCGGGATCTGCTGGCGATGGAGCTTGAAAAAATCCGCCGCAATGGGATCTGCACGACCCGCGCTGAAGTCGACAAGAGCTTGATGGGGTCCGCCGTTCCGGTTACCAACAAGGCGTTGGGTATCGAAGCCTCGCTCAGCTGCATTTTCGACGAAGCGGATTTTCTGCCGGAGCATGAGCCGAAAATCTTCGCCGATCTGTCGACTTTCGCAAAACTGATCGAAAACCATATGCAGTCCGAGATTGACGAGGTGGACAGCCCATCCGATGCCGGTTCTCCGCCCGGGTGAACGGCACCGATCTGCCTGGCTATGCACGATAGATCAGGAAGCAGTCGATTTCGTCTGCACAGAGCCTGCACAGAAATCATGAAATCATGCACGGCGGTTCCTGAGATCCTGCACGGTTAACATCCATGCTGCAGACATGGAAAACACCAGCCTGCTGAACAATCACATTCTCACCGGCATTTGCAATGCCGGCGGCTTTGACGCCGCAGCTGTCTCTACTGGCCTGCCAAAGCGACTGCTACGCGACAGCTGGTGGCTTTGCGAGGACGGTCCGACAACGCGGCAGGACTGTTTTGCACATCCGCATCAAGGAGCCCCTGCAATGAAAAATCGAATGTCAATTGTTTCGGAGACAAAGGTCGATGAGGATGAGAACTCAAAGCCGGGTCCGGAGCTCGATCGGGCGAAAAGGAATAATGGCAGTCGGTTTTGGCAATTGCTTGTCATTCTTTTCGGGGCGGAATTGCTGATTTTCCAATATTACCCCGGTCTTGGACTGGCGTTGTTTTTGATGATTTTGCTTGTTGCAGTCGCCGTGAGATACCGCGCTGCAGCGTCTCAATTCCTGGTTGTTTCGGCAGTTTGCGCAATATTGTTGCTGGTTGAAAGCGCGGATTATCTGACCATTCTGCTGGCACTCGGAATCATTGGTCTATTTGCGCTTGCCAGATCCGGCGGTTTGCCGGCGACCGACTGGCAAATATGGCGGCAATTTTTTCGGGCATTTATCACCGGGCCGTTTTCCGCTGTTCCTGAAATTGGCGCAAGCGCCCGTATGGCATTGCGGGGACCAGAGGGTGGAAACCAATGGCGAAAAAGAAGCCGGGAATGGTTGGCACCGGCCTCACTGGCCATTGTTTTCGTGGCGCTCTTTCTGCCAGCCAATCCGTGGCTGGTTGCGTCTTTGCGTTTTCTCAGCCCCCTGCAATGGTTGAGCCTGCCAAGCCCCATGACCATCACATTGTGGTGCATTTTCGCGCTTGCAATTTGGCCACTGTTGAACCTCGATACCCTCCGGGTATCAGAGCCAAATGTGCCAACAACAGTGGCTGGGAGTTTTGGCCGACCATTGTTCTCGTCGGACAAAACCGTTCCGGTGCTTGCTCTGTTTAACGCCATATTCCTGCTGCAAACCACATCTGATCTAGCCAATTTGTGGCCGGCAGCAATCATCGGGCAATCTTCCAGTGTATTGCTGCCGCATGGGATGAGCTATTCGGCCTTTGCCCGGGCCGGCGCTTATCCGCTGCTGATTGCGGCGTTGCTGGCCGCAGCGATCATACTCCTTGCTCTACGGGAAAACGGCGAGCCGAGTCATGAACGGATCGTGCCACTCCTGATTCTTGGATGGATTGCGCAGACATTGTTGCTGGTCGGATCGGCAGCGATAAGGCTCGATCTTTATGTCGATGCCTATGGCCTGACACGACTGCGACTTTTCACTTTCGTCGGTATGGGCTTGATCGTCAGCGGATTGCTGTTGACGACGGCGCGCCTAATACGCGCTCGATCCAATGCCTGGCTGGTTCGCATGAATATGATCGTCTTGGGTGCCGTCTTGTTTGGTTGCGGAATGGCGAATCTGGACGGGTTCATCGCCCGCCAGAATATTGAACCTGACAACAGGACCAGCCTGGAATTGCATTATGCCAGAATCGATACCTACTATTTGTGCGGGCTCGGCATAGACGCGCTGCCACAAATATTCGTGCTTTTGAAGCAGCGGCAGTTGAATGCTCATAAGCAAGCTCGCCTGCGCGCATGTTATCAGTCCCTGCATGCCCGACTGATGGCACGCCAGGACAACTGGCGATCCTGGAGTTGGCGTGGATCGCGGATGCTCGACCAACTGCCCACGTCATTGCCGATCCGATCAACATATGACAAACAGCCGCTGTAAGCGTCAGACATAAGCAGACAATGAGCACAATCCTTATCGTCGATGACGACCCACATATCCTGGATGTCGTGGCTTTCACACTTGAGCGTGCGGGACACCGCACGCTGCGCGCCCTTGATGGCGATGCGGCGCTGATGTTGGCCCGAACCCAGCGCCCTGACCTTGTTGTACTTGATGTTGGTTTGCCTGGCCGTGATGGATTGGCGGTATGCCGTGCCCTGCGTGCGGAAGAGCAGTTTGCCGATTTGCCGATCCTTTTTCTGTCAGCGCGCGACGAGGAGATCGATCGCGTATTGGGACTTGAAATGGGTGCAGATGACTACGTGACAAAGCCCTTCAGCCCGCGTGAACTTGCGGCCCGTGTTGGCGCGATTTTGCGCCGCAGTGCTGTTGCTCCGCAAGCGCGACCGGTCTCGTTGTCATTCGGAGTTGTTGAGCTCGATCTTGGTCGAGCCCAGGCGTCTTGCAACGGTGCGGCAGTTGCCCTGACAGCGCAGGAAACAGCGGTCCTTCAAGTGTTTCTGGCTCGCCCCGGCTATTTGTTTGATCGCGCTCGCATTATTGAACTCGCCTATGAGGGACGTATTCAGGTTTCGGATCGCACCATTGACAGCCATGTACGAAACCTGCGGGCAAAGTTTGCCACCGCCGGATGCACCGATGTCATTGAAACTGTTCCGCGTCAGGGTTTTCGTCTCGGTGCCTGCACGACGTCGTTGCGAGCATCGGACCTTGGCACATGACGGTACGGGCGAAGTGGCGGCCTCCATTGGCTCTGCTCGTTGCCGGATTGGTATCTCTGGTTTTTGTCTTACCGGCATTTGCTATGGTGTTGGTCGTGGTGGTGTCCCGCACACCCGGCGAATTGCTTCTGAGTTTGCAAGAAAATTGGGGAAGGATAGCACTGGCACTTGCCGTGGTTGGCTCTCTCACAATCCTGACCGGCTATGTTTTCTGGAGAGGTTTGACAAAGCCGTTGCGAGCTCTCGCTGCGCGTGCCGACGAAGTCGCCAATGGAGCCGCGTCGTTCGATGTAGATGGTCCCTATGGCACGCGCGAAGTTGCACAACTCGCAGACAACTTTGCCGTAGTTGTTGAGCGTCTCAAACAGCGCTCTCAATATCTCGAAACACTGTCTGCGCATCTCGTTCATGAGCTGAAATCACCGCTCACCTCCATATTGGGGGCGGCCGATTTGCTGCGTGACGAGACAACCGGGATGGACTCGCGGCAGCGCCAACACTTCCTTGGTAACATCATTGGAGATGCGGAACATCTCACCGCATTGTCCGGCCGGTTGCGGGACCTTGCCCAGGCCGATATCGCGTCGGGACGTGGCAATGCTGACATTGGCGACCTGGTCGCGACATTGGCGGCAGACTTTCCGAAACTCGATATTCAGCTTGAACTACCACTGTCGACCCGGTTTCCCCTTTCGCGAGAAAATGCCGGTATCGTCTTGCACCACCTTGCCGACAATGCCCTTTGCCACGGTGCAAATGTCCTCACCTTACGCTCAGGTCCAGGCGACAGTATTGATGTGATTAATGATGGTG
>JAJFHT010000247.1 GCA_021775495.1 Hyphomicrobiales bacterium | reverse complement strand
GCGGGCAATCGAAATGCGCTGCCGCTGGCCGCCGGAAAATTCGTGCGGATAACGGAAACGGGTTTCCGGATCGAGCCCGACTTCTTTCAGGACCGCCACGACGCGGGCGTCGCGATCCTCGTCGGAGAAACCCGGCTCGTGCAGCCTCAGGCCTTCCTCGATGATTTCGGATACCGACATGCGCGGGCTGAGCGAACCGAACGGATCCTGGAAGACAATCTGCAACTCGCGCCGCAGCGGGCGCATGTCCTTGAAACTGTATCCGTCGATTTCCAGATCGCCGAACCGGATACTGCCTTCCGAGGAGATCATGCGTGACAGCGCCAGGCCGAGGGTCGTCTTGCCCGATCCGGATTCGCCGACGACGCCAAGCGTCTGTCCGGCGCGCACGACGACGTCGATGTCGTCGACGGCTTTCACATAGTCGACCGTATTGCGGAAGAATCCCTTCTTGATCGGAAACCAAACCTTCATGTTCCGGCCGACCATCACCTGCTCGGCTTTGGAGTCTGCCTCCGGTGGCTTGCCTTTCGGTTCGGCGGCCAGCAGGTGCCTGGTGTAATCGTGCTGCGGATCGCCGAACAGCTCTTCGGTCGGTCCGTGTTCGACGATCTTGCCATTCGTCATCACGCAGACCCGGTCGGCGATCTTGCGCACAATGCCGAGATCATGGGTGATGAACAGCATCGACATGCCGCGTTTCGATTTCAAATCAGCCAGTAGTTTCAGAATCTGTGCCTGCACGGTGACGTCGAGTGCCGTGGTCGGTTCGTCAGCGATCAGCAGTTTTGGCGCGTTGGCCAGCGCCATGGCGATCATCACCCGTTGCCGCTGGCCGCCGGAAAGCTGGTGCGGATAGGCGCCGAGCCGTTTTTCCGGTTCGCGCATATCGACCTGATGCAGCAGTTCCAGGGTTTTTTCACGGGCGGCCTTCTCACTCATACCCTGGTGCAAGCGCAGGATTTCACCGATCTGCCGCTCGATCTCGTGCAGCGGATTGAGCGAGGTCATAGGCTCCTGGAAAATCATAGTGATGTCGTTGCCGCGCACCTTGCGCAACTGATTTTCGTTCTGGTTCAGCAAGTCCTCGCCGTCGAACAGGATTTCTCCGGAAGGGTGGCTTGCGGCAGGATAGGGCAGCAGTTTGAGCACTGACAGGGCGGAGACAGACTTGCCCGATCCGGACTCACCGACCAGAGCCACCGTTTCGCCTTCGTGAATGTCGAACGATATCCTGTCGAGCGCCAGATTGCTTTCGCCGCCCTGGGTAAAGGCAACCGACAGGTCGCGGACCGACAAAAGGGGCGGAGTGCTCATGCGAATGTCTTTCTCGGGTCGAACGCGTCGCGGGTTGCTTCGCCGACGAAGATCAGCAGCGACAGCATCAGCGAGATCACGACAAAACCCGAAAGGCCCAGCCACGGCGCCTGAAGATTGTTCTTGCCCTGCGCCAGCAATTCACCCAGCGACGGCGAGCCCGGCGGAAGCCCGAAGCCGAGGAAATCGAGCGACGTCAAAGTGGTGATCGATCCGTTGAGAATGAATGGCAGGAAAGTCAGCGTCGCCACCATCGCATTGGGCAGCAGATGGCGGAACATGATGGTCCGGTTGGAAACGCCAAGCGCCCGCGCCGCGTTGACATATTCGAAATTGCGCGCACGCAGGAATTCTGCCCGGACGACACCGACAAAACCGACCCAGGAAAACAGCAGCATGATGCCGAGCAGGATCCAGAATCCCGGCGGCAGTACCGCGGCGATGATCAGCAGCAGATAGAGCACCGGGATCGAGGTCCAGATTTCTATGAAGCGCTGAAACAACAGATCGGTCCAGCCGCCGAAATAACCCTGGGTGGCGCCGGCCGAAACGCCGATCACCGCCGATGCCGCGGTGAGGACGAGGCCAAACAGCACCGATATCCGGAACCCGTAGATCACCCGGGCCAGCACGTCGCGGGCCTGGTCGTCGGTGCCCAGCCAGTTCCAGTTACCAAGTGTGCAATTGGCGTCATCGACGCCATTGTCATAACGTTCGCAGCGTTGCTCGGGCGTGTACATCCAGGACGGTTTTGCCGGTGCGGCTTCCGGGATCTCATTGTTGACGGTGCGATAGGAATATCGCAGCGGTGGCCACAGCATCCAGCCTTCGGCCTCGATCTCCTCCTGGATCACCGGGTCGCGATAGTCGGTTGTGGCCAGGAATCCACCGAACTTTTCCTCCGGATAGTCGATGAACACCGGGAACAGGATTTCGTCCTGATAGGACACCATGATCGGCCGGTCATTGGCGATGAACTCGGCAAACAGCGAGCCAATGAACAGGAACAGGAAAATCCACAACGACCAGAAACCGCGCCGGTTGGCTTTGAAATTGTTCCAGCGGCGCAGGTTGAGCGGCGATACGCGTGGGCGTTTCTTCGCTCTTGAGCTTGTCGCGTGCGGTGCGGTGGCATCCATGATCACACGTCCCTCCGCTCGAAATCGATGCGCGGATCGATCCAGGTATAGGTCAGGTCGGAAATCAGACTGACCACCAGGCCGAGCAGCGAAAATATGTAGAGGGTGGCAAACACCACCGGATAGTCCCGGTTGAGCACCGATTCAAAACTGAGCAGGCCCAGACCGTCGAGCGAAAAGATCGTCTCGATCAGCAGCGACCCGGTGAAAAAGGCGGAAATAAAGGCGCCCGGAAATCCGGCGATAATGATCAGCATCGCATTGCGGAACACGTGTTTGTAGAGCACCTGGCGGTCGGTCAGGCCCTTGGCCCGGGCGGTGACGACATATTGCTTGCGGATTTCATCGAGGAACGAATTCTTGGTCAGCAATGTCGTTGTCGCGAAAGCCGACAACACCATCGCGGTCAACGGCAACGCCAGATGCCAGAAATAGTCGACGATCTTGCCGAACAGCGACAACTGGTCGAAATTTTCCGATGTCAGGCCGCGCAGCGGGAACCAGTCGAAAAACGAGCCGCCGGCAAACAATACGATCAGCAGGATGGCAAACAGGAAACCCGGAATGGCATAGGCAACGATGATGACGCCGCTGGTCCAGACATCGAATCTGGAACCGTCTTTCACCGCCTTGCGCACCCCGAGCGGGATCGAGATGCCATAGGAGATCAACATGATCCACAGCCCTAGCGAGACCGAGACAGGCATCTTCTCAAGGATCAGGTCGATCACCGAAATGTCGCGGAAATAACTCTCGCCGAACTGGAAGCGCGAATAGTCCCACAACATCTTGCCGAACCGCGCCAGTGGCGGCTTGTCGAAGCCGAACTGCTTCTCCAACTGCGCGACGAATTCCGGATCGAGCCCCTGCGCGCCACGGTATTTCGACGAGGCGTCGCCACCGCCTAAAGATTGTTCGTTCTGCCCGCCAAAATCGCCGCTGCCGCCGGTGATACGGTCCAGCGCGCCGCCACCCTGGCCGGTGATGTTGGCGATCACCTGTTCCACCGGTCCGCCCGGTGCGAACTGGATCACCGCGAAAGACAATGCCATGATGCCGAGCAGGGTCGGGATCATCAACAGGATGCGACGTAGGATATAAGCGCCCATC
>JAJFHT010000246.1 GCA_021775495.1 Hyphomicrobiales bacterium | reverse complement strand
TTCCATTCGGCGGTGCAGGAAGTGATCGCCAGGTGGAAACGGTCAGTCCCATGCAGGCTTTTTACGCCGCGCGCGAAGCGCTTGGTGATGTTGCCGACATATGCGAACGTAAACCCGAGATCTGCGCGACGGGCAAGGCGGCGATGACGACAATCGGCGTGCGGGCGCGTGAGGGCGCGAAGTTCGCCTATGAGTTTCTCGACGATCAGTACGGCGAGCCCGACGAAGCCGTGCATACGGGTAGCGTGCCACAGGCGGACTGAACTTATACTCGTGACCCGCGACAGATTTGCGACTATATGCAAGGCGCAAACGACGGTGACACGATGACAGCGACACTCGAGGCGATCAGCGACGACTTTTCCTATCTTGAAGATTGGGAAGACCGATATCGATACGTCATTGACCTTGGACGAGATTTGGCTGAATTCCCGGACTCCGAGCGCATTGCGGAAAACAAGGTGCAAGGATGTGTCAGTCAGGTCTGGCTGAAAACAAAGACTGCTTCAGGCGACAATCCCGTAATGACCTTTGCCGGCGATTCCGACGCGCACATCGTTCGCGGCCTCGTTGCCATCATGCTTGCCCTCTATTCCGGCAGGACGGCCTCGGAGATCATCTCCACCGACGCGGAAGAGACCTTCAAGGCGCTTGGATTGGATGAGCATCTCACACCGCAACGCGCCAACGGCTTGCGTTCCATGGTGGCGCGCATCAAGCGCGACGCACAGAGCGCACTATCAAGCGTCGCCTGAAATTCTACCCGGCGATTGCAACTGGCGAAATGATTTCCCGGCGGTTTGGCGAAACCGCCGTCGAACCGATGACGGCGATTCCTAGCGGAATCGCCAGTGCCATCAACGACCTGATCCTCAGGCAGCCTTGCGTTTGCGGCCGAGGCCCATTTTCTTGGCCAGCTTGGAGCGCGCCGCAGCGTAGTTCGGAGCAACCATCGGATATGCTACATCCAGGCCCCATTTTTCGCGGTACTGTTCCGGCGTCAGACCGTAATGGCTCATCAGGTGCCGCTTCAGCGATTTGAACTTCTTGCCGTCCTCAAGACAGACAATGTAGTCATCGTGAACAGATTTTTTCGGATTCACAGCCGGTTTCGGCCGTTCCGCCGGGGCTGTGTTCGCTGCGCTCTCCACCCTGCCGAATGCACCATGCACGTCGGAAATCAGTGTTGCGATATCAGCTACTGGCAAAGAATTGTTGCTAACGTAAGCTGCAACAACGTCCGCAGTCAGTTCAATTAACGTATCGTCTTTCACATTCGCGCTTTCGGAAGTATCCATGTCGGTAAGCCCCAGATTTCGTGGTTTGTTCGCATCGATGACTTTTCATTCTCAAAGATGCACGAGCGCACAAAACACTTCTTTCGATTCGTGCGGCGCGGAGGCTGTATCGCTTTAATAGTTTTACAAGTCAATTCATGCTTTATGATAATCTGTAATATTCATAACAATTTCTCGATACCATGTATCAATTTCGGCAAAGCAAACAATTTCGCCGGCTGTCAGTTCTTATGATCTCCCGGATCAATGTGTCACCGGGTACATCAAGGGCTGAAAACCGATTAATTCGAAGTTGAGCTTCAGAGATCCTGAGCCGGCCGATCCTTCGGCATTTCATCCAGAACGGACTTGCCCCAGAGCGGATAACCGACCGTATAGGCAGCCTTGGCAAGCAGATGGGCCGAAATCGGCGCCGTCAGGAGAAAGAACACTACGCCAGCCAGCGCGCGGGTCGTTGTCGCAACATCTGCGGCAATCACCGCGAGGGCAATAAGCATTGCGCCAGATCCAAGCGTTCCAACCTTGGATGCGGAGTGCATGCGCGAATACACATCCGGCAGGCGAAGAATGCCTATCGAGGCCACCAGTGTGAAGGCCGCGCCAACGACAATCAGGATTCCGGCCAGATAATTCTGCAAAGCATCGATCATGACGGTTCCTCGCGTTTACCGGATTCCTGGACAGGCTTGGCGTCACGCTCGGTTTTGCCGCGGGTCAATACAAATCTGGCAAAGGCGACTGTGGCAAGAAAACCGACTAGCCCAAGGGCTATGGCAATATCGAGATAGAGTGTGTATCCGGTCTTGATGCCCTGTACGGCGATGAAACCGATGGCCGCTGCAACCAGCACATCAAGTCCAAGAATCCGGTCGGGCAAGGTCGGACCAAGAACGACCCTCACCACGGTTAAGATGAAGGACAGGCTGAGAAGCGCCAGTGCAACAAGTACGGCCCATTGCAGAAACAATTCGCCATCCATCATCGAAACGCCTCCATGATCTTGCGCTCGAATCCATCAGCGATCTCGCGGCGTGTCTGCGCCGGATCAGAGCAATCAATGGCATGAACATAGAGAAACCGCCGGTCTTCCGAGACGTCCACCGACAATGTTCCGGGTGTCAGCGTGATCAGATTAGCCAACAAGGTGATTTCGAAGTCACGGTCAACCTTGAGCGGATAGGCAAATATCCCGGGTTTCAGCTTCATGTTGGGCGACAGCACCAGGACGGTCACACGCCAGGCTGACAGAATAAGTTCGTAGACGAACAGCAGTGCCAAGGACACGACACGGCGTGCCCGGCCGAAATAACCAACCGATCCAACTTGTTCTCTGATCAGGGAAAGTGCCGCAATGCCAAGCACGAATCCGAAAACGATGTTGTGAGGCGAAAACGATCCGGATACCGCCGCCCAGGCAAGCGCCAAAAGCACATTGATCAGAAACAGCGTCATTGTCCGCTCCCGCTTGGAAAGACCGCACCGATATATTCCGAGCCGTTCAGCAGGCTCCATGCCGCTGAACCGGCAACCTGTACCAGCGGTTCAGGATAAACACCAAAAATCACAACCGGGGTCGTCAACGCAAACAGTGCACCATAGGCGAGCGCCGGGTGGGTCGAGAGTTCCGGCTGGGCAGAACCTGTTTCACCTGTCGGACCACGCCAGAACGCCAGGGCAAAAACCCGGCCAAGCGCGATTGTCGTAAGCAGGGCGGTCAACAGTATGGCAAAGGCCAACCACCATGCGCCGACATCTATTGCCGCCTTGACCAGAAAAGCTTTCGGCCACAGCCCCGAGAAAGGCGGCAGGCCGGCGGCCGCCAGAACCAGCACAAGGGCGAAGGCCGCCAATAACGGATGGCTGGCGTAGAGCCCCGAAAGCGAATGCAGGGAGAAGCTCCCTGCCCTTTCGTAAATCATGCCCGCCAGAAGATATAGCGCCGTCATCACAATCATCGAGTGAACGGCGTAAACGATCGTCCCGGAAAGCCCAAGCGGACTGCCGAGTGCCAGTCCCGCCATCATGGTTCCGATACCCGACACCACAACGAACCCGAACAACCGCCTTATATCGGACTGGGCCAAGGCTCCAAGAACGCCGAATATCATGGTTGCGGCAGCCACCCAGGCGATGAGTTCACCGAGCACTGCGCGTTCGGCTGAAAACAAAGTCAGTTGGGTCCGCAAAAGCGCATAGACACCGACCTTTGTCAGCAACCCCGCAAACAGCGCAGAAACGACAATTCGCGGGGTGTGATAAGATGCCGGCAGCCAGAAATTAACGGGAAATGCAGCAGCTTTCATTCCGAACGCAAACAAATACAGCACAGCCAGGGTCATCAACGGTCCGGTATCACGCAAACCGGCTGCCTTGCGGGCGATATCAGCCATATTGAGTGTGCCGAATGTTCCGTAAAGATATCCGGTGGCGACCAGAAAAAGCGTTGTGGCCACCAGATTTGGGAAAGCGTATTTGGTCGCGCCATCAAGTTGCGATTTCTCGGATCCCAGAATCAGCAATCCAAAGGAGGCAATCAGCAACACCTCGAACCAGACATAGAGGTTGAAGATGTCACCGGTCAGAAAGGAACCGCTGACACCTGCCATGAGCAGGAGCAGAAACGGAAAAAAACCGTATCGCCGCTGGCTCGTACCGGCACTTCCGACGGCGTAACCGGCGACAATGAAAGCCACGACGGCCGATGTCAGCGCGAGCGTTGCCCCCAGAGCATCCACGGTGAACGAAATGCCGAATGGCGGTAACCAGCGCCCCATCGTCATCGATATGACGCCCTTTTCGAGCACCCGCATCAACAGGGCAATATCGCTCAGAACCAGCAGACCGAGTGCAAACATGGCAACGATGGCGTGCTGGCCGGTTTCCTTGCGGAACATCAAAAGCGACGCTCCGAATCCGAGGCATATGACCATTGGAGCAATGATCAGCCAGTCACCGGGTTCGGTCGGTGTACTGATCATGATTCCAGTCAGATCGACGTTCTTTTCCGAAGTTCCAGCCATCGAGCCCTCAGTAACTCATTGGTGGCGGGCTTTCGCCCTCGGGTTCTGCGACACGCATGTGTTCCGTGTCGTCGGTGCCCAGTGTCTGATAGGCGCGGTAGGTCAGCACCAGCAGAAAAGCGAAAAAGGCAAATGCGATGACGATCGCCGTCAACACCAGGGCCTGCGGCAACGGATTTGCGATTCCGGCCTGCGGCACATTCAGATCGAGCGGAATAATCGGTGGGACGTCGCGCACCAGCCTGCCGGCGGTGAAGATCAGCAGATTGACGCCGTTGCCGAGAATGGCAACGCCGAGAAGAATCCGGATCATGTGTTTCGACAGCATCAGGTAGATCGATACCGCGAAAAACACGCCGACAAGGGCCGACAGCGCTGTCTCCATCAGCTTTTCTCTCTTTCTTCAAGGGCCAGCGCAACCGATGTTATGGAGCCGACTACGACGAAATAGACCCCGATGTCGAAAAACAGCGGAGTTGAGAGATCCAGTTCGACGCCGAACAGGTGCGGCGATGTCCACAGGCCGGTCAGGAATGGCACGTCGAAAAACAGGGATAGCAGACCGGACAGGGTTGCTAGCAGCAGGCCGAAACCGGACAGCGCCATTGGATGGAAATACATAGCCCGCCGCACCGGCGAGACGCCGCAGGCTATGCCATAAACCGCAAATGCCGACGCCGCGATCAGTCCGCCGATGAACCCGCCGCCCGGTTCATTGTGCCCGCGCAACAATACGAAAATTGAAAACAGCACCATGAGGCTGGTCAGATAGGGTGCAACCGTGCGGAAAATCACTGTACGCATGTCACATCCCCTCGCCCGGTACATTGTCGCCGACCGCGCGCCGGACGCGGATTCGAATCAGCGCCAGGATGGCAAGCCCCGCAACCATCACGACCGCTATTTCACCGAGCGTATCGAGGCCGCGGAAATCAACAAGAATGACATTCACGATGTTGCGCCCATGCGCGACGATACGGGAATTGGCATTGAAGAACTGAGTAAGCGTATCGTCGAATGAGAGTTGCGTGACCTTCAGCAGAACAAGGGCAAATCCCAATCCGCAAAGGCTGGAAACCATCAGGTCAGCAGCCGACTGCAAGGCTGGTCGATGATCGGTCGGTGACAGCCGCAATCGGGTCATGGCCAGAGCAAGAATGACGACCGACAGGGTTTCCACCATGAACTGCGTAAACGACAGATCGGGCGCTCCGAACAGCATGAACAGCAGCGCGACCGCAAAGCCCTGTATGCCCAGGGAGACGATGGCGGTCAGCCGGTTGTTTGCGAAAACGACCGCCGCCAGTCCGGCGACCGCTATCAGGATCACAGTCCACTCATAAAAAAACAGGCTGGGGAACTCCGGTATGGCCGGCAATTCGTCGTAAACGATCATCGGAACCAACAGCGCCATGGCAACGACAATGAAGGTCAATGTCATATATCCGGCCAATCGACCTGTCTGGATCAGCCCGGTGACAAAAAAGGACACTCGCAAAATTGCGCGGATGATCTGGTCAAAGCCACGATCGGGGCCCCAGCCGATTACCTGAAGCAGGAGGCCGACGACAAACCGGGCCCGGTCGAGAAAACCGTAGAAAAACAGACCGGCGGCGATGGTTACCACCGACAGAAATAGCGGCAGACCCAGATGCGGGATCAGATTGATGTGCACGTCAACTGAGTTTCCGGCGACCGCGCTGGCCATCGGGCTCGAAAAATAGTGGTGGCTGGTCCCGGCAAACAGAGCGGAGACCACGCCGGTGACGGCCAGAGCCAGCGGACCGATCCACAACAGGGGCGGCCCCTCGTGCGCTTCCTTGGGTGTTTTGCGTTCGTGCCCCATAAACGGTTTGAGCGCGATGGCGAGGCCGATGATCAACATCAGGGCGTTGCCGATGATGGCGACCAGCGTGAGGACCGCCAGCCAAGGACTGGCAAAGCCGAGCGCCGCGTAAATCTCTTCTTTTGCCAGGAAGCCGAAGAACGGCGGAAAACCACCCATCGAAAACCCTGCCAGCAATGCAGCGGCGAAGGTGACCGGCATCGCATCACGCAGTCCGCCCAACCGGGTAATGTCACGGGTTCCGGTCTCATGATCGATCAGCCCGGCCACCATGAACAAGGCGCCCTTGAACAGGGAGTGCGCGATCAGATAGAGCACAGCAGCCTCAACCGCCTTGTCCGAACCGATGCCGGTTAACATCACGAGCAGTCCGAGAGAGGCAACGGTGGTGTAGGCCAGCATCAATTTGAGATCCGATTGCCGGACGGCAAGCAATGTTCCGACAATCAGCGTCGTCCCGCCAAAAGCCGGCAAGATCGTTTCCCATAGGTCCGTTTCGCCCATCACCGGATTCAGCCGCATCAGCAGATAGACGCCTGCTTTGACCATGGTCGCGGAATGCAGGTAGGCCGATACCGGCGTTGGCGCCTCCATTGCATTGGGCAACCAGAAATGCAGCGGGAACTGTGCCGACTTGGTAAAGGCACCACCCAGAACAAGCAGCAGTGCAGCAAGGTAAAACGGGCTGTCACGCACAGCGTCACCGGTCCGAAGCAGCAGCGAGAGCTCGCTTGCTCCGGTCATGTTCCACAGCACCAGTAAACCGGCGAGCAGGGATAATCCGCCAAGTCCGGTGACCACGAGCGCCTGAAGCGCGGCACGACGCGACGCTTCCCGGCCATGGTCAAATCCGATCAGCAGGAAGGACGTAATGGAGGTCAGTTCCCAGAAGACGAACAGCATCATGAAGGAATCGGAGACCACAAGGCCCTGCATGGCACCCATGAACATCAACATGAACGAGAAAAACCGTCCAAGCTGCGGATGCCCCTTCAGATACCCGCCGGAATATAGAATGATAAAGGTGCCGATCCCCGAAATCAGCAGCGCAAACGTCAGTGAAAGCCCATCCAGAAACCACGAGAAATTGACGTTGAAACTGGGAATCCAGCGAAACCCGCCGGTAACCGCTCCACCGTCGGCGACCTGTTCAAGAAATCCGGCAAAATGAAAGAATATCCAGAGTGGCGCCAGCGCCAGGATCCAGGCCGCATTGTGCTTGAGAATCCGGGTCAGAACCGGAGCAGCAAGTGCGGCGGCAAACGGCAATAGAAGCGCGACAAATGTCAGGACCTGCGCGCTGGTTTCCATTCGGCCTCCCTCGGGGCACTTGAGGCCTCAGGAAATCCGTCCGGCCAATTCAATCACAACCTGACATAGCGGCTGTGCCTATCCCCGGCAAGTGCGGGCAAAAAACGTCAACAGCCAACAGTTCCCACACTGCACGAACCCGTGTTCATCAACGGTCTTTCACGAAGCGGATTGGCACATTATATGATGCAAATGATTGGGAGAACGAAGATGCCGGAAATCAAAGAGCCGAAAGTGGTCAAATCCGAAGAGCAATGGCGCGAGCAGCTCACACCGGAGCAATATCATGTCACCCGCAAACACGGCACGGAGCGCGCCTTTACCGGCCCGAACTGGGACACCAAATCGCCCGGTCTCTACCGTTGTGTGTGCTGCAACAAGGAGCTGTTCCGTTCCGAGACCAAGTTCGATTCCGGGACAGGATGGCCGAGTTACCATGCCCCGATCGATGACGATGCGGTGTTGGAACACAAGGATCGTTCGCTGTTCATGGTTCGAACCGAAGTGCGGTGTGCGGATTGCGATGCCCATCTCGGGCATGTTTTCAACGACGGGCCTCAGCCGACAGGCCTGCGCTACTGCATGAACGGGAC
>JAJFHT010000245.1 GCA_021775495.1 Hyphomicrobiales bacterium | reverse complement strand
ACGACCGGTTTCGCCCGCGGCGTCGGATTCTGGGCAGGCAAAGCCTGCGTTGATTTCAATGCCATCGTCGAAAATGAGGCGGCTTACCTGAATTTTATCGCCATGCACCTGATGGCGGCCGCCGAGGACCTGGGATTCAGCCCGAGGCCAAACAAACAAATTAAACTGACACGCCGGGAGCAGAATATCTTATTTCAATGCGCTGAAGGGATGACCAATCAGGAGATATCTGCGCATCTTGCCATCTCAGAGCGGACTGTCCGGTTTCATCTGACGAATGCATACAGAAAACTCGGTACAACCCGCCGCGCTCAGGCTGCCACCCGAAGCATTGCCATGGGGTTGATCGACGCTACCCGGTTCAAAGGCCGGGAAGCGGCCCCCGGTCCGCGGTTTTTCTGAACAGAAGCGAATATGCCGTTTGTTACTTCATGTGCGCCCAAAACAGATCCAATTAAGGAGCGTTGCAATGATCGATCATTTAACTTCGCGTTTGAATGAACCCGATGCACCGGATGAGTTGCCTGAACCGCTCAGGGCCCTTTGGTGGTTGAAGAAGGGCGGGCTCGAGATTGGTACCGAATGGGACAGGGCGCATGAGATCTGTCAAACGGCGGAGGGCACGCCCGCCTATGATCTTGTCCACGGACTGGCGCACTGGATCGAGGGCGACCTGGCCAATGCTGACTACTGGTACCGGCGGGCCGGCGGACAGCGAACCGGTTCCGACATTGGTGAGGAATGGCAACGCCTGGTAGGGGAACTGAGTTAGGCGGCCGGTCAAAAAAATTGAACCGTCCGGAATCAGGTTGCGTGTCGTTCGACGGTGGATAATGTCGCGCGGATGAATCAGAATTCGCCTTATCGCTACGCCATTGGCGGCATGATCGGCATGGCCGCCGCAATGGGTATCGGCCGTTTTGTCTATACGCCGATCCTGCCCGGCATGATGGCTGGTCTGGGACTGTCGGCGTCGGATGCCGGTCTCATCGCCTCGGCAAACTATCTCGGCTACCTGCTCGGCGCGATCGCCGCCGCTGGCGGCTGGGCCGAGGGCCGGGAGCGGCCGATGATGTTGCTCGGTCTCGGGAGTTCGGCGCTGTTCGCAGCGCTGATGGCGCTGACCGACAGTGTGATGGCCTTCGCGGTCATCCGGTTTCTGGCCGGCTGGGCAAGCGCCTTCATGATGATATTCCTGTCGATGATCGTGTTCCCACGGCTTCTTGCTGCGGGCCGCAACGACCTGCAGGCAGTGCACTTCGGCGGAGTCGGCATGGGTATTGCCGTCTCATCGGTGATGACCGGAGCCCTGGCGATGATGGATGCCGGCTGGCGCGCTGGCTGGATCGGAGCCGCGGCGATATCTGCTGTCGGGTTTGCCGTGACGTTTCTGCTTGTCGACAAGGGGCCGGAACTTGCTGGCCCCGTGACCCGTGAGCCGGCGCTGCCGAAAAGCAGAGCGTTGCGCAAGATTATTCTGGCCTACGGCATGTTCGGTTTCGGCTATATTGTCACCGCGACCTTTCTGGTTGCCATCGTCCGGCAGGGCGGCGGCGATCCGCTGTTTGAATCCGCCGTCTGGCTTGCGACGGGACTGGCGGCTTGGCCGTCGGTTTTCATATGGGGCCGCTTCGTCCGGCGATATGGGCTGATTGCCGCTGTGGTGGCCGGCTGTCTGGTGGAGGCCGTCGGAGTGGTCGCCAGCGTCAGCCTGGGGGGATATCTGGGGCCGATGATCGGAGCGGTTCTGTTGGGAGTGACATTTGTCGCCGTCACGGCCTTTGGTTTGCAGGCCGGCAGGCAACTGGCCGAGAAGGCCCTGCGGCGAACATTCGCCCTGATGACCGCGGCTTTCGGGACCGGACAGATCCTGGGCCCGATATTTGCCGGTTATACGGCGGACTGGACTGGAAGCTTCTTCCTACCCAGCCTCGGGGCTGCGTTGATGTTGCTCGGCTGTGCAATTTTGACCTGGAATGCCGGCCAAGACCAGCAGCGTGAAATCGCCTAGCCAACGTCGGTGCGCGGGGGTAAATCCGAAAGAGGCTGGATTCTTAACTGGCGCTGTTGCCGTGGCCGGATGACAGGCGTTCAAGCAGTTCGCGATAGCTAACACATTGAACATCTTTCAGACCGCAGACATCAGCCGCGAACCGCTCCAGCGCCCGCCAATAGGCGCCGCCGTTCATCAGCGTGAAATGATAGCCGAACTGCAGCGGGATGCGGTTGCCGCGGTATTGCCGGTCGAAGGCATTGCGAAAGGCTTTGTGCGTGCGGGCTTCGAACAGGTGTCCGCTTTTGGGGCGTTCGATGGCGGCGGAATGACGAACGTAAAGATTGTAATCCATCGCGATGATCCGGCGCCCGGACGGCCCTTCGGGAATCATCGGCAATGAAAATCTGTGCAGGTCGTGTTTCGTCCTGGCAGGTTCGACGTCGCGCGACACGGAACTGGCGTCGTAGCGAAATCCCGAACCGCTGAGCGCTGAATAAAGGGCAGGCCCGGTTGACAGGTACGGCGCGCGAAATCCCTTGATTTCAGACGCGGCGAATGATTTCCATCCTGCGGGTTCGTTTTCCAGTCCATGGATTTTCCATGCCGTTCTCAAAATGTTGGAAAACTGATCGAATTCGGATACCCAGTCGGTTCGATCCCAGGACTTTCCATCAAAATGCCCACAGCCATGGCTGGCGATTTCGTGGCCTTCGCTTCGGGCGGACCAGATATGCCTCAGTCGGCCGGCGACTTCTTTAGAACTCGCCGCAAATCCGACATTGGATTGTCCCGGACCACGTCCCGGCGGCCGGTAGGTTCGGCGCGTTTTGCGAGACAGCAGAAAAGTGCAGGACAGGAAATAGGTGAAACGTGCTCCGGTTGCCCGGGCGAGTTCGCGGCTGCGGCTCCATTGCCGCAGATCATGTGCTCCGTCAAAGGAGATCACAACATATTGCACGGGGCGCTGTGGCGGGTCTGCAAAAGCCGGAAGGAGCAAACCAATCGACGCAAGGGCGCAGGCAAGGATACGCAATACCATCTTGTCAAAACGCTTTCGTGCTGAAGGTCGAACGGCGCTCCCTACCGGATCAACCAAAAACGGGAAATTCAAATTTTAAGCAATCGGCGTAAAAAACGTCCTAACCGCCTGCACAATTGACGCAACGCTCAGCCATCGGGTCGATTTTCAATCGTCCTTCAGGAATTTCGCCATCACACTCTTCGCAATATCCGTAGGATTCATCGGCAATCCGTCGCTCAGCCATTTCGATGCGCAGCAGATCGCGTTGCCGTGCGCGCTCGGTTGCCTGGGCCATCGCCTGCTGCTGCATGGCGTCCATGCGCGACAGCCGCCCGACCGCCTGCTGGTCGAGTTCGACCGGCTTGCGCGCGCCTTCGGCAAGCTCGGAAAGTGACTCCAGTTCCGATTTTCGTTCCACCAAGCGCCGGCGCGCCACTTGCAAATCAACTGTCATGCACCGAGATTAAGCCATTGAGGGCGGTTTTGAAACGATGCTTCGGTGATTGAATTTGCTTTCTGCCCAATGATCAAAGGAGAAAGACATGGCCGTTCTCGTCCTCGGACTGGTACTGTTTCTGGGTATACATTCTGTGCGGATTTTTGCGCCGGCCTGGCGCGAGCAGAAACTGCAGCAATGGGGTGAGGGCCGCTGGAAGGGGCTTTATACAATTGTTTCGCTGGCCGGGTTCGTTCTCCTCATCTGGGGTTATGCGCTGGCCTGGCCTAACGCAGCCGACCTCTATGAACCACCGGTCTGGATGAAGCACGTTACAGCTCTGTTGATGCTGTTTTCGCTCATATTCCTTATGGTCTCGCAGGTTCCGGCAGGACGTATCAAGGCAATGGTCGGACATCCGATGCTGCTGGCGGTGAAGATCTGGGCCGTTGCCCACCTGCTGGCCAATGGCGATGCCGCATCGCTTCTGCTGTTCGGTACGTTTTTGGTCTGGGCGGTGCTTGATCTCATATCGGTTCGCCGGCGTGAGCGTGCCGGCACGGCCGAGCCGGCAAAAACCGGTCCGGTGCGAAACGATATCATCGCAATTGTCGTCGGGCTCGTGCTTTATGCCGTGTTGGTCGGTGGCCTGCATGTCTGGTTGTTTGGCGCCGCGCCGATCGCTGTTGCGTGAACGATCGGAAGGCCAGGCGCCGAACCCGATATCCCGGCCGGCAAATAAATCTGAGTGACCCCTTACAAGTGCGGTAAAATCGGCTAAAACGCGCCACTTGAACCCTCTTGACAGCATGAGCCCGTTTTAATGTCAGACGACAGCTTTATTCGCGAAGTAGATGAGGAACTCCGCAAGGACAAGTTCAACGCGCTGTGGCGGCGCTATGGCGTCTGGCTGATAACGGCTGCCGTTCTGGTTGTGCTCGGAACTGCTGCGTTTCGGGCCTACGACTACTGGAACGAAACGCGGGCAAACAGTTCCGGTGATGCATTCCTGCAAGCGCTGACGCTCGCCAATGAGGGTAAAAGCGACGAAGCGTTGAAGGCGTTGGACGCCTTGCAGGAAGACGGCTACGGCTCTTATCCTTTGCTGGCGCGCATGCGCGCTGCGACCGTGCTGGCCGAAAAGGGCGACCTTGAAGCTGCGGTCACTGAATTCGATGCTGTTTCGGCGGACGGTTCCATTGCCGAGGCCATTCGCGACATGGCCCGCCTGCGCGCTGCACTGCTACTGGTCGATACCGGCAGCTATTCCGATGTGGCTGCCCGCGCGGAAGTGCTGGCGGTCGACGGAAACGCATTGCGCCATTCCGCCCGCGAGGCCCTGGGTCTTGCCGCCTGGAAGGAAGGCAAGTTCGAGGATGCGCTTAAACTGTTCGAGCAGATCGACGGCGACAGTGAAGCGCCGCGCAATCTGCGCCAGCGCGCGTCGGTCATGGCCGAACTGATCCGCGGCTCCGGCGCATCGTCCTGATCGCCGACAATGCCGTTCACCGTTGCAATTGTCGGCCGGCCCAATGTCGGTAAATCGACGATTTTCAATCGTCTTGTCGGCCGCAAGCTTGCGCTTGTGGATGACACGCCCGGCGTCACTCGCGACCGACGGGTGCACGAGGCGCGGCTGTATGACCTCAAATTCCAGGCGATCGATACGGCCGGTTTCGAAGAGAGCGATTCCGAAACACTTGAAGGCCGCATGCGCGAACAGACCGAACGCGCGGTTCGCGACGCCGATCTTGTCCTGTTCGTCGTCGATGCCAAGGCAGGAATGACACCGACGGACACGGCTTTTGCCGATATTGTGCGCCGATCCTCCAAACCCGTCGTGCTGGTGGCCAACAAGGCCGAGGCCCGCAGCGGGCGTGCCGGCATGCTGGAAGCCTGGGAAGTCGGACTGGGCGAGCCGATCCCGATATCCGCCGAACATGGCGAGGGCTTGCCCGATCTGCGCGAGGCCATCATAGCGGCGATCGGCGAAGACAGGGCGTTTGAAACGGAAGCCGAGTTCGAAGATCTCGACCTGCCGCTGGCCGGTGAGGACATCGACGATCCCGACAGTGAAGTCATCCCGCCATATGATGACAGCAAGCCGCTTCGCATTGCCGTGGTCGGGCGGCCGAATGCCGGCAAGTCGACGCTGATCAACGCGCTGATCGGCGAAGACCGGCTGCTGACCGGACCGGAAGCCGGTATCACCCGCGATTCCATTTCCGTCGAGTGGGACTGGCGCGGCCGTAAGATCAAGCTGTTCGATACCGCCGGCATGCGCCGCAAGGCGCGGGTGCAGGAAAAGCTGGAAAAGCTGTCCGTAGCGGATGGATTGCGCGCCATCCGCTTTGCCGAAGTGGTGATCATCCTGCTTGATGCGACGATACCATTCGAAAAGCAGGATCTTCAGATCATCGATCTGATCGTCCGTGAGGGCCGGGCACCGGTCATCGCTTTCAACAAATGGGATCTTGTCGAGGATCCGAATGAGGCACTGGCGGATTTGCGCGAAAAGACGGCACGGCTGCTGCCACAGGTGCGTGGGCTTCGGGCCGTGCCGATTTCGGCCGTCATGGAAAAGGGTTTCGACCGGCTGATGGAAGCGGTAACGGAAACCCATCGCGTCTGGAATCAGCGTGTGTCCACCGGGCGGCTCAACCGCTGGCTTGAGCATGTGCAGACGCGGCACCCGCCGCCGGCCGTTGCGGGGCGCCGCCTCAAGGTCAAGTACATCACCCAGATCAAGACGCGTCCGCCGGGATTTGTGGTGTCCTGCTCGCGGCCGGATGCGATGCCGCAATCCTATGTGCGCTACTTGATCAATGGTTTGCGAAGCGAATTCGATCTGTCCGGTGTTCCAATCCGCCTTGCGATGCGGGCGGGGGACAATCCGTATGCCGGCAAGGCACGCAAACGCCGGTGACAGGTATTAACCAAGTTTCGCCGGCGTGACAGGTTGTCGCAACTCCGACATACTGCCTAATGCGCCGGATTCTGGCCATTTTGCCTGCGTTAACGCTACAGCAAGGTTAATGCTTCAAGTTTTATGCAACATAGTTGTGTTGCGTTTTCGGAGTCCCCCTTTGTCCGGTGCAGTTCCCAAGCAGAACAATCTGCTGTCACATCGCCTGCAGTCGTTTGCCACACCGATCGTCCTTGGATGTGCGATCTGGATGTTTTCGCCGACAAGCCTGGCCTATCAGGATATGGCAAGCCTTATTTCGGGTGCCGAATCGAACAGCGCGCGCTGGAACTCTGTGCTTGAAAAATCTGTCGCCGGTTCTGTGCACAAAGCCGAAATGGCGTTTGTCGACGATCGCCTGACGACCGGATCGATTTCCGGCGCGGGGATCAAGGCCGCCGGTATCGGAGCCGTCGCATTCCGCGGCGAGCCCATGATCGATGCCGCGCCGGATGAGGATCGCGTCAACCGAAGCGAAAAGCGCGGCCGTGTCGTCAAGATCGCACCGCTTGCGCCGCCGAAGTCGTTTACCGCCGGATCGGTTCTTGAGCGTTCGAGTTCGCTGATCCGCCACAGTGACAATTCGAATCTCAAAATGGCTTTCATCAAGCCCGAGATCATGGGCCAGGAATTTCAGATCGCCGCGGCGTTTCACGTCAAAAGGAAGAAGCGGCCGCAGCCAAACGTCCCCAAGATGCTGGCTTCGCTCTTTACCAATGACAGCCATGACGTTCTGGCCACCGCCTATGCGCCGAAAGAGCCGGACTATGCCAAGGCATCGCCCTTCGCCAGCCTGATACGAGCCGAAAAAGGTCCTGATGAAGGGCGCTTCATTCCACCTGTTGCCGCAGATGATCACCATTGGGCACGCCGTCCGGTTCCGGCCAAGGCCTTTTCCAAGGACGCACAGCGATGCCTGGCGGCCGGTATCTATTTTGAAGCGCGGGGTGAACCGATCAAGGGCCAGGCAGCAGTCGGTCAGGTCATTCTCAACCGGGTTCGCAATCCGAAATACCCCAAGACGATATGTGGCGTCGTCTACCAGAACGACCATTGGCGCAATCGCTGCCAGTTTTCCTTCGCCTGCGATGGCATACGGGACCGTGTGAAGAGCCGTGCTCACTGGGATATGGCGGAAGACGTCGCGCTGGCGGTGACCGCCGGAAAGATCTGGATTCCGGAGGTCGGTTCGTCGACGCATTACCATGCCAACTATGTCCGGCCGAACTGGGCTCGGACCATGAAACGCATGAACCGCATCGGCCGGCATATCTTCTACCGCACCTATGGTGGCGGCTGGTCGTAACGGCCGCGCCCTGCTGCTGACAAAGACGCAATGCCGGAGAATCAGCGATTGCCGTTTCCGGCACTTGCTGGACGGTTTGTCGCACCAGACTAACCTATTGAAAAATAACATATAATTACCTGTGGTGGGATCACCTGACCCGGCTTGACTGAGGCGGGTGGCCTAACTATGGTGCGCGCGACTTTGAAGCGAGCGGTATTTGCCCCGCCGAAAGGTGGTAAGGAGGTCGCGGTGACCGGCTCTGATCGACCGGACAGTACCGAAACTTCTGAGGCCGGTAAGGCAGGAAGCGGCGTGAACTCCGGTGATGGTCTGGAGGGCCGGCGACGCAAGCTTGAAACCGCTCTTTCCGCCAAACGTGGCGGGGAATCGGGTAAGGAGAATGAGGGGCGATCGGGAGATGCATCCGGATTTGCCAATGCTCTCAGACTGTCCAGCGAATTCATTGCTGGAATTCTGGTGGGCGCAGGCATCGGCTGGTTGATCGATCGTTTTGCTGGCACATCGCCATGGGGACTGATTGTTTTTCTGCTCCTGGGATTTGTCGCCGGTGTGCTGAACGTCCTGCGCTCTGCCGGACTGATGGCCGATGTTGGATCGAATTCGCCGAATAGCGGCGGTGAAGATCCGAAAGATTGAATTCATGCCGCATGCGCGGCGCAGCCAATGAGGGTGACAGGGTGGCCAACGATCCGATTCACCAGTTTCAGATTTCAAACTGGATACCGATCGAAATCGGTGGACTTGATTTCTCGTTCACCAATTCTTCTGCCTTCATGGTAGCGACCGTGGCGGCTGCCGGCGCCTTTCTGTTTCTGACCACGTCGAGCCGGGGACTTGTTCCGAGCCGGATGCAGTCGATTTCGGAAATGGCCTACGAGTTCATCGCTTCAATGCTGCGTGATGCCGCCGGCACACAAGGCATGCGGTTCTTTCCGTTCGTGTTCTCACTATTCATGTTCGTTTTGGTTGCCAATCTGCTTGGCATGTTTCCCTATTTCTTCACCGTTACCAGCCACATCATCGTAACCTTCGCACTGGCGATGCTGGTGATCGGAACGGTTGTCGTCTACGGCTTCATGAAACACGGGCTTGGCTTTCTGAAGCTGTTTGTCCCGGAAGGTATTCCTGGGCCATTGGTGCCGCTGGTGGTGCTGATCGAGGTCATCTCCTTTCTTTCCCGTCCGATCAGCCTGTCGGTTCGCCTGTTCGCGAACATGCTTGCAGGCCATATCACGCTGAAAGTGTTTGCCGGATTTGTCACATCTCTCAGCGCCCTCGGCGCGCTCGGCATCG
>JAJFHT010000244.1 GCA_021775495.1 Hyphomicrobiales bacterium | reverse complement strand
CATGAAGGCGAACGCCACGTAATTATGAACGAACTTGCCGTATATGGTGATGCTGGCAAAGGCATCCTTGCCGATCAGCGGGATCAGCAGGCGGCGGCCGAACAGCAGGTTCAATCCCGTCAGCGCCAGGATGATGAAACTTGAAGCAAGCAGCCAGTGACCGGTTCGCTCGATCAGCGAAAACCGCTTGATGGTGTGGCCCGATGCTCCATTTGAAATCCTGATGCGGCCACGAAGAGCAAAAAACACCGCCAACAGCAGCAGGATACCGAGGATGGCCCAGGCAGAATACATCGGCAGCGGACCATTGCGCATCAGTCGCCAATCCTGGCCGGCCGAATGGATCATCATGCCGCCGAACTTGTCCTGGCCTGCAACGGTTCCCGGTACACCGCTGCGTATCTGACGCCAAATCTCAGCATCGGATGACGAACCGCTGTCCGTGCCGCCCGGTGTTGCACCGGCGACCGGTTTGTCCGTCCCGGTGGCCTGCGCCTGCACAGCGGGCGTTTGCAGCAACAGTGCTCCGGCAAACAGAACAGCAACGGCCAGCATCTTTGCAACGGACGCTCGTTTCGCCGTGTGGATGACAGTCATGGTCTTTCTCCAGCCAGAATTCCGTGGCGGCGCACTGTTTCAGCAACACAGGCGCCACCCGTAGACGGAAAAGGCGACCACATGCAGGTGGCCGCCTTTTCCCAGGTCAGTTGATCACGCCTCCGTCCGGAAAAGCGCGACAGGCCTTAACCGCCGGTCTTGGAACCATAGGCTGTTCCCCAGCCCCAGGCGCCGGCGCCGAAGCCGCGGGAAACGACGCGCTCACGATAGACCGCGGACACCACATCGCCGTCACCGGCAAGCAGTGCCTTGGTCGAGCACATTTCGGCGCAGAGCGGCAGCTTGCCTTCGGCAAGACGGTTGCGGCCGTATTTCTGGAACTCGGCAGCGGAATTGTCTTCCTCCGGACCACCGGCACAGAAAGTGCACTTGTCCATCTTGCCGCGCGAACCAAAATTCGATGCCTGCGGGAACTGCGGCGCGCCGAACGGGCACGCATAGAAGCAGTAACCGCAACCGATGCACAGGTCCTTGGAATGCAGCACCACACCTTCTTCGGTGTCGTAGAAACAATCCACCGGACACACCGCCCTGCAAGGGGCATCCGAGCAATGCATGCAGGCAACAGAAATCGACCGTTCACCAGGCTTGCCGTCATTGATGGTGACCACACGGCGGCGGTTCACACCCCACGGCACCTCATGCTCGTTCTTGCAAGCGGTGACGCAGGCATTGCATTCGATGCAGCGTTCGGCATCACAAAGGAATTTCATTCTAGCCATAGCTGTTTTCCTCCCTATGCCCGTTCAATCCGGCAAAGTGTCGCCTTGGTTTCCTGCATCTGGGTGACCGAATCGTATCCGTAGGTCTGTGCAGTGTTGCTGGACTCGCCGAGCACATAGGGATCGGCGCCCTTCGGATATCTCTCGCGAAGATCCTCACCCTCCATATGTCCTCCGAAGTGGAACGGCATGAAGGCGACACCCCTGCCGACCCGGTCGGTCGCCATGGCCATCACCTTGACCTTGGCACCCTCCGGACCATGCACCCAGACCTGTTCACCGTCACGAACGCCAAGATCGTTGGCGTCCGCGGGATTTATTTCGACGAACATGTCCTGCTGAAGTTCAGCCAGCCAGGGATTGGATCTGGATTCATCCCCGCCGCCCTCATATTCGACCAGACGGCCGGATGTGAGAATGATCGGGAAGTCCTTCGAGAAATCGTTCTTCTGGATCGACGCGTATGCCGTCGGAAGACGGTAGAACTTCTTGTCTTCGTAGGTGGCATATTTGTCGAGCAGATCCCGCCGCGGTGTGTAAAGCGGTTCGCGGTGCAACGGCACCGGATCCGGGAAAGTCCAGACCACCGCACGCGCCTTGGCGTTTCCGAACGGAGCGCAACCATGTTTGATGGCGACACGTTGAATGCCACCTGAAAGATCGGTTTTCCAGTTGGTCTTCTCGCCGGCAACCTTGTCGATGGCAGCTTTCTCGTCCGCCGTCAGATCACCGTCCCAGCCAAGCTTGCTCAGCATCGCCATGGTGAATTCCGGATAGCCGTCCTGGATTTCCGAATCGACCGAATAAGAGTCCTCGGCCAGCAGGTTGTCGCCATCACGTTCGACACCAAAACGGGCGCGGAAGGTCAGTCCGCCTTCGGCAACTGATTTGGACGGATCGTAGAGGATCGGCGTTCCCGGATGCTTCATGTCTGCGGTGCCCCAGCAGGGCCACGGCATGCCGTAATATTCCCCGTCAACCGGACCACCACGCGCCTGCAACGTCGTCTTGTCGAAGGTGTGCTGGTTGGCCATGTGAGCGCGGATACGTTCCGGAGACTGCCCGGTGTAACCGATGGTCCACATGCCCTTGTTGAACTCGCGGGTAATATCTTCGATCAGCGGCTCGTCGTTCTCGACCTTGATGTTCTTGAACAACTCGTCGGCAAAACCCAGTTTGCTGGCGAACTTGTACATGATCGTGTGATCGGGCAGTGATTCAAACAGCGGATCAACCACCTTCTCGCGCCATTGCAGCGACCGGTTGGACGCGGTTACCGAGCCGTATGTCTCGAACTGGGTACAAGCCGGCAGCAGATAGACACCGTCCTTCCTGTTCGACATCACCGCGGAAACCGTCGGATAGGGATCGATCACGACCATCAGGTCGAGCATCTCCATAGCCGTCGCCATTTCCTTCATGCGGGTCTGCGAGTTCGGCGCATGCCCCCAGAAGACCATGCCGCGAACCTTGTTCGGATTGTCCATGTTGGCTGGATCTTCCAGCACACCGTCAATCCAGCGTGACACCGGAATACCGGTGAGGTTCATCAGGTTCTTCTCTTTGCCATCGGCACCCTTGACCTTGGCAAACCGGCCCTTGAGGTAGTCGATGTCGGTTTCCCAGACACGTGCCCAATGGGCCCAGGATCCGGCCTTCAGGCCGTAATATCCCGGCAATGTGTGGGACAGGACACCAAAATCCGTTGCGCCCTGCACATTGTCATGGCCGCGGAAGATATTGGTGCCGCCGCCAGCCTTGCCCATATTGCCGAGGGCCAGCTGCAGCACGCAATAGGCACGTGTGTTGTTGTTGCCATTGGTGTGCTGGGTACCGCCCATGCACCAGATGACGGTGCCCGGCCGGTTCTGTGCCATCGTCCGCGCAACCCGCTTGAGCTGCGACCCGGGAACGCCGGAGACGTGCTCGACTTCCTCAGGGTTCCACTTGGCAACTTCTTCCTTGATCTGATCCATGCCCCAGACGCGCTGGCGGATGAACTCTTTGTCTTCCCAGCCATTTTCGAAGATGTGCCAGAGAATACCCCAGATCAGCGCGATATCGGTGCCCGGGCGGAACCGGACATATTCGTCGGCGTGGGCGGCGGTGCGGGTGAACCGGGGGTCGCAAACGATCATCGGCGCGTTGTTCTGTTCCTTCGCCTTCAACAAATGAAGCAATGAAACCGGATGCGCTTCGGCCGGATTGGAGCCGATCAGGAAGATCGCCCTGGAATTGTGGATGTCGTTATACGAGTTGGTCATCGCGCCGTAGCCCCAGGTGTTCGCGACACCTGCAACCGTGGTGGAGTGACAGATACGCGCCTGGTGATCGACATTGTTCGTGCCCCAATAGGCGGCGAACTTGCGGAACAGATAGGCCTGCTCGTTACTGTGTTTCGCGGAACCAAGCCAATAGACCGAATCCGGCCCCGACTCGTCGCGAATCTTCATCATGGAGTCGCCGATCTCATTGATCGCATCATCCCAGGAAAGGCGGGTCCATTTGCCGCTGACCAGCTTCATCGGATATTTCAGACGACGCTCGCCATGGGCATGTTCACGCACCGCAGCACCCTTGGCGCAATGGGCACCGAGGTTGAACGGGGAATCGAACGCCGGCTCCTGGCCGATCCAGACACCGTCGGACACTTCCGCCAGAACGGTACAGCCGACCGAGCAATGGGTGCAGACCGACTTGACCACGTCGACCTTGCCTCCGGCGGTCCCTGCCGCTTCGGCCCTTGTCGCCGTTCCGGCCGTCAATGCGCTGACTGCAGCCAAGCCGCCGACCGTAAGGCCGGAGCGTTTCAAGAAATCACGACGGTTGACCGACGAGTCCGTTATCGAAGCAAGGGTCGATGACAGACGGGGGCTTCTCGCAACCTCACCTACCTTCTTCCTGAGCATTAGCCTTCTCCTCCTGTGCGCATTCGCAAAAAGAATGCGCGGTCAAATTCCACCTTCAGCGTCACGGCTGCCGGTCGGTGTCCGGCAACGCCTAGAAACGAGCCGACCGGTAATAGGCCTTCACATGTTCGCTTTCGCGGTAACCACCTCCGGCGTCCTCAACACTTTCAGCCGCTTCTGCAGTGCCTCCTGCGGCGATCGCCGCACCACCCAGAACGGTGCCGAGGCTTGCAAGTTTCAGAAAGTCACGCCGGTCTTCGGCGGTTTTTTCTTTTCTGGCCATCTGGCCCTCCTCATTCTGCCTGTTCCGTGCGCCGGTCAGGAGGCACGGTTCCTCCGTCTGGCCGGACGCGGAAGCAGAAGCCGCATCCAATAAAATCAACACGCCTATTCCATCTCAAAGGCGTCAGATTCGATCCCGACAAACAGCCGGCCGATGGTTCCCACCGGCTGGTACAGCCGGCTGAGTTCGGCCGCTTCCAGATCCTTGAAGAAATGTCCGGCCCAAGGCTCGATATGGTCGAAAAAGAAGGTCTTCTGATCGGTCAGCGAGGCCGGCGGTCCATACCGGCCGCGGATCAATCCGGACATGATTTCGAACAGCGAGCCGATGTGATCTTCCGGCTCGCCGACGTCATCGCCCCGCGCCACTCCGAGCGCGCGCATCGCATTGCGCAGCTTGGCCAGCGGTTTTTCGTTGAGAAACCCAGTCAGATAATAGGACCCGTAGGGCAAAAGTTCGCCGCGGCCCATGCCGATGAACAGGCCGTCATATTCCTCGCGCACCACGCCAGGAGCGGTCGCGCCGGCCAGCTTGGCCAACGTGCTGAAAGCCTTGCCCATTTCGGTGTCATCACCGGTAAGGCCCTGCAATGTTTTCAAGATTTCGGAATTGGGAGATTTGAACAGAACAACGCCCAGCAGGCCATAAAGGTCTGCCCGCATCGCATCTTCAGCGGCAATCGTCTCTGCACTTACCTGACTTTGCACAGCCAAGCGTCCTCCCTGAATGGAAGTAGATACCCAAAATAGGAGATTTTCAAGCTGGTCATTAGGCTAAAGATACCGTGGGTTGAATTGCGCCTGCGGGCCTGCCTGCGGAACTGGTGCCGGCTCACGCATGCCGCTCGGATTGCAGCCGCTGCCCGACCGGATGGGGGAGACCACCTGGCCCGATCAGAAAGCAAATACGGGAACAGCCGATTGCCAGTCGCACGACATGGCACCGTTTGCCTGCAGTCCCGGCATGATTGAATCCCGGCCGAATAAAGGAGCCGACGAGCATGGGTGTACCGCTTTTGGACCTTCAGAAACGGATACGCGAGAGCGCGTCAATATCAACCCGACCCTTCAGTAGTTGGGACCAGAAAACTAACCAGTCTCGACAGGATGGCTTGGCAACGCGCTGGCTTCGAAACAGGCTTCGACGAGCGCCATGGTTTTGTAGCCGTCCTCGACGGAGGCAAACAGGGTATCGTCCTCGCCGGCATCATATCTTTGGACACTGCTCATCGATCCGATGAATGCATCAACGAACCAGGCGCCCTGAAGCTCAATCTGCCGCCACTCGCCGTCATTGTCGCAGATCCACAATTCGTCGGGTTCGCCGTCGGGATAATCGTAAAGAACGCCTAGCTTGACAGTCATGGCACCCTTGGTGCCTTCAAAACGGAAGCCGGCGTTCTGGAACTTTCGGCCACATTGATGATTGTGATTTATCGACATCAATGCGCGCAATTCGTTGCCGTAATCGAATATCACCGATGTCCGTGTCTGTGCGAACTCCCTGGCGCGAGGGTCGCCGATGGTTCTGGCAAAAACACCTTGTGGATCACCGGCTATCGCCCTGATTGTATCGAGATAGTGGATTGAGTGAACCGAGATTTCCACCCGATCCATCGGTATCAGAAATGGAAAAAGGCCCCACGGCGTGAGGATATTCAGGTGGACTTCAAGCTCCAGCAGATCGCCCAGCAATCCCTTTTCGATCGCATCACGAGCAGCCATCATCATCGGCGAAAACCGTAGCTGAAAATTCATGCCAGCCTTGAGGCCCCGATCTCGGCATATAGCTCGGATTTCACGTGCCTGTTGGAGATCTGTACCCATCGGTTTCTGTATCAGGACAGCTGCGTTTTCCGGCAGTTGTTTCAGTATTCCAGCAACCGCATCGGGAGGCGTAGCGATGTCGTAGACAACGCTCCTGCCGTTTTCGGCAACCGCTGACGCCAGGCTGTCATATTGCCGTTCCAGCTTCCAGTCATTCGCCAG
>JAJFHT010000243.1 GCA_021775495.1 Hyphomicrobiales bacterium | reverse complement strand
CATGCCAAAAAGACCGGTGAGGTGGTCGCGCTGAAGGACTTTTTCCTGCACGATACCGGCGCCTTCATTCCCTACGGCATTGCCATACCGCAAGTGGCCTCTACATCTATCGCCGGGCCCTACAAGATACCAAACATCCATGTGCATTTTCAGGCGGTCTACACGCCGACTGTCCCGATCACGCCCTATCGTGGCTGCGGGCGCCCGCAATCCTGTTTCGCCATCGAGCGGGCCATGGATCAGCTGGCTGACGATCTTGGGATGGACCGGTTTGAAATCCGCAGGATCAACCTGATTGGCGAAGAGCAGTTTCCCTACACCCGCGAGGGGCTGCTGTTTGCCGACGGGCTGCGGGTCAGCCTTGACAGCGGCCAGTATCACCGGGCGCTTGAAATGGCGCACAAGGCCATAGGTGCGGATGATTTTGCAAAGCAGCAAGAAGAGGCGCTCGCCGAGGGCCGGCATATCGGACTGGGGCTAGCCTTCTATGTCGAAGGTACCGGGCTCGGCCCCTATGAGGGCGGCCACGTCAAGGTTCACCCGATCACCGGCAAGGTCTACGTCAACACCGGGCTGACCAGCCAGGGGCAGGGCCACGATACGGTGTTCGCTCAGATTGTTTCCGATCAGCTGGGTGTTGCGGTCGAGGATGTCATCGTCACGGAGGGCGATACCGGTGCGTTCGATTGGGGTGTGGCGACGTTTGCCAGCCGCGCGGCAGTCGTTTCCGGAAACGCCATCTACAAGACCGCGCTCAAGGTGCGTGAACAGACCATTACCGCCGCAGCAAACATGCTGGAAGCCGATCGCAACGATATCGAACTGCGTGACGGGGCGGCCTGGGTCAAGGGAACCGACCACTCTGTCTCGCTGGCGGCCATTGCCACGGCAACCAATCCGCTGCGCTATGCGTTCAATGACGCGGCGCAGGCGGCGACCCAGTTCGCGCCGGCCAGCCGGCATGACGGACCGCCGCTCGATGAAGGCCAGCATCCCGGGCTGGAAGCAACGGACTATTACAGCCCGGAATGTGCGACCTGGGCCTATGGCGTCCATGCTGCAATTGTCGAGGTCGATACCGAGACATGCCACGTCAACATAAACAAATATGTCTGCGTTCATGATTGCGGCAACATGATCAATCCAACCATCGTCGAGGGACAGGTCATGGGCGGACTGGCGCAGGGATTTGCCGGCGCGCTGCTGGAAAAGATCGAATATGATGCGGACGGCAATCCGACAAATGCCAATTTCGTCGATTTCCTCGTGCCCTATGCAACGGAGATTCCGGAGGTTCAGATTGAACATCTGGAAACGGCATCTCCGCTGAACCCGCTTGGGGTCAAGGGTGTGGGCGAGGCCGGCTGCATCGCAGTCGGTTCGACCGTGGCATCGGGCATCGCCGATGCACTGGCTCCGTTCGGCGGGGAAAAATTCCACAAGACGCCGATAACGCCGAGCATGGTGTTTGAAGCCATCAGCGCGTCGTGAACAGAGCGGGTTGAGCGTTCGTTGAAAAAGGAAATCTAACCGGGCCAGTCACAACAAGAACAACTGGGGATTGGTGAGTGTGTCTGAACAGACCCGTCTCGGTCGGGTCATCGTCAAGGGAGAACTGAACTCATGAAGAACAGACTTATGACGTGGGGCCTGGCGGGCTTGGCGCTTGCTGCTACGGCTTACACCGCGCATGCGGAATTCAAGCTGAAAGGCGATCCCAAACCTGCCATGATCATCTTTTCGCAAAAGAATGACGGCGGCTGGTCGCAGGCGCTTGATGAAGCCCGGCAGAAGATTGAAACGGAACTGGGCATCAAGATTCCGGTCGTTGAAAACGTCCCGGAAAATGCAACCGCGATCAAACCGGCCGTGGAACTGTTCATCGACCGCGGCGCCAATATCATCCTCGGTTCGGCGTTCGGCTACTCCGATACGTTCAAGGAGCTGGCTGAAAAATACAAGGATGTAGTGTTCCTCAATCCCGCCGGAACCACCAATGGCGAAAACCTGATGTCCTATTACGGCCGTACCTATGAGAGCCAGTATCTGTGTGGCATGGCGGCCGGGGCGGCATCGAAAAGCGGCAAACTCGGTTTTGTCGCCGCCAATCCATTCGGATTGGTGAACTGGACCGTCAATGCCTATGCGATGGGCGCGCGCCAGATGAATCCGGATGCAACGGTTACCGTGGTCTTTACCGGCGCATGGAACGATCCGGTCAAGGAGCGGGCCGCCGCGGAAGCATTGGTTGAACAGGGAATTGATGTGATCGGGCAGCATGTGGATACCCCGACGCCTCAGATCGTGGCCAAGGAAAAAGGTATCTATGGCACTGGCCATCACCGTGACCTGTCCGAATTCAGCAGCGCCACGCAATGCTCTTCCGTCTGGGTCTGGGATCGTTTCCTGGTTCCGGAGATTCAGAAGATCAAGGCCGGTGACTGGCAGTCGCAGCCTTACGGCGCATTCCTTTCGATCGCTCAGGGCGGCACCGACATTGCCTGCTGCGGCGATGCTGTCTCGGCTGACGACAAGGCCAAAATCATGGCTGAACGCAAAGCCGTCATGGAAGGCAAGCATGTCTTTGCCGGGCCATTGAAAGATCGCGAAGGCAAGATGCGGGTTGCCGAAGGCGAAGTTCTTGGCGATGGTGATCTTTGGGGCATGGACTGGTTTGTCGACGGAGTTATCAGCCAGCAATGACAGAAATTCCGGACCGCAATGATGCTTCTGCTGACGGCGGTCCGGATTTGAACGGGTCTGACCCCGTTCTGACGATGTCCGGCATCACCAAGTCTTTTGGTGATTTCCTGGCACTCGACAATGTGGACTTCGACCTGAAAAAGGGCGAAGTCCATGCGCTTCTCGGCGAGAACGGCGCCGGAAAATCCTCTTTGATGAACGTCGTTGCCGGGCTCTATGCAGCCGACCATGGAACAATCCATGTTTCCGGACAGCCGGTTTCAATCAAAGGCCCTTCGGACGCGCAAGACTTGCGCATCGGCATGGTGCACCAGCACTACAAGCTGGTGATGCCGTTTTCCGCAGTGGAGAATATTCTGCTTTCCCATCCGGGTGGAAGTTACGAGCAGTCATTGAACCAGATGCGTGAGGACATTGCGCAAAAGGCTGAGTTGATCGGGTTTGACGTTGACACGGACAAACCGGTGGCGTCGCTGTCAATCGCCGAGCAGCAACGCGTAGAAATATTGAAGGTTCTGGTGGCTGGAGCCAATTTCATCATCCTTGACGAACCAACCGCCGTGTTGACCGATGAGGAAGGCCAGAGGCTTCTGAATGCCATTCGGAAACTGGCTGACAATGGCAATTCGGTGGTGCTGGTGACCCATAATCTCAGCGAGGCACTGAATCATAGTGACCGGATCACTGTCATGCGGGGTGGCCGGGTCGTCGACACCGTCTTGCCAAAAGACGTCACGCCTCCCGAACTGACGCGAATGATTGTCGGTGAGACAATCTCGGAAACGCCGGAACTGTCGAAGGTCGCCGGCGTGCCGCAACTGAAGGTCCGTGAACTGCAGGCAAGCCGTACGGACGGCCTGGCGGTCATCAAGAATGTCAATTTTGACGTTCGGCGCGGCGAGATTTACGGCATCGCCGGTGTCGGCGGAAATGGTCAGGGTGAGTTGGTAGAGGTGCTGACCGGTCTGCTGCCGGTGACGAGTGGCAATCTTTATCTGCATGAAAAGGGCGACATCACGCATTCTAGAGCAGATGAACGGCGTTCCTTCGGCATCGCCTGCATTCCCTCCGATCGTCAGACCTATGCGCTGGCCGGAGGTCTCAGCGTGTCGGATAATTTTGCAATAAGTGGCGTGTTGAATGGGTCATACGGATCTTGGTCGCGCATCGATCGCAGAAAGATGCAGAGCGCCACGGATGCCGCGGTCAAGAAATTCGATGTGCAGGGGGTCAGGAGCCGGACGCAACGTGCCGCACTGCTGTCGGGAGGCAATGCCCAGAAACTGGTCATCGCGCGCGAGTTTTCCGGTCAGCCCGGCGTGGTGATCGCGCACAGTCCGAACCGCGGACTGGATGTGCGCGCCTCGGCGGCGGTGCATAATCATCTCAAAAGTGCTCGGGACCGCGGGGCGGCCGTCATTCTTCTCAGCGAGGATCTCGACGAGATCATGCTGCTGTCCGACCGCATCGGCGTGATGAATTCCGGTGCGATCGTTGCGGAATTCGATGCCCCGGCAGATCGGCACGCGATCGGGAAGGCAATGGTAGGTCATGACTGACATTGCCGCGCCAACCAGATGGAAACGTCTCAATCTCGAGATTCGCGATCATATGCCGTTCTGGCAACAATCGATTGCCGTTGCAGCGGCATTTGCCGTCGGACTGATCATATCCGTGGTCATATTGATGATTTCCGGTGTCGGGCTTGCCGACCTGTGGAATGAGTTCGTCGTATTCATCTTTACCAGCCCGAAGAACATCTCCGCGGTGCTCGTGCAGGCTGCGCCGTTGATCATTGTCGGACTTTCAGCCGGTATCGCTTTCAAGGCACGGTTCTGGAACATTGGAATTGAAGGACAGGTGATATTTGGCGCGATAGGAGCAACGCTGGTTGCCACCTACGATATCGGCCCGGAATTCCTGCGCCTGCCGCTGATGGCGATTTTTGCCGCGGCCTGCGGCATGCTGTGGATGGCGTTGCCGGTTTTCCTGAAGCTGCGGCTGCAGGTCAACGAAATCATCTCGACGCTTTTGATGAACTATATCGCGTTCAATTTTCTGCTGCATCTGCTGTACGGGCCGTGGCAGGATCCGGTCAGTGCGTTCCCGCATTCCGAACAGTTCGAGAGTTTCGAGCGGTTGGCTCCGTTGGGCTGGCAGAGCCTCAACTATTCACTTGTGATCGCAATCGCGCTGGTGGCGTTCTGCGCCTGGCTGCTGTTGTCCAGCCGCTATGGCTTCCTGCTCAACTTTGTTCATTCCAATGCGAAAATGGCGCGGGCTGTCGGAATTCGCGTCGCGCTTGTGACGTTGTTTGCCGCGCTGGCATCAGGTGCCCTGTCAGGCATTGCCGGATTTGCCATCAGCGCCGGGATCGAGTCACGCATGACGCAATCCTTTTTCATCGGCTTCGGGTTTTCCGGAATCCTGATCGCCTTTCTGGCCCGCAATAATCCGTTGGCCATTGTTCTTGTTGCCCTGTTTGTATCGACACTGATGATTGCCGGTCAGAGCCTTCAGGTCTTCTATCAGATACCATTCGCCATGGTTCAGTTGATCCAGGCAATCATTGTTATCTGTGTCGCGGCATCAGAATTCTTCATTCGACACCGGATCCGGTGGGTGGAGTAGGACGCAATGGATTTTCTGATCAACTGGCTCGCCAATATTCCAGGATTTGCCGTTCCTTTTGCGCTTGGTGCAATGGGATTGATTATCTGCGAGAAGTCCGGCGTGCTCAATCTCGGCGCCGAGGGCTATCTGCTGATCGGAGCAATGGCCGGTGCCGGCTCGGTTCTGAGTTTCGGTGGCTATCCCATGCTGGCGCTTGGAATTGCTGCCCTGGCCTCGGCAGCGCTTGCTCTGGTTTTCGCCGTCCTTGTTATCTTCCTGAGGGTCAACCAGGTTATCTCCGGACTGACCATCGTTTTCCTTGCGCAGGGCCTGACCAGCCTTATTGCCGGAAAACAGGGTTGGACCAACAAGGCCTTCACCGGACTTGCGGACCTGGACTTCGGACCGTTGTCCGATATTCCGTTGATCGGGCCGGTTCTGTTTCGGCAGGATCCGATGGTCTACCTGACCATATTGGCGTTTTTTGCCGTGTCCTACGTGATGAACCGGACCCATACAGGTTTGCGTCTACGGGCGGTTGGCGAGAATCCCGAGGCTTCCGATGCAGCCGGTATCAATGTGATGATGATGCGACTTGCCGCCGTCCTGGTCGGGGCGTTGTTTCTTGGCCTGGCGGGCGGCTACCTGACCGTTGTCGTTTCGAAAATCTGGGTCGACGGTATGGCCGGCGGACGCGGCTGGATCGCGATCGCGCTGGTGATTTTCGCACGCTGGCGGCTTTGGCGGGCGCTTGCCGGGGCTGTTCTGTTCGGCTGCATCGAGGCGCTGATACCGCGGGTCGCTGCGATCGGCATCCAGGTGCCGCAATATTTCGTGCTGATGCTGCCCTACGTCGTGACACTTGGTGTCATGGTGTGGACCAGCTTGCGAAAGGACACACTGGCGAACGATCCGAGCGCGCTGGGACGGCCGTTCGTGCGAGAGGAACGGCGATAGTCTATTCGGCGTAGAGGTCCTTGAACCGTTCGCGCAGCACGTTTTTCTGGATTTTTCCCATCGTGTTGCGGGGCAGGGCGTCGAGCTCGATGATGCGGCGTGGGGTCTTGAACTTGGCCAGCTGGCCCTCGAGCCGGGAGCGAAGGGCGGTTTCATTGACGGACCCCTTTCCGGAGGCAACGACCACAGCCGTAACGCCTTCGCCGAAATCGCCATGCGGCAGGCCGATGACTGCCGATTCCGAAATTTCCGGCTGTTCATCAAGGGCGTTTTCGACTTCGGCCGGGTAGACGTTGAGACCACCGGAAATGATCAAATCCTTGTCTCTGCCGGAAATCGTCACATAACCCTCATCGTCGAAATAACCGAGATCGCCGGTGATGAAAAAGCCGTCCGGGCGGAATTCCTGTTCGGTTTTTTCCGGCATGCGCCAGTATCCCTTGAAGACATTGGGACCCTTCAGTTCGATGACACCAACCTCTCCATTCTCCAGAACCGAACCGGTTTCGGGATCAGCAATGCGGACCGTCACGCCGGGCAGGGCAAATCCGACGGCACCGGGTTTCCGCAATCCATCATAGGGATTGGAAGTGATCATGTTGGTTTCGGTCATGCCATAGCGTTCCAGTATGGCCTTGCCGGTGCGCTCGGTGAAGGAGCGGTGGATTTCCGCAGACAAGGGTGCAGAACCGGAGATGAAAATCCGCATGTGATCCGCCGCTTCGCGGGTGAAGTCGTCGCGGGTCAGTAACCGGATATAGAAAGTCGGAACGCCCATCATCGCCGTCGTGCGCGGCATCATTTTCATCACTTCATCAAGGTCGAATTTTGGCAGAAACAACATGGATCCGCCCGACAGTAGGACGGTGTTGGTCGCTACAAACAGCCCATGCGTATGATAGATCGGCAGGGCATGAAGAAGGATATCTGAGGAAGTGAAACGCCAGATGTCGACCAGTGCTTCTGCGTTGGAGCGAAGATTGTCATGGCTGATCATCGCGCCTTTCGAACGGCCGGTCGTTCCCGATGTGTAAAGGATCGCCGCCAGGTCATCGCCGGACAATTCGATCGTATCGAAGGACGGAGACATTTGCTCGGCCCTGATCGACAGGCTTCCCGTGCCATCGGCGTCAAGTGTCTCGACGTGTCCGATTCCGAGGCCAGACAACATTGTGGTCAAATCGTCTTTACGATCAGGATCGCAGACAAACAGAACCGGTTCAGCATCTCCGGCGAAATATTCGACTTCGGCGGTGGTGTAGGCGGAGTTCAACGGCAGATAGATCGCGCCGGTGCGCAGGCAGGCAAGATAGAGCCAGAAACATTCCTTGTATTTTTGCGTCTGGACGGCCACCCGGTCACCCTTGGTCACACCGAGCCTGGCAAGCGCATTGGCGTATTGGCCGCTCAGCGCAATCATGTCCTGATAGGATATGGTCGTGCCGTCCGGCAGGGTCAGGAACGGCGCCGCCGGATCGTCGATGCGTGATGCGATCGTGCCAAACAGATTTCCGCTCAAGAGGCTTCCCCCAATTCCTGTTCCGGTAATTTTTCCAACGGCTTCAGATCGGACCGCGCCAGTTTTTTCACACCGGCCGAAGCGTTGACGGTGCCGTCGATGACAAACCGCTCGTGATTTTTTTCAATCTCGTCGAGTTTGTAGAGATAGTTGACCATGATGCCGTAGGCGGATTTCAGCCCGGCCCCGCTGGTATCGGCGAGCCAGTTGATCCGCTCCAACCGTGCTCCGTTGCCGAGATGGAAACGGCTGATCGGGTCCAGCGGGGTTCCACGCCTGCTGCGCGCGGTGACAAAATAGTGGGCTGCAAGCGGCATCAGGACAGCACGCAATTCCGCCTCGGCCGCCTCGTCGGTCCACCAGTCATCAATCGCCAATTCTTCGATCCTGCCGAGAGCCCGCGACAGTTTGCTGTCGGCGGAGGACGTTTCCTGTTCAGCCATTTCCTTCAGCCAATCGGCAAGTCCGCGCACCGGTGACAGGGTGGCGAGCCGATCGATGAACGGCAGCTCGCCGCGCAGTTCTTCGATGACCTGCTTGATCAGGAAATTGCCGAAGGAGATCCCGCGCAACCCGGGCTGGCAGTCCGAAATGGAATAGAAGATTGCAGCTTTCGCCTTGTCCGGCGGCAAGATCTGCCGGTCCGGATTGAGCACGGATCGAATGTCCGACGGCATGTCTTGCATCAGCGCGACTTCGACAAAAATCAGCGGCTCATCCTGGATGCGCGGATGGAAAAACGCGTACAGCCTGCGGTCCGGCGGGTCGATGCGGCCGCGCAGATCCTGCCAATCGGTGATTTCGTGCACCGCTTCATATTTGATGATTTTTTCGAGGATGGCCGCCGATGTCTGCCAGTCGATCTTGCGCAGTTCCAGAAAGCCGCGATTGAACCAGGACCCGAAAAGGTGGCGAAAATCGCGGTCGACGATCTGCAGATCGGGATTGTCTTTCATGGCATCGAGCAGGTCGGAGCGCATCCGGATCAGGGCGATCGTGCCACCTGAGGCCTGGTTCAGGCGCCGGAACAGTTTTTGCCGCCCGGGCTCGGATTCGGCGTGCAATCGGTTTGCCGTATACCAGTCACCGGTTTCGGCGAAATCCCGCGCCATATCGCGCAAGCGCTCAACATCCGGTCCGAATTCGTGTAGCAGCCGTTCGAAAAATGCGCCTTTGCCGGAATCGTCAAGCGCTTCATAGCGCGTCAGGATCTCAGCGGCCGTGGCAAGCCCGGATGCTTCTCCAATGGCCGAAAGCAGGCGCGCGCTAAGCTCCGCTATCTGGTCGACCGGCGTCGCTTTCTGGGTAAGCGCGCCGAAATCCGTCAGCGCCCGGCCACGTTCGGTAATGGATTGCAGCAGGTCATTCAGAAAAGACATCGGGAGCGTCCGTTCGATTGATCGACCAATTCCGTGATGGGAAAATTATCCGTCTCAAACCAGTATGGTATCCATATAATGGATTTCATATCCATATTATGTATATTGCTCCTGTTTTGCAACAAAACGACAATCGTCTATATCACGCTCTTTCGATGGCCGCAGTCCACTTAGCTGCTTGCTGTTCCATCGGCAAATACCGG
>JAJFHT010000242.1 GCA_021775495.1 Hyphomicrobiales bacterium | reverse complement strand
ATGTCGCTAACCGCCTGAGAAAACGTCCAGACGTGGCCTTCCGGATCTTCAGCCCTATAGATAGTGTCGCCATAATACTGATATTCTGGTTCCTGGATGATTCTGGCTCCGGCGGCCCGTGCCCGTCCGCAGTGCCGCTCGATCCCATTCTCCAGTTGAACATATATCATCTGGGTGTTTCGGCCATCGCAGGACGCGGGACTGGCAACATATGCCGTCCACTCGCCGTCAACGATGATTGAGTCCTTACCAAAACTCATTTCCGCGTGGACAAGAACGCCATCGGCATCGCGAATATCCATCGAGCGCCTGAATCCAAATGCTTTCTCGATCCATTCGATCGCCGCAACCGGTTCGCGATAGAAAAGTCCGGTTCTGATTGTTGGCCTTGAGAAAGGATCTCTCATTGGCAAAATCTACACCATCCAAAAGCCGCGTCCCGCCCTAATTTCGCATCAGCACATTATCCGGATCATACTGGCATTGCTCACAGATTGTCGCCGGCACGGCCTGCCCGATAATATCAACCTCGAGATCCGTCCCAAGATCGGAAAACTGCGGTTCGACAAATCCCATCGCCAGGTTCTTTCCGACACGGTGACCCCAATCAGCTGAAGTGATCGAACCAATTATTTTGCCGGCTTTGTAAATCGAACTGCCTGGTTGTGCCGGTGCACCATTGGTCATGATTTCCATCGAAACAAATGTCCGACGCGGGCCCGCATGCATCATACCTGTTAGTGATTTCTTACCAACATAATCCTTATCCATTCTGACGAACCGTTCAAGTCCGCTCTCGAGCGGATTGAACTCGGTGATGAGGTCGGCTTTCCAGTGGCGATAACCCTTTTCAAGTCGCATCGACTCCGTTGCATAAAGGCCGAATGGCTTCATGCCGAATGACTGTCCTGCCTGCAGGGTCGCGTCGAACACCGGTTTGAGGTGGTCATTGGCAATATGCAGTTCCCAGGCCAGTTCGCCGGAAAACGACACCGACATAGCGATCACATCGGCATTGGAAATCGAAACCTTACGCACCGAAAGCCATGGAAAAGCCTCTTGCGACCAATTCGTCTGCGGCGAAGCCAGAGTCAGAACGTCGCGGGATTTCGGACCGGCGACCACGAGGATCGTATGGCTGTTTGTCAGGCTGTCGATCCTGATGCTGCCATCCTCCGGCAGATGGTCTGTCAGCCAGTCCATGTCATGAAACTCGGAAGCTGCCGCTGAACCGTACCAGATCTCATCTTCGTCCAGATTTGCCAGCGTTGCCTCGCCAAGAACATTGCCTTGCCGATTCAACAGATAGGTAAGCCCAACCTTGCCGATTTTGCGCGGTACGCGTGAGCAACTGAGATTGCCCAGCCAGTCATGCACACCCTCGCCGGATATGCGGAAGCGATTGAAGCCCGAAACCTCCATGATTCCGACCGCATTTTGAACGGCTTCCACTTCTGCCGCGACAATCTCAAAGGTGTTGTTGAAGCGAAACGAATATTCCTCGGCGAATTCCACCGAAGGTTTGAAGAACGTCACCCGCTCCCAGCCGTTCACCGTGCCTAAGCTGGCCCCCATCTCCTTCAGTGTATCGGTCAATGGTGTGGTCTTTGCCGGTCGGCCAGCCGGCCGGTGCTCATGCGGCATGTGAAACCGGAACTCGTTCTGATAATCCTCGATGGCCTTCAAGGCAGTATATTCGACATCGGCATAACGGGTAAACCGGCGCGGATCGAGACACCATGTGTCGTAACAGGCCTCGCCATGGGCAACGATCTGCGCCAGCAGCCAGCCATGCCCGCCCCCCTCGCCGAGACCGGCGCGAAGACCGGTGATGCAATAAGCATTTCGTTTGCCGGGAACTCGGCCGACCAGAGGCAGGCCATCGGGTGTATAGGTGATCGGCCCGTTGATGATGGAGTGAATTCCGGCCTCCATCAGGCACGGAAGGCGGGCAAATGCGCCTTCCATCACATCGACGACCCGGTCCAGATCATCGGGGCACAGCGCCATGGTGAAGTTGGGGTCGATACCGTCCAGACCCCAGGTTCGGCAGCCCTGCTCGTAGAAGCCGACCAGAAGCCCGTTTTTCTCCTGCCGTGAATAGAAATCATCCGTCGGGCATCGGATCAGGGGAACCCGGAAATCCAGCGCCTCGATATCGGGGATCGGCTCGGTCAGCAGGTACTGGTGCTCCATGGAAGCGACAGGATGTTCCACACCCATCATCTTGCCGATTTCATTGCAGCGGTAACCGCCGGCATTGATGATCTTCTCAGCAGTGATATCGCCGTTCCTGGTATGGACCACCCAGCTGCCATCGGGTTTTTGCGTCAGATCGTGTACCGGATTGAAGCGCTGCACTTCTGCGCCAGCCTTGCGCGCCCGCCGGGCCAAGGCCTGGCACAATTGCGCCGGATCGATATCTCCGTCGAGCGGGTCCCAAAGCGCGCCGAGCAGATTGTCCGTCGTGATCAGCGGATTCCGGCGGTTGCACTCGGCCGGATCAAGCAGTTCGAAATCGACCCCCATGCCTTTGGCCAGGCTGAGGAAATGATGATAGCCATCAAGGTGGTCCTGCTTCGAGGCCAACCGCAATCCGCCGGTCGCGTGGTGATCGTTGATCGGATAGTCCGGGTCGTCGGCCAGCTCCTTGTAGAGCCGGATCGAGTGGCTCTTCAGCCCCACCATGGTCTGCGTGCCGCCGAAATTTGTCACCTGGGCAGCTGAATGCCAGGTAGTCCCCGAAGTCAATTCATCGCGCTCGACCAACACACAATCGGTGATGCCCTCCTGGGTCAGATGATAGAGGGTCGAGCATCCGGCGATGCCGCCTCCGATAACAACAACATCGGTCTGATTTTTCATTGCGGCCACATGTCCGGTTTCGATTTCAGTCACAACAACGGCCGCAGAACATCTCGATCCGCGGCCGTTGAACTGCAGCTATCCTCGCGGCGCTGCCTGCACCGCCGACAGATGACGCCCTTTAGCCCTTACCCTTCCATGGGATCAGCCAGTTTTCCAGCCGGCGCATCAGAATATCGATCGTATAGCCAATGACACCGATGACGATGATGCCCATGAGGACGATATCGGTGAGCTGGAATTTGGAGGCCACCATGATCATCATGCCTGCGCCGCGCTCGGCAGCGACCAGTTCAGCCGCAACAACCGTGCCCCAGCAAACGCCCATCGCGACACGCGCACCGGTAAAGATTTCCGGCAAAGCATTGGGCAGTATCACTCGCGTCAGGATTTGCCATTTCGATGCGCCGAGCGAGTAGGCGGCATGCACCTTCTGGATTTTTACGCCCGACACGCCGGACCTTGCCGCGATGGCCATGATCCATAGCGCCGCCAGGAACAGCAATATGATCTTCGCCGTTTCGCCGATACCGGCCCAGATGATCACCAGCGGGATCAGCGCCAGCGGTGGAACGGGCCGCATGAATTCAACGATCGGGTCAAACCAGCCGCGCACCCAGCCGTTCAGCCCCATGGCAAATCCCAACGGGATGCCGATGATGCTGCCGGCAAGAAATCCGGCAACAACACGAAACAGCGAGTAGCCGACATGTTGGCCAAGCGTCGAATTGCGATAGCCGGCGTTCCAGATATCGAAGAACCGGGCGACCACCGCCTCGGGCGGTGGCAGATAAATCGGATCGGTCTGCCAGCCAAGATAAGGCTTGAACAGCAGCGTTTTACCGGGTGTCAGGACCACGGTTCCATTGTCGACGGGAACCTCCTGACGTTCCGCAATTGGTTTGCCATTCACCTCGGTGATGGTCAGACCCTTGCCGCCATCCGTATCGTTTTTCAGAACAGTTACCGAGGCTCCGATACGCACATTTGTGGTGCGGTAGTCATCGGCGGCCAGACCCTTCAGCACGGCAGATTCGGGTTTTGCGGGCGCCTTATCGCCGCGCGGTGTGACAACAACACTGACATTCGCCGTCTGTGTCTCTCCAGCGGCGTCTTTGACCGTGTAGGTGAAAGCGGTTTCGCCGGCAAAAGGCGCCGGAACATGGACCGGAAGCAGTTTGGATCCAGTGAAGAGCGCCCAGAAAACAAATATTGCCAGGACCGAGAGGATCGAAGCGAGGCGATTTGCGGTGACGGCGCTTTCATCACCGAAGGTGACGGTCTTGCGTTCGACAAAACTTGATTTGCGAAGGCCGAGGCTATTGAGAATATCCATTTCAGCTGTCCGTCCTGCCCATGATTTCTTCTTCCATGTCCCAGATCATCTCGAGGATTTCCTCGCGTTTGGGTCCGAAATCCTCGTGTTTCTTCACATCACGCAGATCGGTATTGACCCCCAGTTCCGCGAACGGAAGATTGTATTCCTTATGAATGCGCCCGGGTCGCGGAGCCATCACCAGCAACCGTTCGCCCAGCAGCAAAGCTTCTTCCACCGAGTGGGTGATCAGGATGATGGTCTTGCCGGTCTCTTTCCAGAGTTTGAGCACCAGGCCTTGCATCTTTTCGCGAGTCAGCGCGTCCAGCGCTCCCAGCGGCTCATCCATCAGGATGACATCGGGTTCGTTGGCGAGACACCGCGCCAACGCCACGCGCTGCTGCATGCCGCCGGACAATTCGTAGATCATCTTGTCACCGAAATCATGCAGGCCGACAACTTCGAGCAGATGATTGACGCTCTTGTCTATTTCAGCCTGCGGCACGCCCTTCATTTCTGGGCCGAAGCCGATATTGCGCCGCACGCTCATCCACTCGAACAGCGCGCCCTGCTGAAACACCATGCCGCGTTCGGGATGCGGCCCATGGATTTCATGGTCGCCAAGAGTAATCCGCCCGGACGTGGCGGCAAGGAAGCCAGCCAGAATATTGAGCAGTGTGGTCTTGCCGCAACCGGACGGCCCGAGCACCGAAAGGATTTCGCCCTGCTTCAAATCGAGGTTGATATTTTTGAGTGCCTCGACGGCTCCGCCACCGGGCAATTGAAATACCATCGAGATATCTTCGATTTTAAGATCCGACATCGCCAGGCTTCCTGAAATTTGTTTGAGTTCGAAAAAGGCGCGGTCTTGATATCGAGACCGCGCCCTTCATTCGGTTTTCTGGCTTACATGCCCTTTGCGGACTCCAGCGGAGCCGTGTTGATGGCGCTATCGTAGGAGTCACGCGCCGCGGGGATGTTGCCGGTTTCCACGAAGAAGTCTGCCACTTCCTTCAGGAAGGTCTGACTGCCGCCACCAAGCCATTTGGCCGACAACTGGGTGTCGGCATCGGGGAATTTGAAACCAGCCAGAGTCGATTTTGTGGCCTCAAGATCCATACCCGCATCCTTGGCGATGACCGGAAGCATTTCTTCCGAATCCGTCAGGAACTTCTTGTTCATGTCGGCCGTAACCTTGATGAACTTTGCCAGCAGATCCGGGTTCTCCGCAGCAAATGTCGAGGGAACACTGGTCACATCGAACACCTGAATACCCAGTTCTTCCTTCTCGGTGCCGGTCAACAAGATGTTGCCGTGCTCCACCATACGACGCAGCGAACCACCCCAGCCGCAAACCATGTCCAGATTGCCCTGGGCAAATGCAGCAGCACCATCTGGCGGAGCCATGTCGACAACATTCATGGTCGAAATGTCGACACCGAAATGGGCCATCTGTTTCAAGAAGCCGTAATGCGCGGCGGTACCAATTGGCACACCGGCTTTCTTGCCTTCAAGATCCTTCGCATTTTCCTTGGTGATGCCGAGCGCGCTCTGAACCACACAATTGTCATTTTCGGAATAGGACACGGCAACATCCACGATTTGCAGATCCTGGCCGGCAGATGTTGCCACAACAAATGGCGGCACGCCCTGGCTTACCGAAATATGCACATCGCCGGATGCCATTGCGGCAGACATTGCTGTTCCGGTGTCGAACGAACGCCAGTTTATTTTGACGCCGAGTTCTTCCTCATAGATTCCCTTGACCTTGGCATATTCGAACGGCATCGGCCACTCGAGGAAGTATGCGACGGTCAGTTCGTCCATCGCGTTTGCCGGAATTGCCGCAACAGCCAGAACGGCTGATGCTGCGGTTGTTACAACCCATTTTTTGATGCTCATCGATATTCCTCTCATTTTTGATCACATGTCAGCATGGCCGCGAGCAACGGCATGCGTTCGATGTTTGTCGTGCGTCCGGTAGCGGCCGTTCAGTGCGGCCCCGGTTTTGCTTCTCCCGATGCCCGGATCGGCAGCGAATGCCGCCAAGCGTTTTCAAAAGACCACGCGCGCCAAACGTTCATTAGAGCCAATGATGCGGTCGCGTTGGACCAGTATCGTCAAAACCAACACAACACTCCTTGCGCCCGCCCTGGACACTTCTGCGCCGGCTCAAAATCCTCCCTTTTCCAGACCTCCTTTCGAATTCTTCCCGCTATCAACTTGCCGCACCTGAAAGATCGACGGCATCCATGATTGCGTCCCGCAACACTTCGGCGATGGTTTCGCAATCCCGCTCACCAAGCCACAGCGGAAGCCGCAGATCGCACAGTCCATGCAGAATCCGGTCCGCTGCGGGAACCTCGGTGGCGGAACCGACATATCGCCAATGGTCATGACGACTGGTGAAACCCGTTGGCTCCGCACAACCGAACCATTTGACATGAACGCCGTGCGCATCGGCAGCTTCGACAAACCGCTGTATTTGCGGGTCCGACAAGCTATGCACAAAAAACTGCAGCGAACTGGGCAC
>JAJFHT010000241.1 GCA_021775495.1 Hyphomicrobiales bacterium | reverse complement strand
AGCCGATAATGCGCAGAGCCGACCGCCTGTTTCAGATCGTTCAATATTTGAGGGGCGGCCGGCTGCTGACGGCGCGTATCCTGGCAGAGCGGCTCGAAGTGTCCGAGCGAACGATTTATCGCGATATCGCCGATCTGCAGGCTACCGGTGTCCCGATCGATGGGGAAGCCGGTGTCGGATACATTCTCCGTGAAGGTTTTGAGCTGCCGCCGCTGATGTTTACCCGTGATGAAATTGTTGCTTTGGTTGCCGGTGCGCGCCTGGTGCGGGCCTGGGGTGGCGCCGCCATGGCGCGCGGCGCCGAGGAAGCGCTGATCAAGATCGAAGCTGTTTTGCCGGAACGGGAGCGGCGGCGTATCGCCAATACCGAGATTCACGCGCCGCAATCCGTCATGAGCGACACGGCTCGCCTGACAATCGATATCTGTGAAAGGGCGGCGGAAAATCGTGACGTACTGACAATCGACTACCGCGATGCCAATGACGCGCCGACGCAACGGGACATCCGGCCGCTCGGCCTGTGGTTCTGGGGCAAGGTCTGGACGGTGATCGGCTGGTGCGAGTTGCGTGCCGATTTCCGTGCGTTCCGTGTCGACCGCATAGCTGTGGCGGAATTGTCCGGGCGTCGGTTCAAGCCCGAGCCCGGCAAGACGCTGCGCGATTTCTACCGCATCATGGAACAGCGCGACGAGTCTTTGAACTGAAGTCCGTTCCGCATTCCGCTATTGAGGTTTCTCTTCGGTATCCTCAGGTTCGTTTTCAGTGTTCGATTTCAGGGATGTCAGCTTGGCGAAGACGGCATCGGCATCGAGTTCCTGGTCTTCCTTGGCGGTTTCCGCTTCCGGGGTCTCCAGATTTTCCGTCGCCGAGGCCGGCAGCAGCGTGTCGCCAGCCGGTGCGGGAATGTTCTTGGCCGCCTTGTGGACTTCCAGGTCGAGATCGATCTGGCTGCACAGGCCGAGCGTCACCGGATCCATCGGCACCAGATTGGGGGCGTTCCAATGGGTGCGGTTGCGGATCTGCTCGATGGTTGCCTTTGTCGTGCCGACCAGCCTTGAAACCTGCGCATCCTTCAGCTCCGGATGGTTGCGGACCAGCCACAGGATGGCATTGGGCCGATCCTGCCGTTTCGACAGTGGCGTGTAGCGCGGGACCTTGCGTTTCGCCTTGGGCACACGAACTTTCGATTCCACCAGCTTCAGCTTGTAATTGCTGTCGCCTTCACCCTTGGCGATTTCATCGCGGTTGAGCTGACCGGTGCTGATCGGATCAAGCCCTTTGATGCCCTGTGCCGAATCACCGTCGGCAATGGCTGACACCTCAAGCGGATGAAGCTTGCAGAAGTCGGCGATCTGGTCGAATGAAAGCGCCGTATTGTCTACCAGCCATACAGCGGTTGCCTTCGGCATGAGCAGTTGATCTGCCATCGGATACATTCCTCTCGTTCGCCCGCTGTGTCCCAAGCGGGCGGTGGTCTCAGCCACCGATTTAAAGAAAATCTCGCAGACATATAGCGGCTAAACCAGCCGACTGCAACGACCGTGCGCAAAGCGATGTTCTCAGCTGAATCAGGCCATATCGAGCATGATCTTGCCGATATGATTGCCCTCTTCCATACGCTCATGCGCGCGCCAGGCGTCGTGCAATGGAAAGATCATATCCATCACCGGGGCGATGCGCCGCTCCGTTAGCAACGGCCAGACCTCCCGCTCCAGTTCCTGGGCGAGTCCGGCCTTGAACCCGGTGGAGCGGGCTCGCAGGGTCGAGCCCGTGTGGACCAGGCGTTTGAGCATCAGCCGGGAAAAATCGGCCTTCGCCTTGGCGCCATTCAAAAAGGCTATCTGCACGATCCTTCCGTCCATGGCGGCGGCCTGATAATTACGGTCGATATAATCGCCGCCGACCATATCGAGAATGACATTGGCGCCCTTACCGTCCGTGGCCTCCGTGACAGCAGCAACAAAATCCTCTTCGCGGTAGTTGACGGCACGTTTTGCACCGAGTTTCAGGCAGGCCTCACATTTTTCCGCCGAGCCGGCCGTTGCGATGACATGGGCTCCGCGTGACGCCGCCAGTTGGATCGCGGCAGTGCCGATGCCGGATGTTCCGCCGTGAACCAGAAAGCTTTCGCCGGCGGTCAGCCCGCCGCGCTGAAACACATTGTGCCAGACAGTGAAGAAGGTCTCTGGGATAGCCGCGGCCTCGGTGTGGGTGAAACCCGGTGGCACCGGCAGGGCATTCGATTCGTCGACCGTGCAATATTGCGCGTAGCCGCCGCCGGCGACAAGCGCGGTGACGCTGTCGCCGATCCGGAAGCGGCTTGCAGCCTCGCCCTTGGCAACGACAATTCCGGCGACTTCCAGGCCCGGCAGTTTCGACGCTCCCGGCGGCGGCGGGTACAATCCCTGCCGCTGCAGGACATCCGGTCGGTTGACGCCGGCCGCGCGAACCTGGATCAGCAGTTCCGAAGAGCCGGGGCTGGGCACCGCCACTTCACGTGGTTCCAGGACACGTGGTCCGCCAGCCACGGCGATCGCAACGGCGGTCATGGTTTCCGGAATGGCGTTGTCTGCAGTCATCTTGTTCATATTCCTTTGTCGTGCCGGGTGAAATCACCCTGGCCGAAGATTCGGTCGATTGATTGACCGCTCCGCCTGCGTGCAGGAAAGCCAAATGAAGGTCAAGCGAACGTAAGGGAACCGATATGGCCGGCGTGGAATATGGGTTCCGATTCCTTCGCGGGGCAAAATGCGCTATTCTGGTCTTCAGGTTGCAGGACATTCGGAGGTCAGGTCATGAGCATCTTTGAAGAGGAAGAGCGCAAACCCGCGAAACCCTATGAAATCGGCCAGGATCTGGCATTGCTGTCCGTCGATGAACTTGGCGATCGCATCACTCAGCTGCGCGAGGAAATCGTGCGGCTGGAGGAGGAACTCAAGTCCAAGGGATCGACCAAAGTGGCGGCTGAAGCGCTTTTTCGTTCCTGAATGAAGCAGAACTTGATTTTACGTAAGTGTAGGCTTACCATAAATCATGGTTCAGACCGACGCCTATATGGCGATTGCAGACGCCAACCGCCGCTTTCTTCTGGAGGAATTGCGGAGGGCGCCCTCGACCGTCAACGCGCTTGCGGCACTGTTGCCGATTTCGAGGCCGGCGGTGTCGCAGCATCTGAAAATCCTTCTCGATGCCGGCTTGCTGAAGGTTCGGTCGGAAGGAACCAAACGTATCTACTCCGTCGATAAAAGTGGATTTCTACGCCTCAATATCTGGCTTGATCAGTTCTGGGATGAGGGAAACTGACACCCGGTTTTGATCGACCGGACTGCCGCCGCCAACCTGATCAATCCGTCAGGACCAATTTTCATTGCTGAAACCAAAGATTCTCACAACGCTTAAAACCTATTCATGGCCGCTCTTTCGGGGCGACATGATTGCCGGTGTGACCGTCGCCATGGTGGCACTGCCGCTCAGCCTGGCCATTGCGATCGCCTCGGGCGCCGAACCTGCAGACGGGCTGGTGACCGCCATCATAGGTGGCTTCTTCATCTCGCTGCTTGGCGGAAGCCGGGTGCAGATCGGCGGACCGACCGGAGCCTTCATTGTTGTCGTTTTCAGCGTTGTGGCCGAGCATGGTTATGACGGGTTGGTCGTTGCGACCTTTATGGCCGGCCTCATCCTGCTGGCTGCCGGATATCTCAGGATTGGAAATCTGATCGCTTTTGTTCCCGAATCCGTGGTCAATGGTTTCACTATCGGGATTGCCATCATCATTGCCACCAGCCAGTTGAAGGACCTTTTCGGGCTGTCATTGTCACAGGTGCCGGCAGATTTCCTGGAAAAAATCCCGGCTTTGTGGCAGGCACGTGGGTCGCTCAATCCCTCGGCTGTGATGGTCGCGGTCGTGACCATGGTTCTGATTGTCCTGTTGAGGCGTGGCCTTCCGCGTTTTCCCGGGCTGATTTTTGCGGTGGCGACCGGCTCGGCGATCGTCGCCGCAGGTGATCTTTCTGTTGATACGATCGCCTCGCGCTTTGGCGAACTGCCGAACCAGTTGCCGGTCCCGCATCTGCCGGCGCTTTCTGCGGCACGTGTGCTTGAATTGTTTCCATCGGCCATGATCATTGCCTTTCTCGCCGGTGTTGAATCCCTGTTGTCGGCCATGGTTGCCGATCGCATGATTGCAGGTCAGCACCGGCCGAATGCCGAGGTGGTGGCACAGGGCTATGCGAACCTTGCATCGTCACTGTTCGCGGGCATGCCTGCAACCGGCGCGATTGCCCGTACCGCGACCAATATACGGGCGGGTGGGAAGACACCGGTCGCCGGGCTGATACACGCGCTGACCATTCTGGTATTCATGGCGCTCGCCGCACCGATGGCTGGCTATCTGGCCATGCCGTCACTGGCTGCATTGCTGATCCTGACAGCTTGCAACATGAGCGAGCCGCACAAATGGCGATCTTATCTTGCGGCAAATCCTGCCGACCGTATCCTGCTGGTCGTAACGCTTTTGCTGACAGTGATGGTCGATCTGACTGTCGCAATCGGTGTCGGCGTATCAATCGGCCTGGCGCTGCGCCTCAGAAACCGGAAATCTCCGCCAAGTGACTGGCAGCCACCAGATCGATAGCTTTTTCACGGTGGGGTCTGGTTTGCTGGTTTGTCCTGATTGGACATGCGGAAATCTGCAGGCCGGTTCAGATCAGCAATGCGGCAATCCCCAACAGCGCTGGCAGCGCCTGGACAAAAAAGATCCGTCGTTCGGCGGTGGCCGCACCATAAATGCCGGCCACAGCGACGAATATCAGAAAACACAGGGCAACATTGATCTGCCATACCGGATCACCAATCAGCAGCGACCAGAGCAGGCCGGCGGCGAGAAAGCCATTGTAAAGGCCCTGGTTTGCAGCCAGTGTTTTCGTTGGCTCGAACAGGTCCCGGTCCAGACTTTTAAACACTTTCGGGCCACGGGTGGTCCAGGCGAACATCTCAAACCAGAGAATGTAGAGATGCATCAGTGCGACCAGCGCAACGATGATTTTGGCGATCAGGGGCATGCGGCGGTTCCGATTCGACGCGGTTGAGACGAACAGCAAGGTTAGTGTCAAAACCGGCAGGCGGCAACTCGGCCGGATGCACTGTTCCGGCCGGGTTGCAGTATCCAGAGGTGGATTTCCGTCACAGGCTTTCGGGATTTCCCGGAACGATGTTTTCGACGGTGCCACGGTTTTCGCCGGTTTGCGGATCGATCATCGAGATGGTGCCGCCGGACTTGACCATCTGGGTGCAGCTGTTTTTCGGACCATTGTCCCAGTCGACGCAGTAGCGGTCGTTTTCGATCGTCCATGTTCCGACCAGGGTTGTGCCAACCGGGAGTTTAACCGCAGCCTTTCCGTCGGCACCGTAGAGAAACGGTGCGGTTCCACCCTCCGGCCCGCCGGGGCCGCCTGCCGGAATGGCCAGATACAGCGTGTTGCCTGTCAGCAGGCCGTCAAGCTGGGCGTTGCTCATCATTGTTTCGCTGGCCGCAGCGGTTGTTGCTGCTGCTGCAATCATTGTCGTCATGATCAGATCCTTCATGTTTTTTCTCTCCAGGGCTGTTCCCTGCGTATTCGTCAGGGTGCTTGACTATTATGTGCATCGGATGAGATAGTCAAGTAGCTTGACTATTAAAAACATGCGATAGGAAGCCGGAAGCTATAGAGGGCGGCGATGACGCTGGAAAACAACACACCCGATACCGGAACAGATAGCGATCTGGTCGAACACATCGGCGCGGATTTATGGCTGGCGTTTCGCGCCTATGAGCGGGCGATGTATTTGCAGGTGGCGGAGAGGGGATTTGAGGACATTTCCCTGCCCGACAGCGATGTCCTGGTTTTCATCGGTCCGAACGGCGCACAACTGGTGGAAATTGCCCGCCAGCGCCGGGTCAGCAAACAGGCGGTGCACGAACAGGTGCACAGCCTGGTCAAGCGTGGATATCTGACGCTTGAAACCGATCCTAAGGACCGCCGCGCGCGCATCGTGCGCCATTCACAAAAGGGGCGGGCACTCGTCGAAGCACTGAAAGGCATCAAATCCAGCCTGCACATTGAGGTCGCCGATGCGCTTGGTGACAAACGCCTGGCTGAACTCAAGGACATGCTGGATTTGATCAGGAATCAGTTGCAAAAGCAGCAACATTGAGCGCTGCCATGCATGCGAGGATCAGAATTCCTTCCAGTCATTCTCAGCCGCTGCGGTATTTGCCGCAGCAGCTCCACCGCCGAATGCACTCGCTACGGCCTTGACCATCCTGCGTGCTGGCGAAGGAACTTCCTGGGAGGTTTTTGCAATAGGCCTGGGTCCTTCGGCCCTGTCGCCGGACAGCTGGAAGTTGCCAATTGAAGCTGTCAGACTGCCAACCTCTTCCGCCAGCCGATGGGTGACTGCCGTTGTCTCCTCGACCATCGCGGCATTCTTCTGGGTGACCTGGTCCATCTGGTCGACCGCCGTGCTGACTTCTTCGACACCGGTCAATTGTTCCCGAGCTGCGGTTGCGATCGATCCGATCTTCCGGTTGATGTCGGTGACGTGCTCCGAAATCTGACCAAGCGCGGTTCCCGTTGCCTGGACCAGTTTGACGCCGTTACTCACTTGTGTACCGGATGTGTTGATCAATTCCTTGATTTCGTTCGCCGCTGTTGCCGCTCTTT
>JAJFHT010000025.1 GCA_021775495.1 Hyphomicrobiales bacterium | reverse complement strand
TGGCGACCGCCAGCGTCAATGCCTGGATCAATGACATGGCCGAAGCGATGGCAATCGGCAAGGCAATCGGGGAAAAGGTCATCATCATGGGCACCTCGACGGGAGCGGGTCTTGCCACCTATTCGGCCCAGCTTGACGGGTTACTGGACGGCGCTACCGCGATGGTGCTGATTTCCCCGAACTATGCCGTTCAGGCCGGCGGCTCGGAAATCCTCACAATGCCGTGGGGCGAACATCTGGCAAATCTGATCGTCGGACCCGAACGGGGCTTCACGCCGGAAAATGAGTTGCACGGCAGGTTCTGGACCACCCGCTACCCGACGAAGTCCCTGTTGCCGATGGCCGCTCTGACCGCCGGTGCACGTGCCACAGCGGTGGAAAAGATCAAAACCCCTGCACTCTTCGTGTTTTCCGAGGGAGACAAGGTCGTCCGTCATGACGTCACCCGGGACATTGCAGGGCGATGGGGCGGACCGAACGAACTGGTGATTGTCGAAAAAACCGACGATCCCTACAGCCATGTCATTGCCGGCGATGCCTTGTCGCCTTCGACAACCGACATGCTGGCTGAGCGAACGGTTGCTTGGATCAAAACGCTCACAAATTGACGGTTCCCGGTCTCAGGTTGCGTCCGGTTTGGTATCGGTTGAGAACAGGTAAACCAGCAGTGCAGCTGCCAGCAGCAGCGCGTAGAAACCGAACAACAGCTGATATGTTCCCGAGTCCGAATAGCTGGCTTCCGCCCGCGTCACAAGAATACCGCTTGCAAACTGCAACAGACCTACCCCGCCGATTCCGAAGAAATTCATCAATGTCACGCCGCGTCCCACCAGGTGCGCGGGAAAAAATCCGCGGGCGTGAGCCATCAGGACCGCAAAATTGGTGCCAAAAAAACCGATAGCCACAAGAACCACAACCGCCCGGCTAAGCGGCATTTCCGGCGCCATCGCCAGGAAGGTGATCGAGGATGCCAGACAGATTCCGCCGACGAAATTGACCCATTTCCGGGTTTTGAAAATCGTATCCATGGGACCGTAGAGAAAGGTTCCAACGATCATCGCCAATGCCATCCACAAGGTCGCATGGCCGATGTCCACCGTGTCGGCACCATAGACATCGGCAAGATAAGGACCGGTCCACAGCCCGCGAATGACCGCCAGGGTGGCGTAGCCGATAAGCATGAGTGGCATCAGCGGCCACAGCACGCGCATTCGGATCAACTCGATATACCCGCTGAAACCATCACGACCGGCACTCTGGTCGGCAATCCGTTCCGGGTCGCGGATCAATGCGTAGATGGCGACGGCCGTGACCACCGTGACAACCGCAAGCCCGGCCATGACATTTCGCCAGCCCCACCATTCGGCCGCGTAAGCGAGCGGAGATGCGCCCACGACGTTGCCGGCAAGGCCGAAGGCAATAAACCAGGATGACAGCAGGGCAAAGCGCCGCGGGGAATATGTTTTGGCAAAGATGTAGAGCGTTGCCATCAATACCGGAGAACAGCCGACACCGATCAACGCCATGGCGACGGAGACCATCCAGGGAGCGGTCGCAGCCGCGAACAAAGCCGCGCCACCTCCACCGGCAATCGCCAGCAGAAACACGGAAGTTCGCCTGGGACCAAAACGGTCCAGCGCGACCCCGACAATGAACTGCATCAGTGCAAAGGCCGCGAACCATGCACCGGAGGCAACCGAGAGATCGCCCTTGGTCGCGCCAAGCTCATCCGAGAGAACCGGCGTGAGCACGGCAAGAAAAGAGCGAAAGAACTGGGAAAGCACATAGGCAACCGCGAGCGCTGCAATTCCGGCCATAAGGGAAATCTCTGGTTGAAGACAAAAACGCTGAGAGCAATCCGAATGCGAACTGCCCACCGTGGAAAATCTGTCTATAAAACACTTGCCGGGACTTTCATACCGAAGAGCCCGGTCCGCTTGCGTCAGAAAGAATAGACTTTCTGCATACCTTCAAATCCCTTGAACTCCGCCTCTCCGGCCAGCGCCGGTTTTTGCTGAAGGGCGTCGGCGATCCGGCGCGAAAGAACGCGGCTTTGACCCAGTTCCGATGCTGAAACCAGCAGTCGTGCGGTGTAATTCACCGAGCGCCCGATCGCGGTGAAATCAAGCCGGTTGGCTCCGCCAATATTACCGAAATGAAATCGGCCGCAATGGACGGCCGATCGAAAGGCGACCGATTCGCCGATCGGAAGCGCCGCGAGCGCTGCCTCGCCTTGATCGACAGCATCCGTCGCCGCCTTTGCTGCCACGGCGATATCTTCGTCGCCGGAAATCGGAAAAATCGCAAAAAAACCGTCACCCAGGAATTTCAAAATCTCGCCGCCTGCTTCCTCCACCGGCGGTACGAGAGCGTCGAACACGTCGTTGAGCATGCCGACAATATCCTCGCCGGCCATGGTGTTGGACATCATGGTGAAATTGGCGATATCGACAAACAGGATAACGGCCTGGATTTCCTCACCGTCACCCCGATGCACCCTTCCCTGCAGGATCTGATCGCCGCTGCCGCGGCCGACATAGACCGACAGCAGATTGGCGGCGTTCAGACGCAGCATGTAGATTTCCGTCAGCCGCGCCAGTGGCCGGTACACCCGCTCAAGCGCCGCGACCGCCTCGTCGGAAAACCCCTTTTCGGCTTTCGACGACCAGCTGACCGCGTGGGTTTCTCCCGTAGTGAAAACCAGCGGCTGCAGAAAATAGTCGGTGATTCCCCGTTCGCGAAGCTCACCCAGGATCTTGTAGTCATCGGGACAATCGGGATCGTGCAGTTTCCGCCTGACGGGCGTCCTCGTGTCAATCACCGTCGGCAACGGATTGTTGGTGTATTCCTCGGTGGAAAACAGCCCCATCCTGGCTTCGGCAAGATCCAGACCGTCTTCTGGGGTCCAGGCAAACCGGCGCCCACTGATATTGGGATGCAGCGTGTAGATAAACAGCACAAACCGGGCGATCGGAACCCCGGCGGCAATTAGCCGGTTGCAAATCCCCTCGATGATTTCCCGCGCATTGGCGCTCGGCGGCGCACCGTCGATCATCCAGTCGATCAGATCCGAAATAATCTCCTGATCGACTTTGCCGTCAGGCACTGCCGTGGTGTCGGTATCCACCGTCATGTCGTCTCACCTTGCGCTGTCAGGCAGCATCATAGCCAAAACGGGCCCGGGGGTCGAAGGGCGAGCGGGCATGGGGGATTTGGATTGCTGGTGCGGACGGCGGGACTCGAACCCGCACAGCCTAGGGCCGAGGGATTTTAAGTCCCTTGTGTCTACCGATTCCACCACGTCCGCACAGCTGATCTGTCTCTAGCCAATCGCCAACACCGATACAACTGCGACCCTGCCCCACAATAATCTCCATTACAAATGGCCAGTTGTTCAACCAAACGGTAGACAATTTAAGAAAACATATATATTCATCCAATTGGTTGAACAAAGACCAAATTCGAAAACCGCGATTGGACATCGGGAGAGAGACGCAATGGAATCACTCGGCAATGTCAACTGGCTGGCCGTGATCGCTGGAACGGTAGTTGCTTTCCTCGTCGGCTGGGCCTGGTACAGCCCTAAACTCTTCGGAACACGTTGGGCGGAGGGTTCCGGTGTGAGCCTCAACCGTCCCGACAAACTCCCCATGTTCGCCATGGTTACGCAATTGGCTGCCTTGTTCCTGCTGGCGCTTGTAGTCGGTGTGACGGCAGTGACCCACGCTCTGTTGACAGCAATTCTGGCGATACTCGCCGTGGCAACGTTTACGGCATCGATGGGGGGTTTTGTGCGAAAATCCAGCTACGCCATTACCGTCGATTTCTTTTACATCGTTGTCGCCGGAGCAATCATGATTGTTTGCCAGGGTGCGCTTTAAACAGTTTATCAAAACGATAGCGCCATCGGGCGGTTCGCCATAACCGCCCCATTGTCAAAATCCCTGACTAGGCAATCAGCTTCGCGGCAATTTTAGCCACATGCCCACCCTGCCAGCTGGCCGCTTCAAGCTCTACGGCACTCGGCATTCTGGAGCCATCACCATCCGACATGGTTGTTGCGCCATAAGGCGATCCGCCCTTGACTTCATCGAGGCCCATTTGCCCCTGAAAGGCATAGGGCAGTCCGACAATCACCATGCCGTGGTGCTGCAGCGACACCTGCGTCGAGATCAGCGCCATTTCCTGTCCGCCATGCTGCGTGGCTGTTGAACACATCACCGAACCGACCTTGCCTACCAGCGCTCCGCGCATCCACAAGGCACCGGTCTGATCCAGTAGATTTTTCATCTGCGCCGCCATCGCGCCGTACCGCGTCGAAATGCCGAAAATGATGGCATCATAGTCGGCAAGCTCATCGGGTGTGGCGATTTCAGCCGGTTGATCGAGTTTGTAATGTGCTGCTTTCGCAACCTCCTCAGGCACGATTTCCGGCGCGCGTTTGACCACGACATCGGCACCTGCCTGCCGTGCACCTTCGGCCGCAGCATTGGCCATCGCTTCCATATGCCCCCAGCTCGAATAATAAAGTACCAGTACCTTAGCCATGAAAAATCTCCGTTTGGCCGCAGACAAAATTGTCCGGCACCCGGACATAGGCCATCGGCGTACTCACGTAAGGCTGCGATGCGAAGACACTTCGTTCACCAATCGAGAACGCTTGCCCGGGGCTTCTGCTAAATGTATTGCCGGGACTGGGGAAACCATCCTGTCCTGATCGGAGCCTGAAATGTCTGACATCGTCACCGCCGCAATGATCGTTATCGGTGATGAAATCCTGTCCGGCCGGACAAAGGACAAGAACATCGGCCATTTGGCGAGCGTTCTGACGGCTGTGGGTATCGACCTTGCGGAAGTCCGCATCGTTGCCGACGACACCGACGCCATTGTCGAAGCCGTCAACGCGTTGCGCCCGCGTTGTGATTATGTGTTCACGACCGGCGGCATCGGCCCGACGCATGATGATATCACCGCAGACTCCGTGTCCAAGGCGTTTGATCTTCCCTGCGGTTACGACGAGCAGGCCTATGCCATGCTGGCCGAAACCTATGCCGCCAGGGGGATGGAGTTTACCGACGCCAGAAAGCGCATGGCGCGCATGCCGAAGGGGGCGCGCCACATCGCCAATCCGGTTTCGATCGCGCCTGGATTTGTCATCGAGAACGTTTACGTCATGGCTGGCGTGCCGGCGATATTCCAGGCCATGCTCGATAATGTCCTGCCGACGCTTAGAACCGGCAGCAAGCTGCTCTCCGAAACGGTGCACTGCCCGCACGGCGAAGGCACGATCGGCGAAGGACTTGGCAGGATTCAGGAAAGCTACCCGGAAACGATTATCGGCTCCTATCCGAAATTCGAAGACGGAAAATTCTGGACCGAAATCGTCATTCGCGCCCGCGCCACCGAACCGCTGGACACTGCGAAAGGCGCAGTCATCGAGATGCTTGCCGAACTGGCTGAATCGGCAAAACCGAGTTAGCCGATTTTTCAACAGCTTACCTGCTTTGACCAAGGTCAATGCGGGCACAGCCTGGTCATGTGATTCTCCTGCCATTCCGGTAACTGGGAGACCATCATGAGTTACAAGACAATACTGGCTGTGCTGCGTGGCGAAACCGACAGCGACCAGGTTCTGAAAGCAGCCCTGCCTCTTTGTGTGCAGCACGGCAGCCATCTCGTCGGGGTTCACGCCGAACCGGCACCCGTCGATTATGCGATGCCGTTGGGAATTCCGGACGCCAATTATTTCAAGACCGCCCAGAAACAGGCGCAGGAACGCACCGATGCCATCGCCAAGCGCTTCACCGATGGCTCAGAGGCGGCCGGGGTCTCCGCAGAATGGCGAGATTTGCCGCTGTTCGATAGAAACGCTTCATTCGCTGCGCTCTCAAGTGCGTTCTGCGCTGATCTGGTGATTGTGCAACAGGCCAGCCCGGACACCGACGACAACGCAACCGCCGGGCTTGAGACACTCTTGTTCGACACCGGTCGTCCCGTTCTGTTCGTACCCTACGCCATCAAGCCGGTTGAAACCGTGCGCAAGGTCCTGATCGCCTGGAATGGCAGGCGGGAAGCGGCCCGGGCGGTGTTCGATGCCCTTCCTTTCATCATCAATGCCGAATTGACGGAGATTCTGGTTGTTGATCCGGAGGTCGCCAAAGATTCGGATGCGCCGGTTGCTGGTGCGGAAATCGCGGCAACATTGGCGCGTCACGGCGCAAATGTGATGATCGAAGCACAAAAGTCGGCCAATGTGCCGGTCAGCGCGATTATCGAGAACCGTTTGTCCGACAGCGGTTCGGACCTGCTGGTGATGGGCGCGTACAGCCACATGCGGTTGCGTGAAATTCTGTTTGGTGGCGTCACCAGAACCGTGCTTGAATCGATGCCGACACTGACCTTGATGTCGCGCTGACAGGCGTCATCGCCACGCCTGCCTGGCGGCCTCACAATCGCCAGGCCTTGCCATTGTGCCCGAATTCCGGCAAATCCCGCGTCACCTTTGTTGCCCGTCATCAAACCGACCAGCCGGAGTTTACACCAATGTCCCTTCCCGAAAAGGCTTTTCCTGTCTCGTGGGACCAGTTTCACCGGGATGCGCGCGCCTTGTCATGGCGCCTTTCCAGTCAGAAGGACGAATGGAACGCGATTGTCTGCATAACCCGCGGCGGCCTTGTGCCTGCCGCAATCATTTCCCGTGAATTGGGCATTCGCGTCATCGAGACCGTCTGCATCGCGTCCTATCACGACTATGTCGATCAGGGTGAGTTGAAGGTTCTGAAGGAAATCAGCCCCGAACTGCTGAAAGACGATGGCAAGCAGGTTCTGATCATCGATGATCTGACCGATACAGGGAAAACGGCTTCGATTACCCGTGCGATGATACCGAAGGCTCATTTTGCAACGGTTTATGCAAAGCCCAAGGGCCGGCCGATGATCGATACATTCGTGACAGAAGTCAGTCAGGATACTTGGATCTATTTCCCCTGGGACATGGGCTTTTCCTATCAAAAACCCATCGCCGACGATCAGACCGCCTGAAACGACAGACACCTCCGATGTCTGTCCGGACCGCGTCGAAAGCGTTCATTCTCGCCACGATCGTCATCGACATGCTCGGGGTCGGACTGGCCTGGCCGATCCTGCCAAAACTGATTGAGGAACTGTCGCCCGGCGGCATTTCCGAAGCGGCGTTCATCTACGGGTTGATCGCCACGGTATATGCGCTGGCGCAGTTTCTGTTTGCGCCGTTTCTTGGCCTGTTGTCAGACGCGTATGGTCGCAAACCGGTGCTGGTCCTGGCTCAGGGCGGCCTGGCGATCGACTACGTCATTATGGCTCTTGCTCCCAATCTTTGGTGGCTGGTTGCCGCACGGCTTGCCGCCGGCATTCTCGGCGCCACCATGACGACGGCAAATGCCTATATGGCGGACATCACCGAACCGGCGGAACGCTCACGCAATTTTGGCTACATCGGAGCGGCCTTCGGCGTTGGGTTCATCATAGGTCCGCTGCTTGGCGGCGTACTGGGTGAAATCGACCTGCGGCTGCCTTTCTACCTGGCCTCTGCTCTGGCATTCGCCAATTTTCTGTTCGGCTGGCTGGTCGTGCCGGAATCATTACCTGTCGCCAAACGGCGCCCCCTCGTTCTGGCCGACGCCAATCCTGTCCGCGCCCTGCGGCGCCTGGTCCGGTTTCCGGTGCTTTATCCGCTGCTGATCGCACTGTTTCTGACCAATATCGCGCAGCGCGGTCTGGAAGCCATTTGGGTGCTTTACACGGAGTTTCGTTTCGGCTGGGACGTCGGCGATGCCGGCATGTCACTGGCATTTGTCGGACTGATGTTCGTCGCGGTTCAGGGCGGGTTGGTCGGACCGGTCGTCAAACGGTTCGGCGAATGGCCAACGGTCACGGTCGGATTTCTCTTGTCGGCGACCGCGCTGGCGCTTTACGGAATCGCCACTGTTGGATGGATGGTCTATCCGCTGATTGCGCTGCACGTACTTGGCAATGCCCTTGCCGGGCCAGCCTTGAACGCTATCTGTTCCAAGACCGTACCCGACAACGAACAGGGATTGCTGCAGGGCACGCTGTCGAGCGTCAACTCAATGGCCATCATTATCGGACCGCTGGGCGCCTCGATGGTGCTTTCGGCAGTGACCCGGGAGCAACCGCTGATTAATCTACCGGGCGCCTGGTTCATTATTGGCGCGATCCTGTTTGCCACCGGATTTGCAATTGTACTGCTGCGCCGACGCGACATAACAGACTGAACACACAAGAGTGTTCATCATACGGACATCAGTTTGGGACAATCTCGGCTTATGATAATGGCATCATGAGTCGGATGAAACTCGCGCACAGCACCCGAAACAGGATTTCAGAAACCGTTCGCCGCATACTTGGCGCGCCTGCTCCATTGGTCCAGGTAGCGGCATTGCCGTGGCGGCAGACTGATGACGGGATCGAAGTCATGCTGGTTACCAGCCGTGGCACCGGTCGCTGGATATTACCCAAAGGGTGGCCTGAAGCCGGTGAGACGCTGTGGCAGTCGGCGGTGCGTGAATCTTTTGAGGAAGCCGGACTGCACGGGGAAATCTCGCAGGTCGAAGTGGGAAGCTACTATTATTGCAAGATGCTCAACACGGGATTTGAGCGGCGCTGCGAAGTCCGGGTCTTTCCGATCAAGGTTTCCCGGATCGGCGACCGTTGGCCGGAAAAAGGTCAAAGAGAACGCAAATGGGTGTCACCGGATGAGGCTGCAGCGCTGGTCGCAGAGCCGGACCTTTCCGAACTGATCCTCGATTTTGCCGTTAATCCACGGGAATCTTGCGCCTGAGCGCCTAGATTTGAGCGAAGCCATTGCCCCTGGAAGTCGGACTGCCTAATGCGATTTGAAACAATCGCAACGGATCAGCGCCGCCCATGTCTTCCGTCCATCCCGAGTTGAAAAAGAAAACGCTCGACAAGGATCTGGGCAAGCTTGTCAGTGTCGAGGAAGCAACGATCTTCCTCTCGCGCGGACTTGTCGGCCCGGGAATCGCATTGGCATTCCTGGCGCTGGTCGCGATCATTGCCAGCATTTACGTATTTGGCGAACCTCGCGCCGTGATCATCGTCGCAGCGGCCGCGCTCGGTGCATATATGGCACTCAATATCGGCGCGAACGATGTTGCCAACAATGTCGGGCCCGCGGTGGGCTCTCGGGCACTCACCATGGGCGGTGCATTGGTCATTGCCGCCGTTTTCGAGAGCGCCGGCGCCCTCATCGCGGGCGGCGATGTCGTCAGCACAATTTCAAAGAGCATCATAGATCCAACGGCAATCGCCGAGCCGGACATATTCATCTGGGCCATGATGGCCGCCCTTGTTTCGTCTGCTCTCTGGGTCAACCTGGCGACCTGGATCGGTGCACCGGTTTCAACGACCCATTCGGTTGTCGGCGGTGTCATGGGTGCCGGAATTGCCGCAGCCGGGTTTTCAGCTGTCAACTGGCCCACAATGGCCAGTATTGCTGCAAGTTGGGTTGTCTCACCGGTCCTCGGCGGAGTGATTGCGGCCCTGTTTCTGGCCTTCATCAAGATCAACATCATCTACAAGGAAGACAAGATAGCGGCAGCGCGCCGCTGGGTCCCGATACTGGTTGCGATCATGGCGGGTGCTTTTGCCGCCTATCTCGCAACCAAGGGCCTGAAAAAGATCATCCGGCTTGACTGGGTCTACGTGACCGCAATCGGCATCGGTTTTTTTGCGATTACCTGGCTCATTTCGCATCCCCTCATTCGCCGACAGTCCGAAGGATTGGAAAACCGCAATCAGTCACTGCGCCTGTTGTTCCGCCTGCCGTTGATCTTTTCGGCATGCTTGCTGTCATTTGCGCATGGGGCGAACGACGTTGCCAATGCTGTTGGGCCACTCGCCGCGATCGTCCACACTGCCGGCATCGGCACGGTTGCGGCAAAAGTCGTCATACCGCTCTGGGTGATGGTGATCGGTGCCCTCGGCATTTCTTTCGGTTTGCTGCTGTTCGGGCCGAAACTGATCCGCATGGTGGGCCAGCAGATCACCAAGCTGAATCCGATGCGCGCCTATTGTGTTGCACTTTCCGCGGCAATCACCGTCATCATCGCCTCGTGGTTGGGTCTGCCGGTCAGTTCAACCCATATTGCGGTTGGTGCGGTATTCGGTGTGGGATTTTTCCGGGAATGGTACACCTCGAGGTCCAGCCGCCGGCGTGAATACGTGAAATCCGCAGCGGCAAAACGAGACAGCTTCAAGGACAAACCAACTTCGGCGGACAGCACTTTGCAGGATCCGGGGATCGCAAAAGAGGATTGGAGCAAACGCCGGCTGGTCCGCCGTGCTCATTTCACCACGATTGTTGCTGCCTGGGTCATTACGGTGCCGGCTGCCGCCATTCTTGCCGGTCTCGTGTTCACTGTTCTGAACGCTTTCGGATGAATTCGTCGGAGCCCGTCAGGCCACGGCTTGCAAAGCATCGCTGACGATCACCCTGTTACGCCCGGCATCCTTGGCCGCGTACAGACACTGGTCAGCCTCTGACATCAGTTGTTGCAATGTGATTCCGGGGCGGTGGACGGCAATGCCGACCGAAACGGACAAGCGCAATCCTTCAATCCCCAGTTCCAATCCGGCAGCCTGGACCTTCAGCCGTAACCGATCGGCTATGACCCTGGCGCGCTCGGAATCGACAGCGCTGAGAAACACGCCGAATTCCTCACCGCCAAGCCGCCCGGCGAGATCTTCGGACCGCACCGAGGATCTGATTCGGTCGCCCAGAAAGGCGATAATGCGATCTCCGAGTGCGTGACCGTAGGTGTCGTTGAGCGTTTTGAAGTGATCGGCATCCAGAAACAGAAATGCACCCGCGCTCTTGCCCAACTGCTTTGTCGCCAACCTGCCGGTTACCTCTTTCAGAAACTGTTTTCTGTTCAGCAGGCCTGTCATGTCGTCGGTCGAACTGATTTTTTTCAACCGCTGCATCAACATCGTCAGGCGCTCGTTCTGAGCCATCATGTGCACCACAAAGGGTGTCCCGACGATCAGCGTGACAACTGCGGTTTGGATCATTCCTGAATAGACCCGTCCGGCTCCCTGTGACGCATAATAGAGTCCGACGAGGAGTTCAGCGAGCGCCAGAACCATGGCAAGGTAGGACACGCTTCGCCGTGCCACGATCTTCCAGTCCACCGCGAGTTGCATGGGGCCTCCCTCCGGTATCGTATTGCCTGTCGATCCGGTTTTAGGCGCAACTTGTGTTCAGACTCTTTTTCCGGGCTCGACAATTTTAGCGATCGCAGAAAGAATCTTTTCACGAGCGTCGGCAACCAAAACGGTCATTCACGCTTTGCAAACCGTGCAATAGCAGGCTTTTGTTTCTCCCCGGTATCCACAATCATGACACACAATATCTAGTGGTCACAATTCATTCGCAAACCGCCCCTTGACGGCAGAATACGAGTCGCTTTTTATAGGGCCACGTTCGCGTTGGTGGCGTAACCGGAACAAGTTTTGAGACCGGTTTTTTCCAGTTTTGTCGAGGGTTGATCATCTCTGCCGATAAGGTTTCGGCGAGCCGGTTGAATGCTGGGAAAATTCTGCCAAATGATGCGACGGGGGGCGCGGTTCAGTCTGGTGTAAATCATCGGTTAACACTATATTTAGTGTTTGCATGTTCGATTGGGGCCAGATAATGTGTTCACTCCCTTCTGGGGAAGAATCACAAACAGGCGTCATATATGGGCCTCCAGGGCTCGCCGATAGTAGGCTGTCTCCGTCAGTTTTGCGGCGGTCAGTCCAATTGGTGGGTGTTGGTTAAATGGAGAGCCTGCTTTCTTTTGGAAGCAGGTAGTGGCGGACTTGTGCCTTGGGTTGAGAAATTGCGGGAGCTTTCAATCTAAGGCACTATATATTGATCTATAGAAGGACCGAAAATGCGCATTGAACGTCGTTTTACAAAGCCGGGGCAGTCACCCTATGCGGATATCGAATTCCGCAAGGCGACCAGTGAGATCCGCAATCCGGACGGCTCGGTTGTGTTCCGTCTTGAGAACATCAATGTGCCGGCGCAGTTCAGTCAGGTTGCTGCCGATATTCTTGCGCAGAAATATTTTCGCAAGGCGGGCGTGCCGGCCCGGCTGAAGAAAATCGAGGAAAATGCCATACCATCCTTCCTTTGGCGTTCGAAGGCGGACGACGAAGCGCTGAAACAGTTGCCGGCGGATGAACGGTCGGGCTCGGAAATCGATGCCCGGCAGGTTTTCGACAGGCTGGCCGGCACCTGGACCTATTGGGGTTGGAAAGGCGGCTATTTCGATACTGAAGAAGACGCTGGCGCATTCCGGGATGAATTGGCTTATATGCTGGCCACCCAGCGCGTGGCGCCCAATTCGCCGCAATGGTTCAACACGGGCTTGCATTGGGCTTACGGGATCGATGGCCCGGGACAGGGGCATTATTATGTCGACCCCGAAAACGGTAAGCTAACACGCTCGAAATCATCTTACGAACATCCTCAGCCTCACGCCTGTTTCATCCAGTCCGTCGGCGACGATCTGGTCAATGAAGGCGGCATCATGGATTTGTGGGTGCGCGAAGCGCGCCTGTTCAAATATGGTTCCGGCACAGGATCGAATTTCAGCCATTTGCGCGGCGAAGGAGAGTCCCTTTCCGGCGGCGGCAAGTCATCCGGACTGATGAGCTTCTTGAAAATCGGTGACCGGGCGGCCGGTGCGATCAAATCGGGTGGCACCACCCGGCGCGCGGCCAAAATGGTTGTTGTCGACGTCGATCACCCCGACATCGAAACCTACATCGACTGGAAGGTGAACGAGGAGCAGAAGGTGGCGGCACTCGTCACCGGATCGAAAATCGTCAAACAGCATCTGACAGCAATCATGAAAGCCTGCGTCAATTGCGAAGGCCCCGGCGGAGATTGTTTCGACCCTTCCAAAAATCCGGCGCTGAAACGCGAAGTACGCGCAGCCAAACGCAGTCATGTACCGGAAAATTACGTCAAGCGCGTCATCCAGTTCGCTCGTCAGGGACATACCGATATTCAGTTCAAGACCTACGATACGGACTGGGATTCGGAAGCTTATCTGACGGTTTCGGGGCAGAACTCGAACAATTCGGTCTCGCTGCGCGACGATTTCCTGCGCCAGGTGGAAAATGACGGTGACTGGGATCTTATTCGCCGCACCGACGGCAAGGTGCACCGGACCGTTAAAGCCAGCGAATTATGGGACAAGATCGGTTACGCCGCCTGGGCATCCGCCGATCCCGGACTGCATTTCAATACCACTATGAACGACTGGCATACCTGTCCGGCGTCAGGTCCTATCCGGGCATCAAATCCCTGCTCCGAATACATGTTCCTGGATGATACAGCCTGCAATCTGGCATCACTGAACCTGTTGCAGTTCCTCGATCATGACTCACGGCAGGTCAATATTGCCGACTATGAGCATGCCGTGCGGCTCTGGACGATGGTACTGGAAGTCTCGGTCATGATGGCGCAGTTTCCCTCGAAGGAAATTGCCCGCCTGTCCTACCAATATCGCACCCTTGGTCTCGGATTCGCCAATATTGGCGGCCTGCTGATGACCTCCGGCATTCCATATGACAGCAAGGAGGGCCGCGCCATCTGCGGTTCCCTCACCGCGATCATGACCGGTGTATCCTATGCCACTTCAGCCGAAATGGCCGCCGAACTCGGCCCGTTCCCGGGATATGAACCCAATCGCGATAATATGTTGCGGGTTATCCGCAATCATCGCCGGGCCGCTCACGGCGAGACCGCGGGTTACGAGGAAATCGCCGTCAACCCGGTCGCATTGATCGCGGAAGATTGCACCGATGCGCGGCTTGTCGCCCACGCCAGGCAGGCATGGGACCGGGCACTGGAACTCGGTGAAAAACACGGCTACCGCAATGCCCAGGCAACGGTGATTGCGCCGACCGGCACGATCGGCCTTGTCATGGATTGCGATACCACTGGTATTGAACCAGATTTCGCACTGGTCAAATTCAAGAAACTGGCCGGTGGCGGCTACTTCAAGATCATCAATCGGGCCGTCCCCGATGCGCTGCGTACGCTTGAGTATTCCGAAGCGCAGATCGGCGAGATTGAAGCCTATGCGGTCGGACACGGAAATCTGAATCAGGCACCGGCGGTCAATCCAGGCAGTTTGAAGGCAAAGGGCTTCACTGACGAAAAGATCGAGGCGTTGAATGTCGCCCTGAAAAGCGCGTTCGACATCAAGTTCGCCTTCAACAAATGGACCCTTGGCGAGGAGTTCTGCACTCAGACGCTGAACATTTCAGCCGAACAGCTTGATGATCTGTCTTTTGACATGCTGTTGACGCTTGGTTTCAGCAAGAAGGATATCGAGGCTGCCAATGTTCATATCTGCGGTGCCATGACCCTTGAAGGGGCGCCACATATCAGGGACGAACATCTGCCGGTGTTTGATTGCGCCAATCCTTGCGGCAAGATCGGCAAACGCTTCCTGTCGGTTGACAGCCATATCCGCATGATGGCGGCAGCGCAGCCATTCATTTCAGGGGCCATTTCCAAAACCATCAACATGCCGAACGATGCGGAAGTCGACGATTGCAAATCGGCCTACATGTTATCCTGGAAACTGGGATTGAAAGCCAACGCGCTTTACCGCGATGGCTCCAAGCTCAGCCAGCCACTGAACGCGTCTCTGATCGAGGGTGATGAAGACGAAGAGGATGCGGTTGAAGAGCTGGTATCGGCCCCCGCGGCGGCGCGCGCCGCACAGGTCACCGAGAAAATTGTCGAACGCGTCATCGAGAAAGTTGTCCGCGAGCGCGAGAAACTGCCCGGCCGCCGCAAGGGATATACCCAGAAAGCTGCGGTTGGCGGCCACAAGGTCTACCTGCGCACAGGTGAATATGATGACGGTCGCATCGGCGAAATTTTCATCGACATGCACAAGGAAGGCGCAGCCTTCCGAGCGATGATGAACAATTTCGCCATCGCCATCTCGCTCGGACTGCAATATGGCGTTCCGCTTGACGAATATGTCGAAGCCTTCACCTTCACCCGTTTCGAACCGGCTGGAATGGTTCAGGGCAACGACGCCATCAAGAATGCGACGTCAATTCTCGACTATGTGTTCCGCGAACTCGCCGTTTCCTATCTGGGCCGGCATGATCTCGCCCATGTCGATACGTCCGATTTTTCCAACACCTCGCTTGGCCGCGGCATCAGCGAAGGCAAGACCAGTCCGATCTCGAAAGGGTGGACTCGCGGTCATTCCCTGCAGGTCGTCTCGGGCGATGAACCGGCCGGCTCGGCTTCGCGGTCGGGGCAGTCCAAGCCCGTCGTGCCCACGGCAACCGTAGGCACAAACCTGGCCACCAGCATTTCCGCCCAGCCGACCGTGGTGGAACTGCAGGAAGAAGCAACGGCTTTCAAACGGGACTATGAGGAAAAGGCCCGTGAAAATACCGCCTCTGAAACGGTTGCCGAAGCATTTTTGGAAAGTGACGACGCGACATCGGCTTCTCAAACCAAAAAACTTGAAGCCGATCGCCGCGCCAAATCGATCATGCAGGGTTACACCGGTAATTCGTGTCCGGAGTGTCAGAATTTCACCATGGTGCGCAACGGCACCTGTGAAAAATGTGACACCTGTGGCTCGACCAGTGGGTGCAGCTGACGACTCCTCCTGCGTCGCTGCATCAAAACTCAGCCCGGTTCGACACCGGGCTGTTTTTTTGACGTCACGAAACAGGTTCAGATCACGTCAGGCCAGGCATTCACGCGCCAGGCCCGTTGAATACCCCCGCGTGATGTGCGCCCTCTCCCGGTAGACCGGATTCTCAAGCAAAATCTGGTGAAGTTTCGGCAAATTGTAGAACGGCACGCTTGGATAAAGATGGTGATCCAGGTGATGGTTTATGTTGTGCGGGCAGAAGAACCAGCGTTCCCAAAAATGCGGATCAATATGGCGGGAACTTCCCAGCTCATGGCTGTAATCCATGCCACCAAAATGCTCGGCCACGCTGCGCACATAGAGAAAAAAGAAGAAGATCGTCACGTAAGGCACCGCCCAGTAGAGCAGAAACTCGACCCAGTATCCGGTCGCGACGAAAAACAGGGCAAAACAGATATAGAAGCCAAAGCGCGCCAGTTCGTAGCCTTTTGAGTTGGTCCGGTCTCCGCCAACCCGCGCCTGGACCGACTTGATGTCACGATAGCTGCTGATGCCGATCAGATAACCCAGAAAATTGAACAGCGCCTTCAAACGCGTTTGCGGGAATATGAATTCGTCCGCATGCAGCTTGATGACCCAATCGGGATCATTTTCCGTATTGGTATGACGGTGATGAGCCAGATGATTTTGCCGATAGGCATCAACGGTGGCAAAGACCGGCCAGGCCAGAAACACATCACCGATCCAGTCACTGCGGTTCTTACCGGCACCAAACCGGTAATGGGCAAACTCATGGATAAGAACGCCAATTCCATGCATGCGACCGGCGATCACCATGACCGCCAAAACATAAACAACCGGATTGGCAAACCACTTGCTGGCCGCAATGGCCGTACCGATAACCGCCCAATCCTGGATCATGCACAGAATGGTTCTGGCCGGACGCAGTTCGGTCAGTTTTTTCAGCGATTTTGCTTCGATATATTGAGTCCGAGACGCCATAACTTGCCAACGTTCAGTAGTCTTTCCCCAAGAATTCTATGCTGACGAGGTTAAAATTTTTCAATCAAATTCGGTACGAATGAACTTTACGCTGCGTCAGCTTGTGTTCCAGTATTGCGCCCGAGATCAATCATTGCCGTCTGTTCAGGGAATTGGCACTAACGGTTAGTCCAAACAACGGAGTTCGAGTTTTGCATCTTCCAGGAAACGCGGCTGGCCTCGCCACAATCTTTGCGGCAGCGCTCATGGTAACCGGAACAATGCCGGCGAACACAGCGGAACTGACGGACGAGGTGGAAGGCCGGTTTCGGGCCGTATTTGAAGGCAGATGCGACACTGCTGAAGCCGACAGCCATATAGAATCCCAACCTCCCGAAATGCACGAAATTCGATTCAAACACGAGTATGAGAGCGACGGATCCGAACAGGTCGTGACCCTGTTTGTCATGCTCTGCGATCGCGGGGCCTATAATGAGACCCAAGTATTCCTGCTTGCCAATGAATACGGCGAAATCCTACCACTTCAATTCGCCGAACCGGCTTTGAAAATCTCCTATGAAAATGATGACTTTGAAGCCTCGGTTCAGAGCGTGAAGGTTCAAGGCATGATCGCCAGCGATATGCTGGCAAACGCCTTTTACGATCCAAAATCACGCAGCATAACCAGCCACTCCAAGTGGCGCGGGATCGGGGATGCGTCTTCAACCGGACTCTGGAGGTTCAAGGAAGGCCGGTTCTTGCTGACCCGCTACGAGGTAGATGCCTCCTATGACGGCGAAATCAATCCACAAACCATTGTCGACTTCACGTTGCGTCCCTGATTGATAGCCGCGCGCCGTCAAGACAGCTGAATGATTTCAAGCGTGTCGTGCCTATCCCACCTCATACACCAAATCCCTCGCCTGGTTGTTTTGGTGACAACCTGACCAGCCGTGAATCCAGTACGGCGGCCTGACGATGAATGACCGCCTTTTGATAGGCCGGATCCTTGACCATGTTTACAAAGGCCGATGCCGAAGGATATTCGGCAATGAAACAATGATCCCATGCCTCTTCCTCCGGTCCGATCAGCATCAGTTTGAAATCACCGCTCCAGGCAATGTGCCCGCCATGCTTGCGAAAAATCGGACCGCTCTCGCGTCCATAGGCAGCATAGGCCTCACGGCCGCTGGCGTTCCGTCCGTCGGGATAAGCCGCCTGCGGCCGCAACCTGACAAGGTTGAGCATGTGAATCGGCCCATTGTCTTCCAGCGCCCGGAATTCGCCGAATTTTTCCCGGGTGGGGTCGATGTGACTGCTCATGACTTGTCTTTTCCTTCTATGAAAAATCCGGTGCCGGTATCCGCAACGGCCTATCGACGATGGGACAACATCCAATTGAGTGTTTCTCGCCAGTCGGTCATGCGAATGGGTGTACCGTGACCGCCTGTTTCAAACTGCACGAACAGAGCCGGATAGCCCGGAGAGCGCTGCCGGATCCGGTCCAGGAAAGCCAGTTGATTGTCTATGGGGAACACCTTGTCACGGCTGCCATGGCCAAAAAACAACGGAACGCTTCTTGCGAAAGCCGGACTTTTCAGAAACCCGTCATCCCAAAAAGAGCCAAGAAGCAAATATCCTGAAATCAGCGATGATGTGCCGGACTGACTTGCCAGGCCCCAGCAAAGTGCTCCCCCCATAGAACCACAGGCGACAAAAATCGGCGCTCCGGGGGATTGTTTTGCGTAGTGGCGGATCAGCTCGGAAATCCGGCGTGTCCCTGCCGCGTCGAAACTGCCGACATCCGGAGACAGATAGAGCCCCTTGGCGCGAACCATCAGGTTCTGGATACGGTTGAAATTACCGCCAAACGAATTGTCGTTGACGCCCTGTCGCCGGTTTCCGCCCTGCCCGTGGAGGTACAGCGTGATGATACGAGCACGCTTGCGTTTTCCAACCGCATAGTGACGAAGCGGCCCACCCGCCGTTTGCAGCACAATTTCCTTTCGGGATAATCGCGGCCTGGAGGAAACATATTTGCGCTTGACCTTGCGCTCGGGAATCGCATCCCGGTCGTTTATGTCCCGCAGTTCCTGGTAATCGACGACCCGGTAGTGGTTGTCTTCCGAGCGCGCCAGGATGCGCGGATAGGCAAAGAGGCGGTCTTTGTAGGGCGCCAATTTCAAACGCGCAGCCTCTGCCGAAGACAAAGTGACTGCAAACAAGACGAGCAGAGCGACAAAGCGAATCACGAAAAGGCAACGATCCCTGTTTGCACAGAGCTTAACGCTATTTCAGACGCAAAAAACCCCGCCAACAGGCAGGGTTTTTTAAAAAATCAAACGGGTTTGTAGGTGTGTCGCGAACGTTCAGAAGTTTGTTCGGAAAATCAGTGCGCGGCCACAACCGCAACAACCTCATGACCACCAAACAACCAGGCCAAAGCCATAACACCGGCAAACCCCGCCACTGCCCAGGCTGTTACACCCCAGCAGGATTTCTGATCAACATCATCCATAAATAAGGTCCGTTTTTGTCCCCGTGACAGGCAGCTTTTGGCCTGTCAGCAAATTCGAAAACGTTGTTACGCCCGCACGGCCTGTGCCGCAACAGGAAAAGTGACTGAATCGTGTTCACAATATATGAAAACGCAAGTGAGCGGGAATGGAGCTTAACAATTTCAATAAGTTACGCCTACCGCAGCGTTAACACAATTTCAACGATTGCGGCGGCGTTGGGGATAATCCTGAACACATGGCGGATCAATAAACCAGTGATTCCACCCAAAGGAACATCATCACCATAAGAGCATCATCAAATGTCTTTCAACGGCGACGTCACCGCTCCGGTGGAAGCCACCTCCACTGGTGTTCTCATGATGATCTCCCGATGCGGGAATGGAATGCCTATGCCGTTTTCCTTGAATGTATCCCAGAGGGCCAGCAGAACACTGCCGCGAATATTGGTCAGCCCTTGCTGTGGATCGAGTATCCAGAATCGGACAACGAAATCGAGCGATGAGTCGCCAAATGCCGTGAGCCAGCACACCGGCTTGCGCGACGTTTCAACCCTTGTCGTTTTCTCTGTTGCCCGAACAGCAAGATCGATGACCTGATGCGGATCGGAATCATAGGACACGCCAAAATGCACATCCAACCGGACAAGCTTGTCGCTGAATGACCAGTTGATTACTTCGCGGGTGATGAAATCTTCGTTCGGGATCAGATATTCACGCCCGTCACGTGTCACCACCGATACAAAGCGGGCCCGCAATTCCCGGATCCAGCCGAATGTTTCACCAAGCGCGATGGTGTCACCGGGCTTTATCGATTTGTCGAGTAAAATGATGATGCCGGAGATGAAGTTTGACACCACCTTTTGCAGTCCAAACCCGATCCCGACACCAACGGCGCCGGAAAACACCGTGAACGCGGTGAGATCCACGCCAATCGCAGACAGCGCAATGGTGGCCGAGGCAATAACCAGGCCGAACTTGAGAACCTTGCCCAAAAGAACCCGAACCGAGGGGGACAGTTCTTCTGACTGTTGAATGCGGATATCAACGAAATTGCCGATCGTCACCGCCAGCCAGATAGTGAAGGTGAGAAGAACGACGGTTTTAACTATTAGCAGCGCGGACAATCGGTAGGACCCGATCGATACAGCCAGTTCGTCAAGAATACCCGCAACATCCGATGTCAGTCCCAATATGATGGCTGCAACATAGATCCAGCCGAGCCAGGCAACGGAACGGGCAACGGCGCGATTGCGGATTATTCGAGACGAGACCGCAATCATCAGCCATGCAACGGACAGCCACAATGCCAGCGACAGGACATAGCTGCGACTCGGCCAGGTTACGTTTCGCATGATTGCGACCGTTGCCGCCACGAGCGCAACAAAAAGTATCCACTCGGTCCGCCGCAACAAAGCAACGCAAATCCGCAGCAGGCCCGGGTTTCCCTTTATTCGGCGCGCCTGCTCTTCCAGAGCCGGCTCGATGCGTAGCGACAGCATGTAAGACACACCGAACAGCACGAGAATAATGCCGATCTGATATAGAAACCATTGCTGGCTTGCATATGCAGGTATCTCCGCGACAAATGCCTCGACCCTGGCGGCAATTGTGGACAAATCGAAATCCATCGCCGCAGCCTACCTGCCACCCGTCACCCTGTCACGGCCTGGATCAGTGCCCGGACGACCGCATTTTTGCCCCGGTGAAAAGCAATGCCGACAGTGGCCGTGTTCAGGCCCCGCCGCCGTCCTTTTCGCTCATATGTGCGATCAACCCGGCAAAGTAGCCGTCCCACCCGGCATCGTGCATCGACCGGCTCTCATCACTGCGAAAACCCGAATGGCGCAAGCGGACTTCGGTACCGCCGGAGATCGAGACGAACGTCACATCGATCTCCGTCACTTCGCCATCGCCGTTCCATTCCCAAGTATATCTGACATGTTTTCCGGGGTTCACTTCAAGAAACCTGCCTTCATTGCGCATGGAAAGCTCTGCGGTCTCCATCAACAGGCGATAATGCCCGCCGCGCACCGGATTTATGTCCATGCTGGTGGCCGGTGGAATGACCGTGTCGGAGGATACCCAAGTCTGATAAACAACCTCAGCGGCAAATGGCATTTCGATAGATTTCGCAATCTCCATGGCTGCATTTCCTTCCCGCATCTATGCTTTGTCCCAGACCGGTGAAAAATTGTAGTCGCATACCCGCAGATGACGGCCGGACAAGTTGGAAATCTGTTTCATTTCGGTGTCTGACAGGGCAAAATCGAAAACATCAAGATTTTCCCCAAGCCGATCCTTGCGGCTGGTTCGCGGGATTGCGACCACGCCATCCTGCTGCACATGCCATCGCAGCGCGATTTGCGCCGCGGATTTACCGTATCTTTCCGCAGCATCGCGGATCGCCGTTTCTTCAAACAAGGCCCCGCCGCGGCAGAGCGGGCAATAGGACACCATCGACATTCCGGTTGAACGACAGGCCCGATAGACAGTGTCCTGCGCCAAATACGGATGGTATTCCACCTGATTTGCCACCAGCGGTGCCTCCGAGAGATGCGCGGCCTCGTCCAGCAATCCCGCTGGAAAGTTCGAAACCCCAATGTGGCGCGTCAACCCGCGGTCGCGGGCGGCATTGAGCGCCCGAATGGAATCCGGCAAAGGAATCTGCGGATTTGGCCAATGGATCAACAGCAGATCGACCTGATCGAGACCGAGGCGTTCCAGGCTCGCCTCAGTAGATCGCTCAAGATCGCCCGTGGCAATGTCCGTCCACCAGACTTTCGTGGTGACAAACAGGTCTTCACGAGCAATGCCGGATTGCCGAATCCCCTCTCCTACTTCCTGTTCATTTTCATACATTGCCGCCGTATCGATATGCCGATAGCCGACTGATATGGCGTGCGATACCAGTTCCAGGCAGGAATCCCCTGACAGGGTCCAGGTGCCGAGACCGATTGCCGGTATTTCCGCTCCATTTGCTGAGACTGTGTGCATTTGCTCTCCTTACGGCGTGTTGTGTCGGCATATCGACAAACATGTTATCGATGCAAAACCGCAAAAAATGGTATGGCGGATAATTCTGTCCGCCCGCAATTCCAGCACCGACAATCAGGAACAGCACCATATGGAATCTGCCAGGCCCGACAAGGCCCGCATTACGGTAATTGATCTGGCCCGCGGTGTGGCACTTGTGGCGATGGCCATCTACCATTTTCAATGGGACCTTGAGTTTTTTGGTTATGCGGAACCGGGCCTCACCTCGGTTGGCGGCTGGAAACTCTTCGCCAGGGCAATCGCCTCCTCCTTTATTTTCCTTGCCGGTGTGAGCCTGTTCCTCGCCCACCGCAGGAGCTTTCGTCCCAGTTCCTTCGCCAAACGGTTGGCAAAGATCGTAGCGGCCGCGGCGCTCATTTCCATTGCCACATGGTTCGCAACACCCGGCAGTTTCATCTTTTTTGGAATCCTGCATGCCATTGCGCTGTCCAGCCTGTTTGGCCTTGCCTTTTATCGGTTGCCCTGGCCTGTCACGCTGATCATTGGCTGTATTGTCGTCGCGGCGCCGCTGTTTGCGCGGTCGGAGTTCTTCGATCACCCGGCGCTGTGGTGGGTCGGCCTTTCTTCCTCAAATCCGATCTCAAACGACTATGTGCCGATATTCCCCTGGTTTGGCCCTTTCCTGTTCGGATTGGCAACGGCAAGGCTCGCCGAAAGCACCGGGCTCTTCGATCGGTTGGCAAAAATTCGATCGGGTGCCTGGTCCTCACCGCTGGAAACAGCCGGCCGTCATAGCCTGCTCTTCTATCTGGCGCACCAACCGGTCCTGATCGGACTGGTCTGGATTTTTTCACAGGTCGCACCACCCGATATGGAAACACCACAAGTCCAGTTTTTGAACAGTTGCAATAGAACCTGCACCGGAACGGCGGACGAGGAATTCTGTGCCCGCTATTGCGTCTGTGTTCTCAACACGCTTGAATCGGAAAACCGGCTTGATGATCTGTTTTCAAACAGCGAGGACACTGCGCGGCAGGAAAGACTGGCAAGCACGGCCAAGTCGTGCACAACATCAGCCAATGACACGCAGTAACGGACAATCAGATATGGACGTTTCCTTCAACGACAGACCCAACCGCCTACCGTGGCCACCGATCATTTATCTGATCGCCATCATTGTCGCGGCAGCTTTGAGTTACACCATCCCACTTCCCTGGCTGCCGTCACCGTTTTCAGACATCGCGCTCGCTGCGGGTGTCCTGATGGCAATCGCAGCAATTGCGGTCGACGTAATGGCGATGCGCACGATGAAATCAGCCGATACGACTGTCATGCCGCATCGTGCCAGCCAGCACCTTGTCACCAAGGGCCCGTTTTCGTTTACACGCAACCCGATCTATCTCGGCAACACGGTTTTCACCATCGCGATCGGATTGGTTTTCGGGGCGCTCTGGTTTCTTCCGGCCGGTATCGCCGCCGCGTTCGCAGCTCAAAAACTTGCCATAGAGCGCGAGGAACAGCACCTGGCTGTGAAATTCGGCAAGCCGTATCGCGACTATTGCAAAAGGGTCAAACGCTGGATCTAGATTTATCGACTGTTGTCCACGTTTGCCCCGCCATTTTGTCATCTAAATATGGAAAGCCACAGTCGAACGGGTCGGGTTGACGGAGATCAATGTGGCTGTGGCGAGTTTTTGGCATTTTGAGCCTTGTCTCCGGGATGCGATATGCACATGGCAAAACCGCCCGAAACAGTTGATAGCTACATCTCCGCCAGATGCGCACCGGTGCGCGTGACGCTTGAAGCATTACGCTCACTCGTAAATGCCGCGTTGCCCGGAGCTGTCGAAGGCATGAAATGGGGCGCGCCGGTTTTTTCAAATGCGAACGGGCGGGTCGTAGTCTATCTTTACGGCGGCAAGGATCACGCCAATCTGGGTTTTATCCATGGGGTTGAATTGCAAGACCCCGAAAATGTCCTTCAAGGGCGGGGAGAATCCGGTCGGCACGTCAAGATTTACCCGGACAAAGAGGTTCCCGAGGCTGTTTTGAAGGCACTTGTGAAGCAATGTGCTGCGTTGGACTGACCGGCCTGCGTTGTAGCTACAGTTTAGGATTCGATTCGAGTTGTCCTAGAGCCTACGTGTTGACCCTCAGCTCAGCCATCCGGCCAACGCATGTTTCCTCAACATGGTTGAGCTCGCCAAGGGTCTCTTCGATATCGCGCCGCTTCTGGCGCAAATCCTCGCGTTTTTCCTCAACGCGTTTGATCAGCAGCCGCAATTGCCCCGCCTCACCCGGCGGTTCCTTGTACATCTGAATGATTTCGCGGATTTCAGCAATCGAGAAGCCGAGCCGTTTGCCACGCAGTATCTGCTTCAACAAATGCCGGTCGGCGGGACGAAACAAGCGTGTCCTGCCGCGGCGCAGCGGCTGGATCAGGCCCTCGTCCTCATAGAATCTCAGCGTGCGCGTCGAAACCTCGAATTCACGAGTGAGCTCCGTAATCGTGTAGTACTCGCGCATTGTATGTCCCGCCTGCGTTCTTGAGTCCCCAGGACCGCAATGTTCGCATGGCATTTACGTAAAAGTCAATTTTTCCCGAGTCATTATCTGATTTCAGCAGCTTATGACGATGGCTGACGTGAACCAACACGATCACATCAATCCAAGCCACCAGCCTGCGAGGCCCAAAAAGGCGAAAAAACCAATGACGTCCGTTACTGTCGTTACGAAAACCGTGGAGGCTATGGCCGGATCAATACCGGCTTTGTCGAGAAACAGCGGAATCAGGATTCCGGCCACCGCCGCTGCCAGCATGTTGATGACCATGGCAACGGCAATGATCCCGCCAAGCTGGATATTCTGGAACCACAACCCGGCGACAACACCAATGATCGCGGCAAACATCAAGCCGTTCAGCAATCCGACCATCGTTTCCCGGCGGATGATGCGTCCAGCATTGTAAATATCGATATCTCGTGTTGCCAGCGCCCGTACCGCGACGGTCATGGTCTGGGTCCCCGCATTGCCACCCATCGAAGCGACGATCGGCATCAGCACGGCAAGCGCGACCATCTGTTCGATCGTTGCATCGAAAAGCCCGATGACAACCGAGGCGAGGCACGCAGTCGCCAGATTGATCAGCAGCCACAAAAAACGCGATCTGGTGGTTTCGGCAACGGTGTCGGACAGCTCCTCATCACCGACACCACCCAAGCGCTTGATATCTTCTTCGGCCTCTTCCTGAATGACATCGACGACATCATCGATCGTCAACACGCCCACCAGTCTCTCATTCTCGTCAACGACAGCAGCGGACAGCAGGTCATATTGCTGGATAATCCCGGCGGCCTCTTCCTGATCCAGCGTAGCCGGAACGGCATGCCGGGTTTCATGCATCACATCTTCGATCTTGATCGCACGTTGAGTACGCAGAATCCGGTCGAGATCGACAGCCCCGACCAGGCGGAAGGTCGGATCGACGACAAAAACCTGCGAGAACGATTCAGGCAGATCCTTTTCCTCCCGCATGTAGTCAATCGTCTGACCGACGGTCCAGAACGGCGGAACCGCGACGAATTCCGTCTGCATGCGGCGTCCGGCCGTTTCTTCCGGATAATCCAGCGAACGACGCAACCGTATACGCTCGGTAAACGGGAGGCGGGCAAGAATCTCGTCCTGATCCTGTTCATCCAGATCTTCCAGAATGTAGACGGCATCATCGGAATCGATTTCCTGGACAGCCAGGGCAATCTGCTCATTTGGCAGGTTTTCGACAATGCCGAGCCGAATGGCCTCATCGACGTCCGTCAACGAGGCAAAATCGAACTCTGCGCCCAATAGCGTAACAAGTGCCAGCCGCTCATTCGGGTCAAGCGCTTCAAGAACGTCGGCCAGCTCCGATTCATGCAAATCGGCGACGTGTGTTTTCAGCGATTCGACGTCACCTATACCGACTGCACTCAGAACCGACTCGATATAATCGGCACGGATGACACCGTCATCGTCGTATATTCCGGTCAATGCGCGTTCTTCTTCGATCGCGATTGGACCAACGCTGCTCGGTTCCGTCATTAAGTGCTCCCGCAAGCCCGCTCAGATCATGCCGCGGCTTGTCCAAATCTGGTGCAATGGAAGTAGCGCAACTCATCCACATTATGAAGCGCCCTGCCCGGCCATGTTAAAGCCGATACGACAATTCCCTCATGCGAAAGTTTTCAGGCGGGAAAACTCGCGCCAGGCTGAAAGTGCCGCCGCCGCTGGACCGGTGGAGCCTTGATTACGGAAACAGTGCCATCTGGAGTTTTCGCACGGCCTCGAACAGGATTTCCTTTTGATGCAGCGCCGATTCAACTGAAACGCGCTGAGTTGGTCCGTGAATTGCCACCGAGGCATAATACCTGCCGGCGTTGTCGTGCACCGGCGCCGCAATGGCAACCATCCCTTCGACGAACTCCTCATTGTCGATGGCAAACCCCTGAGAGGCAACCTGGTCGAGTTCCTCAAGCAACCCCTCGGCAGTGTCTTGTGTGTTGGCGGTGAGCTTTCGCAAATTCAATGAAGCAACCACCGACCGGCGATTCGCCGGTTTCATGCTTGCCAGAAAGGTCTTGCCGCTGGCGGTGCAGTGAAACGGCACGTGTGTTCCGATCGGCAACTGCACGCGAAACGGCCAATCGGTCTCGACCCTGTCGAGATAAAACATGCCTTTATCCTCGGGCACGACGTAGTTCACGGTCTCGCTGATCTGTTGGGCAAGTTCGAGCAAAACCTGATGCCGGGCGATGTGAAACCGCGACGCATAGAGAATTCCGGATGCCATCATTCGAAGACGCCGCCCAGGTCTCAGGCCTTTTCCATGGGTATTCTTGACCAGATACCCCTCTGCGACCAGCGTCTTGCACAAGCGATGTACGGTTTGTTTCGGCAGTCCGATCTCGGCATTGATCTCAGTCGGCGTCATCGGCCTGTCCGCGTTGCCCAGAACCTCGAGGATTCTCATGGTTCGAAGATTCGTTGCAATTCGTCCACCGTCATCCATCCCCAAGTTCCTCCGCAAATCAAATTTCCGGTGGCAGTACGACCGGCTTGCATTTTCGCTTGTGACCAACCTGAATAGGTGCTTATTATCATATATAGGACAAAAAGTCTCAATAATTGTCATTTTTTTCCGGAGGACGTATTTTTTGGAGTTTGACTTCGTTATTATCGGAGCAGGCTCGGCCGGTTGCGTGATCGCTAACCGGTTGTCGGCCGACCCCAGGTTCAACGTTGCAATCGTCGAAGCGGGTGGCCGTGACTCATCACCGTGGATTCATATTCCGGTCGGCTATTTCAAGACGATGGGCAATCCGAAAACCGATTGGTGTTACAAAACCGAGCCGGATCCGGGTCTGAATGGACGGTCAATCGCCTGGCCGCGCGGAAGGGTGCTCGGTGGCTCGAGTTCCATCAATGGTCTGCTCTATGTTCGCGGCCAGGCCCGTGATTTCGACGGCTGGCGGCAGCTCGGTAACGTCGGATGGTCCTGGGAAGATGTCCTGCCTTATTTCAAACGATCGGAACGTTGGGAACTCAACAGCAGTCCGCTGCGTGGTTCTGATGGCCCGCTTTCGGTTTCGCCAACCCGTCTAAAACGCCATGTTGTTGACGCCTGGATCGAATCAGCAGTCAACGCGGGTTATCGGCATAACGAAGACTATAACGGTGCTGACCAGGAAGGTGTCGGCTATTTCCAGCTGACCTCGCGCGACGGACGCCGGTGCAGCTCCGCAGTTGCCTATCTCAATCCAGTCAAGCACCGGCCAAATCTGAAGATCTTTACCAACACCTCCGTGGAACAGCTGGTCCTCGAAAACCGCCAGGTCACCGGCGTCGTGGCAAGAAAGGGTGGGCAATCCATCCGGTTGAAGGCACGGCGCGAAGTGATTCTCTCTTCTGGCGCAATCGCCTCCCCGCAAATGCTGATGGTTTCGGGTATCGGCCCGGCTGACGAACTCAAAAGTCACGGAATCACGGTTCGGCTTGGCTTGGAGGGCGTCGGCAAAAACCTCCAGGATCATCTGCAGGCGCGGCCGGTCTTCAAATGTAACGTACCGACAATCAACACCGAAATCGGCAGCATATTCCGGCAGGGATTAATTGCCGCGCAATACGCGATCTCACGCACCGGCCCCATGACAATGGCGGCAAGTCTCGGCACCGGCTTCCTGAAGACCCGTGCGGATCTTGAAACACCTGACATTCAATTTCACATTCAACCGTTCAGTGCGGACAACCCTGCTGACGGACCGCACACATTTTCCGCTTTCACGGCATCCGTGCTTCAACTGCGGCCGGAAAGTGTCGGCCATATCAAGCTGAAATCATCTGATATGCGCGACTATCCGGCATTGCATCCGAACTATCTTTCAACGCGCGGCGACTGCGACACACTTGTCGAGGGCATTCGGATTGCCCGGAATATCGCAGCGCACGACCCGCTCAAATCGCTGATCACCGAAGAACACACACCCGGCGACAACATAAGCAATGACGATTATGACGCTCTGTTGGATTGGGCGCGGCAAACATCGACGACGATCTATCACCCGACCGGGACCTGCAAGATGGGATCGGACCCGATGGCCGTCGTCGATCCCCGGCTGAAGGTCCATGGGCTGAACGGATTACGAATTGCCGATGCATCGATCATGCCGGCAATCACTTCGGGAAACACCAACGCACCGACGATCATGATAGGCGAAAAGGTTTCCGATATGATTCTGGAGGACGCCAAATCATGATCGAGCGTTCCCTCGATATTGCCCAGATTATCTTTGCCGACATTATTCTATCGGGAGACAACGCACTGGTGATCGGCATGGCCGCAGCCGGCCTTTCGCCGCAACTGCGGCAGCGTGCCATCTATCTCGGCATGGGCCTTGCCGCGCTGTTGCGTATAATCTTTGCGGTCTTTGCCACTTATCTGCTGGCCGTTCCCGGTATCTTGTTCTTCGGCGGACTGCTGCTGACATGGGTGTGCTGGCGGTTTTACGAGGAATTGCGCCGGGACGTATTACACGAAGCGGAGGAAGTGCTGGCGGGACCTGGATATGTAGGCCCGCCGCGAAGGCAAATGTGGGCGGCGTTGACGACGATCACCATCGCCGATGTTTCCATGTCCATCGACAATGTGCTCGCGGTGGCGGCAATTGCACGGCACGACACCGCATTGCTTGTCTTTGGCCTCGTCCTGGCAATCGCATTCATGGCGTTTTTTGCGACGATGATACTAAAAGTCCTGTCGCGTTTTCCCTTGCTGTCATGGGCCGGCTTTTTGTTCCTGGTCTACTTGTCCGCACGGATGCTTTGGGACGGCTGGCCGGAAGTTGCCGGCCTGCTCGGAATCGGGGTCGTACCGATATGAACGAGCGATTTGATTTAACGAACTCGAACGAGAATGGCCGGAGGAAATTGCCGTTCATCGTTCGAAGACTGTTTCCACCAAAAACGCCTGGCCGTTTGCCTTCATGGCCGGGACTGGAAGCAGGGAGTGAAGGCATCAGCAAGAAAGGGAGGACTGGCATGTCCATTTTCAGTAAACTTACACAAGGCGTGGCCGCGGCGGCGCTTGGAATGACCGCTTTCATGGCACCACTGACTGCCCAGGCCAAGGAAGTGACAATCAGGGTTCAATCGGTGATTCCGGCCAAGGCGGATGAGGTTCACATGCTGAACGAATTCGCCAAGGATGTCAGCGATCTGACCAATGGCGAGCTCAAGATCGAAGTGCTTCCGGCCGGCGCCGTCGTTGGCGTCAAGGAGACGCTCGATGCGGTTGACAAAGGCCTGATCGAAGGCGGATTTGCCTGGACCCATTACTGGTCTGGAAAACACCCGGCGGCCATGCTGTTTGGTTCACCAGTGGCAGGTGCCGGCGTCGGCATTGACAACATCGCGTTCCTGTCATGGTTCCAATATGGCGGCGGCAAGGAATTGTACGACCAACTTTGGACGGAAATGGGCGTCAACATCAAAGGCTTCATGCTTCAGCCTGTTGGCCCGGAAGCGCTTGGCTGGTTCAAAGAGCCGATCAACTCAATGGCGGACTTCCGCAAATACCGTTTCCGCACACCTCCCGGCATTCCGGGCCAGACCTACAAGGACATCGGCGTGGCTTCGGTGGCGATGGGTGGCGGCGACATTCTGCCGGCGCTTGAAAAGGGCACGATTGACGCTGCCGAATGGTGTTGCCCGAAACCGGACAGTGTTTTTGGTTTCCAGAAGGTGCTCAAGCACTACTATCTTCAGGGCCTGCACCAGGTGGTTGTGAACGCCGACCTCTACATCAATGGTGATGTCTACAAATCACTGACACCTCTGCAACAAAAAGCACTTGAAGTTGCAGCCAATGCCTCACTTTCGAAATCGATGTCTTATCGCATCTATGAGAACGGCAAGGCACTGAAGGATCTTGTCGAGAACCATGGTGTCCAGCTTCATGATACACCGGCAGACTATTTCCCGGCTTACATGAACGCTGCAAAAGCGAGCCTTGAGAAGAACGCTGCCGAGAACGAGTTCTTTGCCAAGGTCTGGCAGTCCCAGAAGGATTTTGCTGCGATTGCAGTTCCATTCTGGGCCGGCGCTCAGGCATCCAATGCTGCTTTGGGCAAAGCCTTTGCCGACGGCGTAAAATAACAAAAATCTGCAAAACTGCGGCGGGCGCATCCCGCGTTCGCCGCTTTTCGACAGCCCGGTTTCCCTGTTGGTGATGGCAGATCACGAAAAAAGTGCCGTCACCAATCAGGGATGCCTTTTGGGGGACACACAAAATGGCCGAAGATATCGATGCCGGCGAACTCGACATCACCGATGAACTGATCGCGGAAAGACGATCGGAACAGCCGGGTGAAACACCAGAGGACATGACCCCCTGGATGCGGCCGGTTGTTGCCTTCATTGATGTTCTGAATCTATGGGCCGGACGCCTCACCTGCGTCCTGCTGATCCCCGTCATCTTTGCCATGATCTACGAAGTTGTCGCCCGTAAGCTGTTCATCGCCCCGACCGACTGGGCCTATGACACCAGTCGGATGTTTGCCGGCGCGATGTTCATGCTGGGAGCCGGTTACGCACTCATGCGCGGAGTTCATATCCGTGCTGATTTTCTCTATCGCAACTGGTCGCTTAAAACTCAGGCGACAGTGGATGCCCTGCTCTACATGGCATTCTATTTTCCCGCATTGCTGTTCTTTTTCTGGGTATCCCTGGAATATACGATCGATGCCTGGGTGAAATGGGAACTGTCGATGGACACGACCCTGATGGCTCCGCTGGCCCCTGCCCGAACCGCAATGCCGGTCGGCGCATTCCTGTTGTTGATACAGGGCATTGCCGAGCTGTTTCGCTGCTTCAATGACATGGGCAAGGAACGCGAAAAGTCCTTTCTGCGTTTGATGCCGATCTATCTGATCGGCCTCGCCGCTGTGTTCACAACTGCCTTTTGGCCGGAGATACTGCCATTGGGCGACTGGTGGGCCTCTGCCGTCGCACCGACCGGGCTTGGCGCAATCGAACCGGAATGGATCGGCGTCATCATGATCGCCGTCATGCTGTTCGCCATCTTCGTCGGCTTTCCGATATCGTTCACCCTCATTTTCCTCGGGTTCGTCTTTGGTGCCTGGGGGTTCGGCGGCCGGCTGGTGTTCTATCTCCAGACGCTGCAGTTCAACAATGTCATGCTCGAGCAGACACTCGCCGCCGTTCCGTTGTTCGTTTTCATGGGCATCATGATGGAACAGGCGGGCCTGATGGAGCGCCTGTTCACGGCGGTGCAGTTGATGCTGTCGCGCACCAGAGGCGCACTCTATCTGGCGGTTCTGTTCGTTTCGACAATTTTTGCCGCGGCAACCGGCATCGTCGGCGCCTCTGTTACGATCCTTGGAATCATGGCAGCAAAGACGATGAACCGATCCGGCTACAATGTCCGGATTGCTGCGGGTACCATCACAGCGGGTGGCACGCTCGGCATCCTGATCCCGCCATCGATCATGCTGGTTGTCATGGGACCTGTGCTGGAGGTCCCAGTCACTGATCTGTTCGCAGCAGCCATTGTACCGGGCATCATGCTGGCAGCTCTCTATGCGGCCTATGCGCTGATCCGATGCTGGCTCGATCCGTCCCTGGGACCGATCTTGCCTCCTGAAGACCAGCCGGATACCTCACCCTATTACTGGCTTGAGTCGGTGTTGGTGATTTCCTCCATCATCATCCTGTTCACGCTTATAATTATGGCGCTGTCGGGTTCGCTTTCCGGCCTGTTTCCATTGTCATTCCTGGTCATTCCGCTGGCCTGGATGGGGGTGATGTATGCAGCATCGGTCTGGGTGAAGAACAACAAGCCGGCCGGATTCTACTTCTCCGATCTCTGGTACGAATTCTTCATGGGACTGGTGCCACCTTCGGCGCTTGTCGCCTTTGCGCTCGGTTCAATCCTGTTCGGTTGGGCGACACCGACGGAAGGCGCTGGATGTGGTGCTTTTGGCGCGTTGTTCCTGACAATGGCGTATGGAAAACTCAACATTCCCAGGCTCTATGACGCCCTGATCAAGACTTTGGAAATCTCGGTATTGATCCTCTTCCTGGTTGCCGCCTCGAACTTCTTCGGCGCCGCCTTCTCGCGGCTTGGAACACCAACAATGCTGACGGAACTGCTACTGTCATGGGACCTGTCCCAGACAATGGTTCTGATCATCATCATGGCGCTGATCTTCCTGCTCGGCTGGCCGCTGGAGTGGGTTCCGATTGTACTGATCATCGTGCCGATCCTGATCCCCGTCCTGGTCAAGATGGAAGTCAATCTGGCATGGTTCGGCATCCTGGTTGCAGTCAATCTGCAAACGGCCTGGCTCAGTCCACCGGTGGCGTTATCGGCCTATTTCCTGAAAGGTGTTGTTCCTGAATGGGATCTCAAGGATATTTATTTCGGCATGATGCAATTCATGGTGATCCAGTTGATCGGCCTGATCCTCGTATTCAGCTTCCCGCAGATCGCCCTGTGGCTGCCTGAATACATCTACGGCAACTGATCAGCTGGGGGGCGGCAACGGGGATCTCACGCGGCGTATTGGCGTGAGACCCTGTTTGTCTTCACTGACTGCAGCCACGGGCGGCTACAGGAACGGTCAAAATCGTTCCATCCGGTTTCTGCCAGTAGACCTCGTCGACGAGATTGGAAACCGGACAGGCATGATTGGGGATAATCGAAATCCGATCCCCGATATTCGGACGCCAGTCGCAGTCCGAAAGATCCACCACGCCATGCTCTTCACTGAGGCCGGTAATCTTTGCCGCCGGTGCTCCGCGAATGAGGCCGTACCCGGTCAATCCGATCAGGTCGGATGTAAGTGATTTCGAGCCTGCATCGATGACCGCGCGAGTGGCCGTCGGTCGGCTGATAACAGTTGCCTGCACCGTCAAAGCGCAATCATCCACCCCGCACAGGCCGGCTTCAACCAGCGAGCGGTCATTGTAAATATAGGTCCCCGCACGATGTTCGGTCGCCGTCACGGTTTCGTGGGAACGGGAGAGGTTTGGCGTACCTCCACTGCTGACGGTCGCACAGCCGATACCGTTTTCTTCAAGCACGGATTTGGCCGATCCAAGCCAGCTATCAACGGCCTTCATGTCCGACATGTGCGGATAGGTCATCAGTCCGTGAAATGTAAGGCCGGGAGCCGAACCAATCTGTTTGGCAAGTTCCAGCGCCCCTTGCGCGGTCTGAACACCACAGCGCCCCGCGCCGGTATCGCATTCAACCAGCACCGCGAGGTCAAGTCCTGCCGAAGTGAAGGCGGCGGACAGTCCCTCAATGGTTTCGCTATTGTCGGCTGTGACGGCCAGCTTGCAGCGTTTCGCCAGCTTGACAAGCCGATCCAGTTTTTCCTGCCCGAGGATATTGTAGGTGATCAGAACATCGTCGACGCCCGCATCCACCATGACCTCGGCTTCATCGATCTTCTGGCAGGTGATGCCGCAGGCGCCCGCTTCGATCTGCATCAGCGCCAGTCGCGGGGTCTTGTGTGTCTTGATATGTGGACGGAACCGAACCCCGATTTCGTCAAACAGGCTTTGCGCTCGTGCGATGTTGCGCTCCACAATGGTCATGTCGATCAAAACAGCAGGCGTTTCCATTGGGCTGCTCCGGATTGAAGAATTCACGCGCGATCAGGCTATTGCACTCGATGTGCCCTCAGCTTCGATTGGCAAGGGCCTGTTCGTATCGATGCGAAATGATTTCGATCACGTTGCCAAACGGATCCTCACAATAGCAGACCTTCACGTCCTCACCCGGAAACAACTCCCATATTTCGGATCGTTTCAAGCCGCCGCTTTCAACGATCTCTTTGACCTTGCTCTCCACGTCCGGGTGAGTGATCGCGATATGGAAGAAGCCGTTTTTCCAATATTCCATCGTATCATCGCGCCGCTCGGGTTTGGGCCCAAGAAACTCGAACAGTTCGAAACCGGTACCGTCACCGGTCACCATGTGCGCAATCTTCATCCCGCCATACTTGTTGCCGCAGATATCCGACGCCAGATTGCCAAAATGGGTTCCGTCAGGACGCACCTCCGCCGGTTCGGCAATCAACACAAAACCGAACACGGATCCATACCATTCGATAGCTGCGTCGATATCCGGAACGGAGACGCCGACGTGATTGAAATTATTTGCATGAATCTTGTTCATCGGAATCTCCCTGGTTTCGGTCACAAATAGACGACCTGTCCTGTTCTCGCGGATTCTTCAGCCGCAAGAGTTGCCTCCAGCGCCGCCATAGACTCTTCCGGAGTTATGATTGTCGGAGGCGTACCGGTCTCGCAACAGCGGGCGAAGTAACTCAGTTCTTCCCTGAGCGCCCCGGACGTCATTCCGTGCAATTGCGGCCAGTAGGTCGTGTCGGGACTTCTGAAACCTTCCTTGGTACAGATACCTATGTTCGGGAAAGTGTCCTGAATGTGCACCAATCCATCTGACCCGATGACGCTCATCCGCTCATCAATGTCGAACGGCGTCTTTTCCGGCATGCACCATACTGTTTCGAGGATTGCCGAGGCACCATTGTCGAATCGATACATTGTCTGGCCGATATCGGGATTTTTCAGTCCGCGCAGGTCAACGGTCTGAGCATAGGCACTCACAACCCGCGCGCCGGTGAACCAGAGCATGAGATCGGTGTCGTGAATGGCATCGCCGACGATCGGGCCAATCTTGTTGAGTATCTCCGGCGTCCATGCCGCCGGAATGTTGCGGCGCGAATTGAGGCTTAGTATCCGGCCTATATTTCCAGCCTCGATCTCACGTTTCGCCGCCGCATAACGCGGGTTGAACCGGCAGATGTGTCCGATCATCAGATGGCCAGACGCTTTCTTTGCCGCGTCGCAAATCAACTGGCAATCGGCGACAGTATGCGCCATCGGTTTTTCAAGAAACACATGCTTGCCCGCATCAAGCGCCGCCAGTGTCGGCTCGGTGTGCTGGTCCCACATGGTGACAACGCTAACGGCGTCAATGTCCGGATTGGCTAACAGTTCATTGTAGTCGGTGTAGAGATTGGACACCGAGTACTTCTTGCCCAGTTCTTCCAGCCGTGATTGCGTCCGTGTGCACAATGCAACCAGCTCGAATGATGGTATCGCCGAAATCGCATCGCAATGGATTTCACCGAACCATCCCAGGCCGATCACGGCAATTCTGACTTTCTTCATATCGTATCTCCCCTAATTGGCTAAACCTCAGGCGCCGCAATCAATGGCGTCTGATAAACCGTCCCGCCCGTTCACCGCTTGGTTGACCGGACGACCATGCGATTTTTCCGTTGACGAGCACGTGGTCGATACCGCCGGCTGGTTGCTTGGGGTCATCGAACGTTGCCCGATCGATGATTGTGTCCGCATCAAAAACGACCAGATCCGCATAGGCTCCTTCAGCGACTTCACCCCTGCCTTCCAGGTTGAAGTTCCGCGCCGAAAGGCCCGTCATTTTCTGAACAGCCAGTTCGAGTGGGAACAGCTTCAACTCCCGGCACAGATGACCCAATACCCGAGGAAACGTACCCCACAGGCGCGGATGCGGATGAGTGTCGTGCGGCAATCCATCGGAACCGACCATGGTTGGCGGGTAACTCAGAATCCGGTGCATGTCGGCTTCGTCCATCTGGAAGTAGATGCCACCCGCCGGTTTCAAACGCCGTGCCGCCTCCTGTTGTGAGCACCCCCATTCAGCTGCGATGTCGGAGAGGTCACGTCCAGCCATCTCCGGATGGGGTACTGACCAGGAGATCGATATCCGGATTTCGGGATCCACCATTTCCGGTTCAAGCACCGTTGAGCCGGCCACATAGGGATAGGCATCGAGGGATATGTGCTGGCTCGATCTGGCTTTTTCGATCAGCGCCAGCGTGTCGACACTGCGTCCCCAGTTTCGTGGCCCGGCGCATTTATGGTGCGAAATGACGATTGGGACCTGCGCGCGGTTTGCGGTTTCGAAGGATTCACGCAGAGAATCGAGCACGCCGTCATGTTCATCGCGCATGTGGGTGGTGTAGACACCGCCGACGTCCGACAGGAGTTCCGCCAGCGCGACAACCTCTTCCATGTCGGCCGCCGAGTTGGTTTTGTACCAAAGTCCGGTACTGAATCCGATCGCACCGGCCGACAATCCCTCTGCAAGCCGTCCCCGCATCACGTCGATTTCAGCCGGACTGGCCTTGAGGTGAACATCCGCCATCGATCCGACCCGCAATGTGCTGTGCCCGACCAGTGCGGCCACATTGACGGAAGGACAGGCCGCGTCAACGGCGGCGGCATAGTCAGCCATGCGCTCGAACCTATACACTTCCCGATTGCCCAGAAGGTTCATCGGAGCCGGTGGGTCGATCCGGGCGATCGGAGCCAGACTGATGCCGCAGTTTCCCACGACAACCGTTGTCACGCCCTGGCTGATCTTGGCAGTCATCGCAGGGTCCGCCAGCACCGCATTGTCATCATGGGTATGAACATCGATAAACCCGGGCGCAACGATCTTGCCGGAAACATCAATGATGTTTTTCGCATCGAATTCGAGTTTGCCGGATGCCGCTACAGCGTGAATCCGGTCACCAAGGATCGCGATGTCTCCGGCAAACCGCTCACCTCCGGTTCCATCAACCACGATACCACCAGTGAGCAGTGTATCGACGGTCGCGCGGTCGTTTGCCAAGTCAGTCACCGAGCGGCTCCAGCACATCACCTTCGCGCATGCTCATCAGGTTGAGCTTGACCCGTCTCCACGTCTCCTGCCCCTTGGGCTCCAACTGATAGGCAACACCTGTTGCAACAAGGTCAATTACAGCCAGGAAAGCAAATCGGGATGCGGTCGGTTTCAGGACATTGACGATTTCCGGCACCTCCACGGTCAGGGCAATATCGGCTGCCGCGGCCAGTTCGGATTTCGGGCGGGTGATCGCAACGACCTTGGCATCATAGTTTTTGGCGATGGCAACCGCCTCGATCAGTTCCCGCGTGCGTCCTGTGGCCGAAATCATGATAACCACGTCCCCCGGTCGCACTGTCGCCACCACCATTCGCATCAGATAATTGTCCGAATAGGCAGTGACACTTATCCCGAACCGAAACAGACGGTATTGCATATCCAGCGCCAGCGATGTGGAACCGCCGCCGAGGCCGAAAACGAACACCCGTCCGGCGATCGACACGCATTCAATCGCACGGCTCACCTCGGTTTCATCCAGTTGTCGTTCAGCCAGCCGGATGGCATTTCTTGCCTGGCTGAACACGGCGTTCCAGAAAGGCAGACGCGAGTCATCCAGTTCCGCCCGGTTCGACGACGTCATGGAACCGGCAACGAGACTCTGTGCAAGCCGAAGCTTGAAATCACGTACACCTTCACAGCCCAACGCCCGGCAGAACCGGGTCACAGTCGGTTCACTGACATTTGCGGCCTGCGCCAGTTGTGAGTTGCTGGCCCGCACAGCGGATTCGATGTCCTTCAAAACGACATCTGCAACGCGTTGTTCGGCCGGGCGAAGACCCGAGCGTAGCGCTTTCATCCTGCTGATCAGATCATCGACATGAACCGCGTGATCATCCAGGAAAACCTCACCTGAGATTGAGGCATCCTGTTCTTGCGCAAATTGTACGTCCGTATTGTTTGTCTTTTTTTGCACTTGGGTTGTCCAACTGTTCCTGGTTTCTCGCTGACAGATGCACCTCAAAATTCCAGTTGCGTGATTTCTCGAGCCATTGCGATATTTCCCGCCGACAATCCACAATCGACAGGCAGCACCGCTCCGCTGATGGCGGCAGCCTGGTCGGAAGCAAGAAAAGCCACGGCGTTTGCAATGTCCTGCGGTTCGGCAATTCGGCCAAGCGGATACCACTTCAGCAACCGCTTGAATATTTCCGGTTCGCGCTCTATCCGATGATCCCAGATCGGTGTTCGAACCGAGCCGGGGCTCACCACGTTCGCCCTGATTCCAAACCGGCCATATTCCATGGCCAATGATTTCGTGTAGTTGATCAACCCGGCTTTTGCCGCACTGTAGGCAGGATCACCAAGCGCCGTCGTGCCATTGACGGAACCAATGGTGACGATCGCTCCGCGCCCGGATTTTTTCATATCCTGCAGCACCGGTCGTGTGCAGTTAAAAGCGCCGTTCAAATTGCCGTTGATGTCATTCCGCCAGCTGTCCTCATCGGTCGTTTCCAGGTTGCTGGCTCCCGAAAAGCCGGCATTGTTGACCAGAACATCAATGCTCCCCAATTCAGCGCGCAAACTTGCAATCGCCGCCGAAACCTCGTCTTTCGACCCGATATCGGCAATCGCCGCAGCGGCCTGTATGCCATCGGCAACCAGCGAATTGACGAAGTCTACGACATCGTCATTCTTGTCCAATGCCGCGATGCGCGCACCACGCTCGGCAAAAGTGCGTGACAGAACCTTCCCGATCCCGCCGGCAGCTCCAGTGATGAGAACCGTTTTATCTGCGAATCCGGTCATGATCCTGACCCGATCTGACCCAGCGCCTCTGCGACCCAGTCAAGGCTGGACTTGCGCAGATGGCCGTAATTATAAAAGGCAACATCCTCCACTCCAGCATCATGCAAAATCCCGACCGCCGATACGACACTGTCTCGATCGCTCAGGTCCGGGAATGCAGGACGCAGCAAGCCGCGAATGTTCCCGGCGCCACCACAACGCTGGATGACATCATGGAGGTCGCTGCGAATTCTTCCCAGATCCGGTTCGTAAAAACAGACTTCGAGGCAGTCGGCGGCTTCGGACAAAGCACCCAGGTCGCTTCCTTCATACCAGGCGCCGCCGCTTGGCCGCGCAACCGAGGGTATGACCGCCACTTTGGCATCGGATCTGACCGCTGCCCTGATTTCGGTGATCAACGTAGTGACCACATTGCATCGCCATCGCAGATACGCACCGAGATCCGGATTGGTTACCAGGTCGGCCGCCCAGAAGCTTGACGCCATGTCGTCTGTATAGTCGACATCGCTGGAAAAATAGGACGTGATTGAACCGCTGACCCACGATTTCAGGCGATCAACGTCGATGCCATCAGCCTTTGCGTTGTCGGTACAATGGCGGCAGAAGCAAAGGCCAAGCAGATTGTTCAGCCAGGAGTTCTGCCGCACCAGGGCGAACTCATGGTGATACCCGTGTTCAAATGGCAGGAACCCAGGCGTCTCGAGTGAAATGCCCTCGACCGGATAGCGTTCAGTCACATCCGAACACAGGGCGACCGCGTAGTCCCGAACTTCTGGAGCACTTGGACACAAATTGTAGATGTAACAATCACCAAATGCGTTGGCGACGCAGGAATCCCGGTGTTTTTGCCCCTGCAGCGAATTGTGCATGAGCACCATCCAGGCATTCACCCCTATTCCGTCGTGTTCGCAGCATTGTTCGAAGACGTCTTGGCTGGACAACAGGCTGTTTTCAATCGGCTTGATCGTCCCGTAACGGCTCTGATCGGTTTTGAAATATGCGGTACCGTCTTCCGGAAAATACACCTTGCCCTTGCGCCCCTGTGGACGGAGGAATTTGCCAGCATGATAGGAGCCGGCGAGTGTGATCGTGTTGATATGGCGGTCGCGAAGATCGTCTATCACCGTCGCCACGCCAGCCTCGGCGAGGTCCCAAGCGTAACAATACATAGCTCGATAGGCCAATCACCCGCCTCCATCATATAGAACGATTTACGGTATCAGAGGATGTCGGAAAATTACATAGAAAAATTCCTAATCGCAAAAATCGCCAATATCCGGCGTTTTTTTCGATTACCCAATTGCCTATGACGAATTTGTGTATGATACTTACCAACATTACGGCTCTGGGGATCGTCGACAAATGAATTTCAACAAACTGTCGCAACCGTCTGATGCAGGTCACCCGGCAGCGAAGATTACCGCAGTCGGCATGCCTGGAAATCCGCAGAGGATGGCGGCATGAACAAACCGTCGGGAACAGCCAAGCTCAGCGTTAAAGACGCCACCAAGTTCTACGATACCAATTCAGGTCCGCTGCACGCACTCGACAAGACATCGCTGGAAATTGCCGATGGAGAGTTTGCCTGCGTGGTCGGGCCATCGGGCTGCGGCAAGACCACGCTTTTATGGTCCGTAGCCGGACTTCACAGTCTGACCAGCGGCGAGGTCAGCCTCGATGGTGAGGCCGTAACCGGCCCGCACCCGCAAATCGGAATGGTCTTTCAGGAAGCCAATCTTCTACCATGGCGATCCCTGATCAAGAACATAGAGTTTCCATTCGAAATCAAACGCGAAAATCCCGATCGGGTTCACATAAACAAACTTATCGACCGTGTTGGTCTCGGCGGATTCGAAAACAAATATCCTCGTGAACTTTCCGGCGGCATGCAGCAGCGCGCTGCGATCGTCCGAGCACTCTCATTCAATCCGTCAGTGCTTTTAATGGATGAGCCGTTCGGTGCCCTCGACGCCTTCACGCGGGATGAAATGAACCTTCTGGTCGAAGAAATCTGGCTCGAAACCCGAAAAACCATATTGTTCATAACGCATAATATTACCGAAGCGGTTTTCCTGTCGGACCGCGTTTTCGTGATGTCTTCCCGGCCGGGCCGGATTGCCAAAGTGTTTGACATACCGTTCTCCCGACCGAGGACGCTAGACCTGTTGGCGACGAAGGAAGTGTTTGATCTGGTCAATGAAATAAAGGCTGAGATCGAGCACTCGCCATCCCCAAGTCAAAACGCAGGCGGCAAACCGGCCCGTGCACCCCTGAATGAGGAGGCCGGCGCCGATGGTTGACAAGCATCTGGGCGACAAGATCCCCGAATTCAGCAAAAACGAGGCCGGCAATCAAAGTGTCGGACTGACCAATCTGTCTGCATTCGCATCCGGACCGGGAATCCGTTCAATCGGCGAGGTACTGGCGATCATCTCAGTTGCCGTCATCATCATCGGTGGCGCAGAGTTTGCCATTCGCACGATGGAAATTCCGCAATATGTCATGCCACCTCCAAGTGCGATTGTTACCGCCCTGTTCACGGATTTCGAATTCATCGGGCCGCATCTCGGATATACACTGGTGGAGCTTTTCGCCGGCTATTTTGTCGGTGCCTCGATAGGCCTCGTCCTTGCTGCGGTCATTACCCAATTTCCGTTCGCCGAAAAAATTGTCGCGCCCTACATCCTGATGCTGGTGACAACCCCGATGCTGGCCCTAGTGCCATTGCTGATATTGCGGTTCGGGTTTGGCTACGAACCGCGCATCATAGCCGTGGCACTGGCATCGGGACCGATGGTCATGATAAATGCGGCAACCGGATTTCGACGGGTTGATCTTGCAAAAATCGCGCTTGCCCGTTCGTTTGGTGCCAGCACTTTCCAGATTTTCCTCAAGATCCGCGTGCCGATGGCGCTTCCAATGATCATTGTCGGTCTTATGATCGGCGCCATTTTCGGATTGCTGACTGCCGTCGGCGCCGAAATGGTCGGCGGCGGGTTCGGTCTTGGCAACCGGCTTACTACGTTTTCCGCGACGCTTCAGATGCCGCAGTTTTTTGCGGTCATCCTGATCCTCTCGATACTTGGAATTCTGATTTACGTCTTCTTCTTCCTGGTCGGGAAGAAATGGGCCAGCTGGGAGTCATGAGCACCTGAACGATAAACTCAAGCGCTTATGCACGCTGCCAGCACACGAATTCGGTTGCCCGGGATGAGTAATGGAGCGACCGAAGACAAGGAGGGAATATGTCAAACGATCTGAAAGACAATCTGAACGGTCTTGATAACATAGGCCGCCGCAAATTCCTGCAGGTGTCCGGAACCGGCGCCATTGTTGCGACGACATTGGGCGGATCTGCCTTGTTGCCGGAAACAGCAGCTGCAGCTGATACCTTCACCTGGATTTCGCCGCGCGGTACTCTTGAAGTACTTGACGACTATCCATACTGGGTCGGCAAGGCTATGGGCTATTTTGGTGATCTTGATACCAAGATGGAGCCCGGTCCTTCCGATGGCACGGCTACCGTGAAATTCGTTGCAGTCGGTCAGGCGGACATGGGCTTCCCCTCACCTGGCGTATTTTCCTTTGCGCTGGAAAACGACATGAATCTGGTGTCGGTTTTCAACATGGGTGCGGTCGACGTTTTCGATTTCGCCTTTCGCCCCGGTGAAGGCGTCAAGGATCTCAAGGAGCTTGAAGGAAAGACGGTCATGCTGGGCAGCGCTGCCTGGCAGGCAATCACCGACCCGATGTTCGCAGCGGCAGGCGCCGATCCCAAGAAGATCAAATACCTCGAAGGTGGCTGGCCTCAATGGGGAACGGTTCTGGCCTCCGGTCAGGGCGATGCGGCTCTCGCATGGGAGGGATTGCGCGCCGATTGGGAAGGAAAGGGTCTCAAATTCGAGTATTGGCTGGGAGTCGACCACTCCAACTTCCCGGCGAACTCCTTCGTCGTCAGGCAATCCGATCTGGATGACGCGGAACGAAAAAAGTTCCTGGAGGAATATCTGCGCGGTTGGGCAATGGGGCTGGAATTCGGTTTCCAGAACCCGCGTGCCGCCACCGAGTTGGTGTTCAAGCAGTTCCCCATCGTGAAGAAGAACCTTGGCACCGAGCTCGGTACTGAATCCATGATGCAACTTGCCAATGTGTTCCGTGGCGACATGTCAAAACGGGCCGGTTGGGGCGATCATGACATGTCAAAGTGGAACCTGTTCTTCAAAACGCTGCACGACATCGGGCAAGTCAAAAAGCCTGTGGACGTCGAAAAGGTTGTCACCAACCAATTCGTTGCAGCCGCCAACGATTTCGACAAGGCCAAGGTGAAGGCCGATGCGGACAATTACAAAATGTCCGACGAGATGGCGGCGGTCGACATCGACGCCATCACCAAACGCTTCTTTGCCAACGCGATACGTTAGCAGGACAAAGAACAGCGATCGGGCGTGAGAGCGCCCGGTCGCCCAGACATTAATACCGCGAACGATGCAATCATGAGATGCCCCTCTAAACGGGGGTCAGACGCAGACGCAGCGTATCCGCCACCGGGAGATCATCATGTTGGACAAGGTCAAAATACTGGTTGTAGGACTGGGGAACATGGGCATTTCACACGCCAAGGCCTATCATAAAATGGATGGTTTCGAGATCGTCGGGCTGATGAGCCGCACGATCAAAAACCGGACCGACATACCCGCAGAGCTCGCTGGATACCCGCTTTACGAGGACTATGGGGAGGCCCTGGCGGACAGCAGTCCCGATGCGGTATCGATCAACACATGGCCCAACACCCATGCCGAATATGCGCTGACCGCGTTCGAAAATGGCTGTCACGTCTTCATGGAAAAACCGATCGCCACAAACAATGAAGACGCTAAAAAGGTTGTCGCGGCCGCACGGGCGACAAACCGGAAACTCGTGCTTGGATATATCCTGCGGGTTCACCCGTCCTGGATGAAGTTTATCGAGGTTGGCAAGACGCTCGGCAAGCCGCTGGTGATGCGGCTCAATCTCAACCAGCAAAGCAGTGGCCCGGCATGGATGTGGCACAAGAACCTGATCGATTCACTCATTCCAATCGTCGATTGCGGTGTCCATTATGTCGACGTCATGTGTCAATTGACCGGCGCAAAGCCCGTTCGCGTTCATGGCATCGGCGCCAAACTGTGGTCGGATGCGGCGCAACCGAATTACGGCCATCTGCACGTTACGTTCGATGACGGCTCCGTTGGTTGGTATGAAGCCGGCTGGGGCCCGATGATGAGCGAGGTCGC
>JAJFHT010000240.1 GCA_021775495.1 Hyphomicrobiales bacterium | reverse complement strand
TTCCCAAGGAGGCTCCATCAACTCAACTGGATGATCACCTGCCGGTGCGTCCGTTGCTTGAGATCGTCCGTCAGCCAAGGTTTGTCGTTGCGCTCAGTTGCGCGATCGGCGCTTTTGCCCTCATGAGCTTCGTCATGACAGGTGCGCCGCTTGCAATGGTTGCATGCGGGTTTACCGCTGAACAGGCAACACTGGGAATTTCCTGGCACGTAATGGCGATGTTTGCACCGAGCTTCATTACCGGTCGCCTGATTGCCCGTTTTGGCAAGGAAACTATTGTCGCGACGGGGATGTTCCTGCTGATCGGCTGCGCCATAGTCGCACTTTCCGGAATCGCCCTCTGGCAGTTCTGGACAGCCCTGATTCTTCTGGGGGTTGGTTGGAACTTCGGTTTCATCGGAGCAACCGCGATGGTGACGGAAACCTATCGCGCCCAGGAAAAAAACAAGGTTCAGGGCATACACGACCTTTTGTTGTTCGGCAGCGTCGCGTTTGCCTCGTTGATGTCGGGCCGTACGCTGACGCTGTTCGGCTGGGATGCGATTAATCTGATCGTGTTCCCTGTCACCTTGCTCTGCCTGGCTCTTCTTGCCTGGCAGAAATTTTCAAACGACAAAACGGGTTGATCGGCGGCGACTCACGGTCTCCATGCCGGAAATCGTGTTGGATTTGCCAGCCAATTGGGCAAAAACCGGCCGAATTGGAACAAGACCTTGACGTTTGGGAGTCGGTTTCGCATAAGCCGCGACGAAAGGCCGGAAACTTCAGCCACGGCCTGCACGTCAACGATCCGCTGAGGGGTTCTTCGGATCAGCATTTTTAAGGAAAATCGGCAATGAACAGTCTTTATATGGTCATCGCCTGCGGCCTGCTTTCTATCATTTACGCCATTTGGGCGACAAGATCGGTGCTTTCAGCCGATGAAGGCAATGCACGCATGCAGGAAATTGCGGGCGCTATCCGAGAGGGCGCCCAAGCCTACCTGAGCCGGCAATACACCACGATCGCAATCGTCGGCGCTGTCGTCTTCGTGATCGCTTGGTTGCTTCTCTCCGCTTCAGCTGCGTTCGGATTTCTGATTGGCGCGGTTCTGTCGGGATTGGCCGGGTTCATCGGAATGAACGTCTCTGTGCGTGCCAATGTTCGCACGGCCCAGGCCGCATCGAACAGTCTGGCCGGCGGTCTTGAGATCGCCTTCAAGTCAGGCGCTATCACCGGAATGCTGGTCGCTGGCTTGGCTTTGCTGAGTGTCTCCGTTTATTACTACATTCTGATCGGCCCGATGGGACTGGATCCGACCGACCGTACGGTCATTGATGCACTCGTGTCATTGGGTTTCGGCGCTTCGCTGATCTCCATATTTGCCCGTCTTGGTGGTGGCATCTTCACCAAGGGCGCCGACGTCGGCGGTGATCTGGTCGGTAAGGTCGAAGCAGGTATTCCCGAAGATGATCCGCGCAACCCGGCAACGATCGCCGACAATGTCGGCGACAATGTCGGCGACTGCGCGGGCATGGCCGCGGACCTGTTCGAGACCTATGCGGTAACTGTGGTTGCCACCATGGTGCTCGCATCGATCTTCTTTACCGGTGCCGTTGCAATGGATCTGATGATGTTGCCATTGGTCATCGGCGGCGTGTGTGTCGTGACCTCGATCATCGGGACGTTTTTTGTCAAGCTCGGCGCGAACAATTCGATCATGGGTGCTCTTTACAAGGGATTCTGGGCGACAGCGGTTCTGTCCGCAGTGGCGCTTGGTCTGGTGATCTGGTTCTGGCTCGGCGCTGACCGGGTGTTCACCACAACCGGCGATGTCTCGTTTACCGGCCGCCATCTGTTTTATTGCGGACTGGTTGGTCTCGCCGTGACCGGCCTGATCATCTGGATCACCGAATATTACACCGGCGTCGGATATCGCCCTGTCCGCTCGATCAGTCAGGCTTCTGTGACCGGTCACGGTACCAACGTCATTCAGGGCCTGGCGATTTCGCTCGAAGCCACGGCCTTGCCGGCAATTGTCATCATTGCCGGTATCCTCATGGCATTCAATCTGGCCGGACTGTTTGGTATCGCCATCGCGGTGACGACAATGTTGGCCTTGGCCGGCGTGGTTGTTGCCCTTGATGCGTTCGGACCGGTTACCGACAATGCCGGTGGCATCGCTGAAATGGCCGATCTGCCAGCTGAAGTACGTCAGACAACCGATGCGCTCGATGCGGTCGGCAATACGACCAAAGCGGTTACAAAGGGCTATGCCATCGGTTCGGCAGGTCTGGGCGCATTGGTGCTGTTTGCCGCTTACGTCGAAGACATCAAGTTCTTCGCCGTCAAACAGGCCGGTACCGGTGGTTTCTTCGATGGTGTCACGGCTGATTTCTCGCTTTCGAATCCTTACGTCGTGGTTGGGCTTTTGTTCGGTGGACTACTGCCGTTCCTGTTCGGCGGCATGTCAATGACGGCGGTCGGTCGCGCGGCCGGTTCGGTTGTTGAGGAAGTGCGTCGCCAGTTCCGTGAAAAGCCGGGCATCATGGAAGGCACAGAAAAGCCGGATTACGGCCGTGCCGTCGATATGCTGACTCGCGCGGCCATTCGCGAAATGATCATTCCGTCGCTGATGCCGGTTTTGTCGCCGATCTTCGTCTTCTTCGTGATTTTGGCGATCGCCGATAAGTCACAGGCCCTGTCTGCTGTTGGTGCGATGCTGCTCGGCGTGATCGTTACCGGTCTGTTCGTGGCCATCTCAATGACTGCGGGTGGTGGCGCCTGGGACAATGCCAAAAAATCCTTTGAAGACGGATTTGTCGACAAGGATGGCGTGCGTCATGAAAAGGGTTCTGAAGCCCACAAGGCCTCGGTTACCGGAGATACCGTTGGCGATCCTTACAAGGACACTGCCGGACCGGCAGTGAATCCGATGATCAAGATCACCAACATCGTGGCGTTGCTGCTATTGGCAGTGCTGGCACACTGAAACCATCATACTGAAAACATGAAAAAGCCCGCGCGGAGCGTTCCGCGCGGGCTTTTTTGTGTCTGGAATGATGGCGCTGGTGAAATCCGTCAGCCGCCACGGCCGCCAGGCAGTTTCGGAAGGCCTTTGCCCACTCCGGTGAGCAACTGGCTGACGAAGGTGGTGTCCTTGCCCCCGGTCGGAGTCGTTTTCGCCAGGAAATCAAAGACCTTGCCGTCCTGAAGGCCATAATTGGCGATATTGCTCACACGTTCTTCCTCGCCGAAATAAACAGCCAGAATGCGCTGATCGACCAATTTGGGTTTCATGAACGCAACACGGCGGACACGCGTTTGCGAGATGTAGTAGAATACTTCATTGTCGAACGTCGCTGATGTCGATGGCGTCCCCAGCGCAAGCAGCACCTGTTCGCGGCTCGATCCGACTGGAACTAGCTCCAGCGCCTGTTCATCCGGAACGTAACCTTGAACCAGCGTTTGCGAGGGATTAAGCGCATCGCTGACGCAACCGGTCAGCATCAGGGCAGAACCAGCCGCCAATACGACGTAGGCGCTGCGAAAAAAGCGTCTTGTTTTCATATCCTGTGACTGCAATGACATCCCCAGATTAATCCGGTGCCGATCTCCGGTGTTCGGCAGCAACTTCGGTATCTCAGCTTCGGTTTCGATGCAACCTGACGAATTCGGCGGAAGGACCGCAAGGTAAACAACAGACATGTTTCGAAGCCTGTTCAAATCTCGAAAGATACGAAACCGCAACGTCGTTGACGGCCTCTACAGGCAAATCGTGGCAGCGTCACGGCAACCGGTTTTTTATTCCGAATGGGGCGTCCCTGATACGCCGCTCGGTCGCTTCGAGATGATCGCGCTGCACCTGTTTCTTTTTCTTCATCGTTTGAGGGGCGGTGACGGTGCTCTCAGGTCTGTCGCCCAGGACGTTACCGACACGTTTTTTACCGATGTCGATCATTCGCTGCGCGAACTCGGCATTGGAGATATCGGAGTTCCGAAGCGGATGAAAAAGCTGGCCCAGATGTTTTATGGTCGTGCCGATGCCTATGGACGGGCGGTAGACGCCGAAGACCGAGAGGCACTTGAGGCGGCGCTTTGCCGCAACGTGCGGCCGGAAGCGGACAATTGGCCTGCCGCTGTGGATCTGAGCGTCTATGTCATGTCGGCGGATCGCATGTTGGCTTTGCTTGACCAAAACGCGTTGCTTGCCGGGGAGGTGAGGTTTCCCCGGGCTGGCGACAGCGATCAAACCGAACACGGAAAATAGCATGACAAAATTGGGCAGATCCGTCCTTTCCCATGACGTCAATGTCAGCCAGTTGCCTCGCAAGGGGCGGCATGTCCGCATCGAACCGCAATCTGCGGATTTGTTGTGTTTGGCGGAAGAACACGGCCTTGTGTCGGTTGACCGCTTCTGCGCCGATTTGCTGCTGGCGCCCTGGAAACGCGACGGCGTTCGGGTGACCGGATCGGTCACGGCCGATATTGTACAGTCCTGTGTGGTGTCGCTTGAGCCCCTGCCTGCCAAGGTTTCTCAGCAGCTCGATGCCGTTTTTGTGCCGGAAAGATCAAAAATTGGCCGGATTGGAGAAGAGACCGGCGGGGAATTGTTGCTCGATCCCGAAGGAGACGACATTCCTGAAACCTTTACCGGGCATACCATCAACGTAGGCGCGCTTTGCGTGGAGTTTTTTGAACTGGCGCTTGATCCCTATCCGCGAAAGCCGGGTGTCGCCATAGAGACCTCCGATTCGGGGTCTCGCGACACTGAACCCGTTCCATCGCCGTTTCAAAAGCTGGCTCAGCTGAAGCGGGAGAACTGAAGCATCGGCGCGACGGGTCACCGCAAATGGCAGCCAGGAGGTTTGCTCATCATAACGCACGGAATTTCTGTTTGAATAGCCGCCGGACAAAGCCGAATTCACGCCGATATTAGGTTGTGCCTCTGCTCAAAACGTCTATCTTCGCCGGACTTTGCTTGATTTGACCGTTTGACTATTGGGAGAGACGGGGACGAGTGGTCACTATTTCAATTGACGTCATGGGTGGCGATTTTGGCCCCGAAGTGGTTCTGCCGGGTCTGGAGCTTGTTCTGGAGCGCCGGCCGGAGACCCGGTTCGCGCTTTTTGGAAAGGAGCAGGCCGTCGTTCCGCTTCTCGACCGCTTTCCTTCGGTTCGGGATGCGTCGACATTCACCCATTGCGAAATATCGGTGAGCATGGACGACAAGCCCAGCAAGGCATTGCGCAATGGACGATGGAAGTCGTCAATGTGGAAAGCCATCGAAGCCGTCAAGAACGGCGAATCCGATGGGTGTGTTTCAGCCGGCAATACGGGAGCGCTCATGGCCATGTCCCGCTTCTGTCTGCGGACGATGGCAACGATTGAGCGACCGGCGCTCGCGGCCATCTGGCCGACAACACGCAGCGAAAGTGTGGTTTTGGATGTGGGCGCGACGATTGGCGCAGACGCGCAGCAATTGATCGATTTTTCAATTCTTGGTTCCGCGATGGCGCGCGCGTTGTTTGATGTGGAACGGCCAACCGTCGGTTTGCTCAATGTTGGTGTTGAGGAGATCAAAGGGCAGGAGGAGATCAAGGAAGCCGGCAGACTTTTGCGCGACGCAAATCTCAAGACCATGAGCTACCAGGGTTTTGTCGAAGGTGATGATATTGGCAGGGGAACGGTTGATGTCGTCGTGACGGAAGGATTCACCGGCAACATTGCACTGAAAACCGCGGAAGGTACGGCGCGGCAGATTGCTGAATATCTGCGCTCGGCGATGAGCCGCACCCTGATGTCCAGAATCGGTTACATATTTGCGAAAAACGCGTTTAATCTATTACGTGAGAAAATGGACGCACGTAAATCAAATGGCGGCGTTTTCCTTGGATTAAACGGTATTGTGGTCAAGAGTCATGGTGGAACCGACCCGGAGGGTTTTGCAGCCGCGGTCGAGCTGGGTTACGACATGATTCGAAACCAACTCCTGGACAAAATTCGCGCTGATCTGGATCGGTTCCATGCGCGAAGACCCGGAGCGGAAGGTGAGGACTTGCCAGACGGCGCGCCTTCGGCTGCCGGCGGCCGATAGGGTGCGATGATGATAAGGTCTATTGTACGGGGTGTTGGCTCGGCGGTTCCGTCCCGCATCATGAAAAATTCCGATTTCGGGAGCGAACTCGAAACCTCGGATGAGTGGATTGTGCAACGTACCGGCATTCGCCAGCGGCACATTGCGGAAGAGGGAGAGACAACGGCGTCGCTCGGCGAAAAAGCGGCCCGCCAGGCTCTGGACAACGCCGGACTGACTCCGGATGATATTGACCTCATCGTCCTGGCCACATCTACGCCCAACAACACGTTTCCTGCGACAGCCGTTGATATCCAGAACCGGCTGGGGATGAACCATGGCTACGCGTTTGACATTCAGGCGGTGTGCACCGGGTTTGTCTATGCACTCAATACTGCTGATCTCCACATCCGCGGCGGAATGGCGAAACGTGCTCTGGTCATTGGGGCAGAGACGTTTTCGCGCATCCTGGACTGGAGTGACCGCACCACCTGCGTGCTTTTTGGCGATGGTGCCGGCGCACTGGTGCTTGAAGCCGGTGAAGGCGCCGGGCTGACGAGCGACCGCGGCATATTGGCAGCGAGCCTCAGATCTGACGGAAATCACAAGGACAAACTCTTTGTCGATGGTGGCCCCTCTTCGACAGGTACGGTCGGGCACCTTCGCATGCAGGGGCGGGAAGTTTTCAAACACGCCGTAGGCATGATCACGGATGTGGTTGAAGCGACATTTAGCACCGCCGGCGTAACGGCCGAGGAGTTGGACTGGTTTGTGCCGCATCAGGCAAACAAGCGGATTATCGATGCTTCCGCCCGAAAATTAGGCATCGCGGCGGAAAAGACGGTTATCACGGTTGATCGCCACGGCAACACTTCCGCAGCCTCCGTACCGCTGGCGTTGTCGGTTGCTGTCGCCGATGGCCGCATAAAGCGAGGTGACCTCGTTTTGCTGGAAGCCATGGGAGGGGGATTTACCTGGGGAGCGATGCTGTTACGTTGGTAAAGGTCTAGGGTCAGGACCCTAAATGCGCGAGAGTCCTTGACCGCCGTTAGACAATTTATGTAACCTTCGGATGTTGCAGAAATCACCTAGGTTCAGGAATTGAGCGGTCGGATGGCGGGAACTACATTGACACGTGCCGACCTTACCGAAGCGGTTTACCGCAAGGTCGGCCTGTCCCGTACGGAATCTGCGCAATTGGTCGAAATGGTGCTGGACGAGATTTGCGACGCCATCGTGCGCGGTGAATCGGTCAAATTGTCCTCATTTGCGACGTTTCAGGTGCGCGACAAGAACGAGCGCATCGGTCGTAACCCGAAAACCGGGGAAGAGGTTCCGATTCTCCCGAGACGTGTCATGACGTTCAAGGCGTCAAACGTTTTGAAACAGAGCATCCTGGAAGCGCATCGCGCCAAAAAATCAAAACCCGCCACATAAATTCAGATCGCAATCGCCATGATTTCTCGTGACCTGTCTTGGTCGCGGAAATGAACTATTTCCCGTTTGCCTTTGAATTGGCACACGAATCGCGCAGAGTGCACCGGGCAAGACAGCAAGACACAGGTCGCGGATTGCGATTCAGACCCAAACAAGGTCACGAAAGGCGTCCGTCCTGGTTTTGAATGAAGCAGCAGTAGTCCCGGCAGGGATTGATGAACTGCTCGCGTCAAGAAAGGTCCGGCATGGAAAAGAGCCCCGACGCATTTCGCACCATCAGCGAGGTCGCAGAAGACCTGGATCTGCCGCAACATGTTCTTCGGTTTTGGGAAACCCGGTTTTCCCACATCAAACCGATGAAGCGCGGCGGGGGCCGCCGTTACTACCGCCCGCAGGACGTTGAACTGATCAAGGGCATCCGGCAGCTGCTTTATGACCAGGGCTATACGATCAAAGGCGTCCAGCGCCTGTTGAAGGAAAATGGTGTACCTTTTGTCGCAGCATTGGGAACGGGTGATATAGCTGCGGTGGAGGCGATCGCCCGGCGTCGGCAGGCTTCAGCCGATGACCAGAAGGCGGAAAGTGATGTGCCCGATGGAGAAATGCTGGTCGGTGCCGCCAAAGCCAAGCCAAATCGACGTTTCTTCGGGATTGGCAAGGGCGCAGAAGAAGGGCCGGTTCAGCCGGATGATGGCAAGCTGAGCAAGGACAACCGAGCGCTGCTCCAGGAAGCCTTGTTCGACCTCCTGGAATGCAAGCGCCTGCTTGATCAGGTGCGTTGACGGCTGGTTTTCTCCGGGCTGGGCAAGAGGAAGCCGTCAGCTCTGCGGGCCTTCCGCGATCTGAAGGGCGTCTTCCCATGAATGACCGGCTGCCATGATACACGTCGCCCCAGTGGTGGTAGTCATGACGATTGTCCAGGTTCCGGTCTTAGATGTGTAGATTTCGAACATTGCCGTGCCTTTTGTCGAAAGGCCGAGTGCTCGAGGCTTTTCCTTGTATTTGTCGTTCAGGACCTTGATGAGCGACGTGCGCTCACCGCATTTTGGCCCTGCCTGCGCCTGAGTGGAAAAGGCAAGAAGGGCAGAGGCCAAAGCAATGCCGAATAGTTTTACCGTAGTACCAAGTTTAAAGTAAGACATATTCCCTCCGTTCCCCAGCTTTCAG
>JAJFHT010000239.1 GCA_021775495.1 Hyphomicrobiales bacterium | reverse complement strand
TTCGGTCGCATAACCAGCGCTCGCCCGATTGCCAGTTGCTGCTGCTGCCCGCCGGACAGATCTCCGCCGCGCCGCGACAGCATGTCCTTCAACACGGGAAACAACTCATAGACCGCTGCCGGTACATGGCGTTGGGTCCGGGGCAGGCGGGCATATCCTGTTTCCAGGTTCTCCCTTACGGTCAGCAGCGGGAAGATTTCACGGCCCTGCGGTACAAAGCCAAGCCCCATTCCGGCGCGACTGTGCGGCGGCGATTTTCCAAGCATGGTGCCATCGATCGTAATGCTGCCGCCGGAAACAGGCTGATGGCCGGTTACGGCCCTCAACAGGGATGTCTTGCCAACACCATTGCGGCCGAGGACGCAGGTGATTTTCGCCGGCTCGGCACTCAGGGAAACGCCTCGCAATGCATGGGCGGCACCGTAGTAAAGGTCGATATCGTCGACGTTTAAGGTCAGCATTCAGCGCCCCAGATAACTTTCAATGACATTTTCATCGGCGCTGACGTGGTCCAGCGACCCCTCCGCCAACACCGAACCTTCGGCCAGCACCGTCACTTTGACATCAAGCTCGCGAACGAAGCCCATATCGTGCTCGACCACGATGACCGACCGCTCCGAAGCGATTTCCCGAAGCAGTCTGGCGGTTTCTCGGGTTTCCGCATCCGTCATACCTGCAACCGGCTCGTCGACAAGCAGCAGTTTCGGGTCCTGGGCCAGCAGCATTCCGATCTCCAACCACTGTTTCTGACCATGCGACAGATCCGCAGCAAGCTCATCACGCCGGGCGGTCAATCGGATGGTGTCCAGAATATCGTTGATCCGGGTGTCGCTGCCCGCGCCTGGGCGATGAAACAGCGTTGCGAACACCCCGCGTGTCCCGGTAAGAGCAAGTTCCAGATTGTCGTTGACAGTATGGCTTTCGAATACCGTCGGTTTTTGAAATTTTCGGCCGATGCCCAATCGTGCGATCTCAACCTCATCCTGTCTGGAAAGATCGATCGCCCCTTCAAAATAGACCTGGCCGCTGTCCGGCCTGGTCTTGCCGGTAATGATATCCATCATAGTTGTCTTGCCGGCCCCATTCGGGCCGATGATTGCCCGCATCTCGCCGCGCTCGATTGTCAGCGACAAATTGTTGATCGCCCTGAAACCATCGAATGCGACGTTGACGGCGTCCAGATACAAAAGGCTGTGGGTCATCTCCGAAGTCATTCCGCCGCCTCCATGTCAGCGATTTTTTGCGAACGAAGAGCGCTCTGGGTGTTCATGCGGCCGCGAAAGCTAGAAATGCTGCCGACAATGCCCTTCGGCAGGAACAGAGTGACCGCAACGAACAGGCCACCCAGCGCAAACAGCCAGAATTCCGGGAAGGCGGCGGTAAAGTAGCTCTTGCCACCGTTGACGGCGATCGCGCCGAGGATTGGGCCAACAAGCGTGCCGCGCCCGCCGACGGCGGCCCAGATGACAACTTCGATTGAATTTGCAGGCGCGAATTCACCGGGGTTGATGATGCCGACCTGGGGGACGTAGAGCGCCCCGGCCACCCCGGCCATCATCGCCGAGACAACGAAGGCAAAAAGCTTGACGTGTTCGACACGGTACCCAACGAAGCGCAACCGGCTCTCCGCATCCCTGACCGCAACCATGACTTTTCCGAGTTTCGAATCGGTGATGAAGAGGCACAGGGCAAGGAACAGGGCCAGAGCAATCGCGCTGGCGGCAAACAGGGCGGCGCGTGTCCCGTCGGCCTGGACACTGAATCCCAGAATGTCCTTGAAATCCGTCAACCCGTTATTGCCGCCAAAACCCATCTCATTGCGGAAAAAGGCCAGCAGCAATGCATAGGTGAGTGCCTGGGTGATGATTGAAAGATAGACACCGGTCACGCGGCTTCTGAACGCCAGCCAGCCAAAGGCGAACGCAAGCAGTCCGGGAACAGCAATCGCCATCAGGCTTGCAAACCAGAACTGGTCGAAACCGTACCAGAACCAGGGCAGGCGGTCCCAATCGAGGAACACCATGAAGTCGGGCAGAACCGGATTGCCATAGACCCCGCGCGTTCCGATCTGACGCATCAAATACATGCCCATCGCATAACCGCCGAGCGCAAAGAATGCGCCATGTCCGAGCGACAGGATCCCGCAATAACCCCAGACAAGGTCCAGCGCCAGCGCGAGCATGGCATAGGTCAGATATTTGCCGACCAAGCTGACAATCTGGTTTGGCACATGGAAGGGATGGTCAGTTGGCAGCAGGAGATTGAGGGCAGGGACAAGTACGGCGACGGCCAACAGGACGATAATCGTCCAGAAGACTTTTCGGTCGGCGCCGGTGAAAAGGAATCGCGAGATCATGTTTCCACCGCCCGGCCACGCAGGGCAAAGAGGCCGCGCGGCCGCCGCTGGATAAACAGAATGATGAAGACCAGCATCAAGATTTTAGCCAGAACCGCGCCAGCATAGGGTTCCAGGAATTTGTTGGCCACGCCGAGCGTGAACGCGCCGACAAGTGTGCCCCAGAGGTTTCCGACGCCGCCGAAGACCACGACCATGAAACTGTCGATGATGTACCCCTGACCGAGGTTGGGTGAGACATTGTCGATTTGCGACAGCGCAACACCGGCAATTCCTGCAATTCCTGACCCGAGTGCAAAAGTGAGCGCGTCAACCATGGGTGTGCGGATGCCCATCGACGATGCCATGGCCCGGTTTTGTGTCACAGCACGCATCTGCAGGCCGAACCGCGTGCGCTTCAGCACGAACAGCAGGGTGACAAAGACAACGAGACAAAACACCACGATCCACAGCCGATTGGCGGTTATGACCAGACCGCCGACTTCATAGGCGCCCGACATCCACGACGGATTGCCGACCTCCCGGTTGGTTGGTCCAAAGATCGACCGCACGGCCTGCTGCAAGATCAGCGAAACCCCCCAGGTTGCAAGCAGCGTTTCCAGCGGGCGTCCGTACAGGTGACGTATAAGGCCACGCTCGAGCGCAAAGCCGACGGCTCCCGCGACAAGAAATGCCAGGGGAAGAGCGATTGCCAGGGAATAATCGAACATGCCGGGATAGCCGGTTCGGATGATCTCCTGAACCACAAAGGTCGTGTAAGCGCCGAGCATAACCATTTCGCCATGGGCCATGTTGATGACCCCCATAACACCGAAGGTTATCGCAAGGCCGATGGCGGCCAGCAGCAACACCGAACCCAATGACAGGCCGTACCAGATGTTTTGCACGGCTTGCCAGGAGGCAAGAGCATCATTGACGCGGTCGATTGCCGCCTGGCGTGCGGCGACAAGTTCCGCGTTTTCATTGGCTGCGAATGCATTGAGAACAGCGAGCGCTTTTCGATCGCCGCGGCCGGAGACAACGGCAATTGCCTGCAATTTTGCCTCCGGGTCGTTGTCGCCGGCTAATACCGTTGCCGCACGGGCCTGTAACATTCGCTCGCGCACATCGCCTGATGTCTCATCGGCGATCGCTGCATCGAGTTGTGCAAGGGCATCAGGGTCGGCCTTAGAAAACAAAGCCTCGGCTGCCTGAAGCCGAACCGTCGGATCCGTTGAACCGAGCGTCAGGCTGGACAGCAGGCCGCCAATGGATCTGCGAATGGAGTTCTTGATCTTCACTTTCCTGAAGTCGCTTTTACCCGCCGTTCCCAGCGTTTCGCCGGAGAGCGGATCGGAATAGACAAATCCGTCACCCTCTTTTCGCGTGATCACAACGGTGCCGTCCGACTTGAGGATATTCAGTTCGCCGTCTGCCAGTGCTTTGAGAGCGGGAACCGCAGCGGCGTCTGCCGATTGCGCGAGTTCATTGATCACCGATTGGGTATCTGTGAATTTTTTCACCGAGGCGAACTTGGCAATGATCGTTCGCAGTTCCGCCTCGTCTGCCCCGGCTTGGTGCAGGCTGGAAAACAGCAGAATGGCGGCGAAAATAGCCCGCAAGAGGATTGTCATACGGTCGACCTCGTGGCTGCAGCAGAGCAGGGTGGCCGCCAGTGGCGGCACACCCTTCCCATCAACTGAAAACCAGCGCCTTACTGGATGGCGGCGCCACCGCAGCTTTTGGTCTCGGTATTGTAGTTGCCGCAATTGACCGGATCGGTCCAATCGGCGACCAGCGGCTTGGACTCTGGCAGGAAGTCGGACCAGGCGTCACCGGGAACAAGTCCCTCGGTCTCAAAAACCACTTCAAACTGACCGTCTGACTGGATCTCGCCGATCAGCACCGGTTTGGTGATGTGGTGGTTCTTCAGCATGACAGACGTGCCACCGGTAAGGTTGGGCACTTCGACACCGACCAGCGCATCGATGACGGCATCGGATTCCGTCGTACCGGCCTTTTCGACCGCCTTCACCCACATGTTGAAGCCGATATAGTGTGCTTCCATCGGGTCGTTGGTGACCCGCTTTTCGCCGACCCGGGCTTTCCAGGTTTCGATGAATTTTGCATTGGCATCCGCCTCGACGGACTGGAAATAGTTCCAGGCAGCCAGATGGCCGACAAGCGGTCCGGTGTCCAGACCGGCCAGTTCCTCTTCACCAACCGAAAAGGCAACTACCGGAATGTCGGAGGCTTCGATGCCCTGGTTGGCGAGTTCTTTGTAGAATGGAACATTGGCATCGCCATTGATGGTGGAAACGACGGCGGTCTTTTTGCCGGCTGAGCCGAAATTCTTGATGTCTGCGACGATCGTCTGCCAATCGGAATGTCCGAACGGCGTGTAGTTGATCATGATGTCTTCATCCGCCACGCCCTTTGATTTCAGATAGGCCTCGAGGATCTTGTTGGTCGTGCGCGGATAGACATAGTCCGTGCCGGCCAGAACCCAGCGTTTCACGCTTTCTTCTTTCAGCAGGTAGTCAACGGCGGGAATCGCCTGCTGGTTTGGCGCAGCGCCGGTGTAAAAGACGTTGCGCTGGCTTTCTTCACCTTCGTATTGCACCGGATAAAACAGAACACTGTTGAGTTCCTGGAACACCGGCAGAACCGATTTGCGGGAAACCGACGTCCAGCATCCGAACACGGCCGATACCTCGTTGGTGGAAATCAGTTCGCGGGCCTTCTCGGCAAAGAGAGGCCAGTCGGATGCGGGGTCGACGACGACGGCTTCGAGCTTCTTACCAAGCAGGCCGCCTTTCTTGTTCTGCTCATCGATGAGCATCAGCATGGCATCCTTGAGCGTCGTCTCGGAAATGGCCATCGTACCCGACAGCGAATGAAGAACGCCGACCTTGATTGTGTCATCGGCGGCAATGGCCATCGGCACCAGCGCCGAGGACGACAATGCCATGCCCAAGACGGCAGCGAATGCGGATTTGCGGAAGTCAGTCATATAGTCTCTCCGTTAGAAGTATTTGCACCGCCACCTCTCTCGCAATAAGCGTGCCAACCATGCTGCAGCGCAGCAGAAAAATTACTAAGTATATGAAGAATAACAGTTATTTTGGATCTTTTCGGTGGCCATCAGAAACGTAGTGCTGGACGATGACCAAGAAGGCGCCGTATCGATCACCGAATGCACAATTATTAATCAATTGCTAATTGCGCTCAAAAAAGAAGGCGAAAATGGAATCCTGGAATTGGCGATTGAGCGTGGTACAACAGTCTACCGGACATGTCCGGTAGAGGTATTTGCACCACAAATCCTCGGCCCCGCACCCTTGCGGTGCGGGGTTTGTCTTTGCCAAAGTCTGTTCGACAGTGCCTGCCTTTGCAATGTCTAGCAATGTGAGCGGTCAGGTCCCGACCTGAGCTAATTCCCAATAGACCCGACAGCGCGCAGGCTTCTTCCAAGACCGATGTTTTCAGCCCGGAGCTGCAGTATGTGCAATTGCACGAATCTCGACAACGGCGCCTTCGCGCCTGAGCCCGCCGGCTTCGATCGCCGTCCACGCCGGATAGGGGGCATCAAGAAATTCGAGGCGGATTGAATCAAAGAGGTCGAAGTGTTCCCGCAGACCCACGTGATAGGTTGTCATCTCGACGATCGATTGCAAGGTCAGGCCTGCTTCGCGCAGAACAATCTCCATCTTCTCAAAGGTTTTTCGAAACTGGGTTTCCGGATCCTCCGGCATTTGTCCTTTCGTATCCGAGCCGGTCACGCCGGTAAGAAAGACGAAATTGCCTGAAAGGATGCCGGGAGACATTTTCAGCTCATCGGAGGCGGTGCGAAACTCGGGTGGTGTGATTGCTTGTTTTGACATTAACTTACCTCACAAGGGACAAATCATTCATCGTGATCTTGGCTTGGTTGGCCAGAGTTCGAACAGAAACTCTCCGGCTGTAACCGGGATCATGATTTTGTGAAACATCTCCTATTTCGGGGCTGCGGTGCTTTTCCTGACGATGAGCTCCACCGGTAACAGCAGTTTGTCCTGCTGATCCGCGCTAGCCACACCTAAGATATTCGCCAGCAGTTTTCTCGCCGCCATTTCACCCATGTCGTTGCGCGGCTGATGTATTGTCGTCAGCGGCGGAATGAAATGTCTGGCAATGTCGATATCGTCGAAACCGACAACAGAGACGTCATCCGGGACGCGAATACCCCGGCTGTTTAATTCGGATATGAACCCGAATGCGATTTCGTCGCTCGCGCAGAACATCGCGGTCGGACGGTTATCCAGATCGAACCAGGATTGCGCTGCCTGGATGCCGGCTTCGATTGAAAAATCACCATCGAAATCCCATTCGCTCCTGATTTTCAGGCCGGAGGCCTTCAGTTCCGCTTTGAACCCCTCGCGCCTTGCCGTGGTCAGGACGTTGTGTGCCGGTCCAGCAATATGACCGATCTTACAATGTCCGAGGTCGATCAAGTGGCGAACAGCCATCGCCGCTCCGGAATGGTTGTCGATCCTGACCGAAGGATACCGCAATTTGTCGGTCCACTCACAGGCGAACACGACGGGGGAGGCGGCTATGCCCGCTGTCTCGGAACGGAGGAATTCTTCGGCCATTGATCCGTCCAGCACGATCATTCCATCCGCGCTGTTGTTGTGAAGATGCTCCAGAATCTGCTGTTTACGAAATTGCGGCTGCATGGTGTCGGCGATCAGGACGCTGTAACCGGCTGCCGACATGGTGTTTTCGATGGCGGCCAGGATCTGAGAAAAGAACGGGTTGCCAAGGTTTGGAACCAGAACGACGATCGCGCCGGATCGGCGGCGGCGAAGATTGCGCGCGGCATGATCGGCGCGGTACCCGGTCGCTTGCACAGCCTCCAAAACCATGTCCCGCGTTGCCTTGCTGACGGCTTCCGGTTTGCTCAAAGTCCGGCTGACGGTCGCTGTGGATACACCGGCGACACGCGCAACATCCTGAATTTTCGGCCTATTTCGGATCACGGCAGGTGGTTCCAGGTTTATTTTTTCGACCATCGAAATAAAACTTGACTCTTTTTCGGTTGAAGTTCAAGCTCTGCTGCAATCGATTGAAAACCGCAGTGGATAGCGATTTGTAATCGATTACACCGGCTTGAGGAAGCCGGTTTGAGGAGATTGACGCTTCCGGTGGTCGGCAGCGTTCGAAAGGGAGGAATTTCGATGAAAGCACTTAAATCAGCACTTGCAGCCGCAACCTTTCTGGCTACTGCCGGGATGGCATCGGCGACCGATCTGGAAGTGACCCACTGGTGGACGTCCGGCGGTGAAGCTGCCGCAGTCAAGGTATTCGCCGACGCATTCAATGCATCGGGAAATAACTGGGTTGATGGCGCGATCGCAGGTGGTGGCAATGCCCGCCCGATCATTATCAGCCGCATCACTGGTGGTGACCCGATGGGCGCGACCCAGCTGAACACCGGACGCGACGCGGAAGATCTTATTCAGGCAGGCCTGATGACCGATCTGACCGAACTAGCTGAAAAGGAAGGCTGGGCCGATTTCATCCGTCCGTCCAAGCTGCTCGACAGCTGCAAATTCGAAGGCAAGATTTACTGTGTCCCGGTCAACATCCACTCGTTCCAGTGGATGTGGCTGAACCGCAGTGTCTATGAGAGCAACGGCCTTGCGGTTCCGGGCAACTGGAGCGATTTCGTAAGTTCTGCATCTGCATTGCGCGAGAAGGGCGTGATCCCGCTCGCAGTTGGTGGTGAGCCGTGGCAGATCAACGGAATGGCTGGTGTCTTCATGGTCGCGCTTGGCGGCGTTGACCTCTACAAGGCGATCAATGTCGAAAAGAGCGCCGATGCCGCGGGTGGCGCCGAGATGACGAAAGTCTTCGAAGCCATCGCCGCTGCACGGGGCATGGTCGATGACGGATTTGTCGGCAGGGCATGGAATGACGCCGCCAACATGGTCATCACCGGCAAGGCCGGTGCACAGATCATGGGCGACTGGGCACAGGGTGAATTCAGCGTCGCCGGACTGACCGCAGGCAAGGAATATGATTGCCTTCCGGGATTGGGTGTACACCCGGTTCTTGATACCGGTGGTGACGCTTTCTTCTTCCCCAAACCTGCAGGTGACAAGCCGGATGTTGTGAAGGCTCAGCTGGAAATGGCGTCTCTGCTGGTCTCCAAACAGGTACAGGTTGATTTCAACCTGAAAAAGGGTTCGCTGCCGATCCGCGGTGACATCGACCTTGCGGCTGCCAATGGCTGCATGCAGAAGGGTCTGAAGATCCTCGAGAAGCCGGAAAACATCCTCCCTTCCGGCGAGCAGGCCTGGTCCTCCGATACGCAAGGACAGATGGAAGATTTGTGGGTTGAATTCTTCAACGATCCAGACATGAGCGTTGCCGACGCCCAGGGTCGCTACGTCGAGATCATCAAGACCGCGAACTGACCTTCTCGCTTTTAAGCGTACAAAATACTCCGCGGGGCTGGTCGCTGACCGGCCGGCCCCGTCGTATCCAAAAGCGGAGGAGGCCATAATGGACAGCGCACGTCCCAACCCGTATTTTCGTAATCTGAATGCCAAGGCAGCGGCCGTTCCGATGGTGCTGACGACGCTCGTTGTTTTCGTCGGGTGCTCGATCTGGACCGTGGTCTATTCGTTCAGCGCGTCCCGCGCGCTACCGATCAACGAATTTGTTGGTTTTGCCCAATATGATCGGCTGTTCAGCACATCGCGCTGGACCAAATCCGTCGAGAACATTGCGGTATATGGTGTCACATCACTGATCTTCTCGCTGGTTGTCGGGTTCATTCTGGCCGCTTTCATGGATCAGAAAATTCGTTTCGAAAATACCTTCAGAACCATCTATCTCTACCCCTTCGCTTTGTCGTTCATTGTCACCGGCCTGGTCTGGCAATGGATATTGAACCCCACCTTCGGATTGCAGCAGGTAGTGCGCGATCTTGGTTGGGAGAGTTTCACATTTGACCTGATCTCAGGCCGTGACACAGTCATTTACGCATTGCTGATCGCCGGCATCTGGCAGGGCACCGGTTTTGTCATGGCGCTGATGCTGGCGGGGCTCCGCGGTATTGACGAGGATATCTGGAAGGCCTCGCGGGTTGACGGCATTCCCGTCTGGAAAACCTACCTGTTCGTTGTCATCCCAATGATGCGCGGTGTGTTCATCACCACTCTGGTCATCATCGCCTCGGGCATTGTGCGGCTCTACGACCTTGTCGTCGCACTGACCAATGGAGGGCCGGGTATCGCCTCCGAAGTCCCGGCCAAATATGTCTACGACTTCATGTTCGCACGCGGCAATGTTGGACAGGCACTGGCGGCATCGACGGTGATGCTGACAACCGTGCTGATCATCTTGATCCCATGGGTCTATCTCGAATACGGCAAGAAGAAACAGGGTTGAGGAGCGCATCATGGCTATCGAACCAAGGGGAACACGCCCCGGAAGAATGCTCGATCCAACCCGGATCATGATCTACGGCGTGCTGATCGTCGCGGCGGTCTACTACCTGCTGCCGCTCTACGTGATGATCGTCACGTCGATGAAGGGCATGCCGGAAATCCGTCTCGGAAACATCTTTTCTCCGCCGGTCGAAGTGACTTTCGAGCCTTGGGTTAAAGCCTGGGATACGGCCTGCACCGGGCTCTATTGCGAAGGTTTGAAGGTCGGATTCTGGAACTCGGTTCAAATCCTTATTCCAAGCGTCATCATTTCCATCATGGTCGCCTCGGTCAACGGATATGCGCTTGCCAACTGGCGGTTCCGCGGCTCCGAGGTGTTTTTCACCATTTTGATATTCGGCTCGTTCATTCCTTATCAAGTGATGCTGTATCCGCTGGTGATCCTTACTCGTGAACTCGGCATATTCGGCTCGCTTTACGCGGTGATCCTCATTCACACCATATTCGGGATGCCGATCCTGACGCTTCTGTTTCGCAACTATTTCGCCTCGCTCCCGCAGGAGCTATTCAAGGCGGGGCGGGTCGACGGTGCGGGATTCTGGGGCATCTTCCTGAAAATCATGGTGCCGATGTCGCTGCCGATCTTCGTCGTGGCCGTCATTCTTCAGGTCACCGGCATCTGGAACGATTTCCTGTTCGGCGTGATCTTTGCGGGAACCAAGAATTTCCCGATGACGGTTCAGCTCAACAACATCGTCAATTCAACCCAGGGCGTGAAGGAATACAACGTCAATATGGCGGCGACCATTTTGACGGGAGCCGTTCCGCTCCTGATTTATTTCCTCTCGGGCAAATACTTCGTGCGCGGCATCGCCGCCGGTGCGGTGAAGGGATAAGACCATGAAAAGCATTGAAATCAAGGAACTGTCACTGAGTTTTGGTGAAGTCAAAGTCCTCAAGCAGCTCGATCTCGATATTGGTGACGGCGAATTCCTGGTGTTGCTTGGCGCTTCCGGCTGCGGAAAGTCGACCCTGTTGAACTGCATTGCAGGCCTGCTTGACGTCACCGATGGCCAGATCTTCATCAAGGGCAAGAATGTCACTTGGGAGGAGCCGAAGGACCGCGGCATCGGTATGGTGTTCCAGTCCTATGCGCTCTATCCGCAGATGACTGTCGAGGGAAACCTGTCCTTCGGCTTGAAGAACCAAAAAGTGCCGAAAGCCGAGATCGCGCAACGTATCGAGCGCGCTGCTGCGATCCTGCAGATCGAGCCGCTGCTGAAGCGCAAGCCGGCCGAGCTTTCCGGTGGCCAGCGCCAGCGCGTGGCGATCGGCCGGGCTCTTGTGCGCGATGTCGATGTCTTTCTGTTCGACGAGCCGCTTTCCAATCTCGACGCCAAGCTGCGCGCCGAATTGCGCGTAGAGATCAAGCGCCTGCACCAGCGGCTGGAAAACACCATGATCTACGTCACTCACGATCAGATCGAGGCGCTTACACTGGCCGACCGAATTGCGATCATGAAAGAGGGCAGCGTTCAGCAGCTTGCCGACCCGCACGCCATCTATAACAAGCCGGTCAATAAATATGTCGCTGGATTCATCGGCTCGCCCGGAATGAATTTCATCGAAGGTGCTATCGAGACCGGCAGGAAAACGACGTTCCAGACAGACGGGATTAAAATCGATCTCGGTAACTATGAATTTGCCGAAGAAGCCAAGAGCGGTAAGGCGATATTCGGTATCCGGCCGGAACATGTGGTTGTCGGCGCGGAAGTGGCGTCACAGCCCTACAAGACCACGGTTGAAGTGGAAGTTGTCGAGCCAATGGGCTCCGATACGCTGGTATGGTCGAAGCTGCAAAATCGGGAATTCCGCTTCCGTGTCGATGGTCAGAGCGATTTCGAGGCGGGAAGCAAGGTGAAGATCGGTTTCGATCCGCTCCGCGCCTCAATATTCGACGCCGCGTCGGAAGTCAGAATCTAATCGAAATCGGCCCCAGGGAGGGCATATGGTGGACTATTCATTCCAGTTGTACAGCGCGCGAAATTTTCTGCCCTGGGACGAAGTGCTGAAGCGTATTGCCGCATTGGGGTATCGCAAGGTCGAGGGTTTCGGCGGCGTTTTTGACGATCCTGCGGGTTTCCGCTCGATGATGGACGGCAACGGCATCACGATGCCGTCGGCGCATTTCGGCATCGAGGCACTTGAAGGTGCATTTGACGAGGTTTTACGAACCTGCGAAGTGCTGGGCATCCAAAACATCTATTGTCCGTTCCTGATGCCGGATCAACGTCCGGAAGATCGGGCGGGTTGGGAAGGCTTCGCCGGACGCCTGTCGGCAATTGGCGAGAAGATCAGCGCCGAGGGGCGCGCGTTTGGCTGGCACAATCACGATTTCGAATTCCGTCCAGCGAAAGACGGGTCAGTGCCGATGGAAGTTATTCTTCAATCGGCAACAACGGTCGGTTGGGAAGCCGACATTGCCTGGGTCATCCGCGGCGGTGCGGACCCGATGGAATGGATAAGTCGTTATGGCGACCGCATCACAGCCGTTCACGTCAAGGATATCGCACCCGAAGGCGAGTGCCTTGACGAAGACGGTTGGGCGGATGTCGGCCACGGCATCGTTGCCTGGAAGAACCTGATGCGCGCGCTTCGTGAAAAAAGCACCGTCTCGATCTTTGTCATGGAACATGACAACCCAAGTGATTTCGGCCGGTTTGCAAGCCGGTCGATCGAGGCTGCAAACAAATACCGAGGAACTGACAGATGAACAATCCGCTCGGTGTCGGCATAATCGGCTGCGGCAGTATTTCGACGTCCTACATGAAACTTGGACCGTTGTTCAAAGGTTTCGAAATCAGGGCCTGTGCGGATATCAGTCAGGAGGCCGCGACGGCGCGCGCCTCCGAATTTGATCTGCGTGCGGAAACGGTTGATGGGCTGCTCGCGGCAGACGATATCGATCTGGTTGTCAATCTGACCATTCCCGCGGCACATCTGGGAGTATCCAGCCAGGTTCTCGCTGCCGGCAAACATGTCTATTCGGAAAAGCCGTTTGTTCTGTCGCTTGCCGAGGGACAGCAACTCGCCGAGTTGGCCTCAAGGAACGGGCTCCGTGTCGGTTCAGCCCCGGATACCTATCTTGGCGGCGCACATCAGCTGGCCCGATTTCTGATCGATGACGGTGCGATCGGCAAGGTCACCAGCGGCACCTGCCACGTGATGAATCACGGCATGGAACATTGGCACCCGAATCCGGATTTCTTCTACAAACCGGGTGGCGGACCGGTTCTCGATCTTGGGCCCTATTACATCACCAATCTGGTGCAATTGCTCGGTCCGGTGAAGCGGGTCGCCGCACTGTCCTCCATTCCGGCAACAGAACGCACCATCACATCCAAGCCGCGTAACGGTGAAAAGCTGAAAGTCGAGACGCCCACGACAATCCATGCGCTGCTTGATTTTGCCAATGGGGCCGCAATCACCCTCGGCGCTAGCTGGGATGTCTGGGCCAATGGGCATCACAATATGGAGCTCTACGGTGAAGACGGGACGCTCTACCTGCCGGATCCAAACTTTTTTGGCGGCGAGTTGCAAATGACAAAAGGAGCGGATCTGATCGGTAGTCCTCCGGAGTGGGAACATCCATTGGGTGTTCCAAACCAGGAGCATCCATCCGGGATGATGGCCAACTATCGCGGCATTGGTCTGGCCGATATGGCCACGGCCATTCTGGAGGATCGCCCGCACCGCTGTTCGCTGGAATCGGCGTTGCATGTCGTAGACATCATGACGTCCATACTTGAGTCCGGTGAAACCGGTGCATTTGTGGCTTTGCAATCGACTTGCGAACGCCCCGCGGCGCTTGGTATTTCAGAGGCCCAATCCCTGCTGGCGGGTAGCTGATTCCCACAAACGGAAAACCCGAAGTTCAATCTGGCCGAGCGTCAAAAAATCAAAGGGAACATTTCATGGCGTCTACGATGAGGGGTTCAGGGATTTTTCTGGCCCAGTTTGCCGGAGATACGGCACCGTTCAACTCCCTGCCGGCGATTGCCAAATGGGCAGCCGATCTCGGCTATGACGGTGTTCAGATTCCAAGCTGGGATGACAGATTTATCGATCTTGAAAAGGCGGCCGGTTCCAAAGACTATTGTGACGAGATTGCCGGTATCTGCTCGGACGCTGGCGTTGCCATCACCGAATTATCGACGCATCTGCAGGGGCAGCTCGTCGCCGTACACCCGGCCTATGACACCCAGTTCGACGCGTTTGCGCCGGTGGCGGTTCATGGCAATCCTGATGCGCGCCAGAAATGGGCAGTCGACCAGGTAAAAATGGCGGCAAAGGCATCGCGCAATCTCGGCCTGAATGCATCGGTGTCCTTTACCGGTGCTCTGGCCTTTCCCTATCTCTATCCATGGCCGCAACGTCCAAACGGACTGATCGAGGAGGCGTTTGCCGAGCTTGCCAATCGGTGGAAGCCGATCCTCGATGTCTATGATGAGAACGGGGTCGATGTCGGTTACGAAATCCATCCCGGAGAGGATGTCTTTGACGGCGCAACCTTTGAGATGTTCCTTGAACGGCTTGGCGGCCATTCTCGCTGCCAGATCAACTACGACCCATCGCATTTTGTTCTGCAGCAGCTGGACTATCTTGCCTTCATCGACATTTATCACGAGCGCATCTGCGCATTCCACGTGAAAGACGCCGAGTTCAATCCTGACGGCCGGCAAGGGGTTTATTCGGGGTACCAGTCCTGGACCAACCGGGCAGGGCGGTTCCGCTCACTGGGCGATGGCCACGTCGATTTCTCCGGCATATTTTCGAAACTGGCCCAGTACAATTATGACAGCTGGGCGGTGCTGGAATGGGAGTGCTGTCTGAAACACCCCGAAGACGGTGCCGCGGAAGGCGCCCCTTTCATCAAGGAACATATCATCCGTGTCACCGAGAAGGCGTTTGACGATTTTGCCGGTGGTGAGACCGATCAAAACCAGATCCGGCAGATGCTGGGCATCAAATAGGATTGTGAAATGGTTTCCGGAGCAAAGAGCAATGCGGCCAACAATCCGATCCGTCTCGGCATGGTCGGTGGCGGGCAGGGGGCATTCATTGGTGCGGTTCACCGCATCGCGGCACGCATTGACGGGCATTACGAGCTAATCGCAGGCGCCCTGTCCTCCGATCCCGCCCGGGCTGCCGCGTCGGCGGCGGAGATCGGACTTGATCCGGAGCGCTCCTATGCCAGCTTTGCCGAGATGGCGAAGGCCGAGGCGAAGCGCCCCGATGGCATCGAGGCCGTTTCAATCGTCACGCCCAATCATGTCCACTACGCCGCATCGAAAGCCTTCCTCGATGCTGGAATTCACGTCATCTGCGACAAACCTCTGACCTCCAGCCTTGCCGATGCGCGCAAACTGGTCAGGCAGGTATCAAAATCCGGCAGATTGTTTGTGTTGACCCACAATTACACCGGATATCCGATGATCCGGCAGGCGCGCGAGATGGTCGCCAAAGGCGTTCTGGGCGATCTGCGCCTGGTCCAGGCGGAGTATCCCCAGGACTGGCTGTCCGAGCCCGTCGAAAAGACCGGCCAGAAACAGGCGAGCTGGCGCACCGACCCGGCGCAATCGGGTGACGGTGGCGCGATCGGCGATATCGGCACCCATGCCTTCAATCTTGCTAATTTTGTCACCGGTCTCGAAACCGACAGGATTGCGGCTGATCTCGATTGCTTCGGCGAGGGCCGGCAACTGGACGACAACGCCCACATAATGCTGCGCTTCAAATCTAAAACGGGCCAAAAACCGGCCAAGGGCATGATCTGGGCCAGCCAGGTGGCACCGGGAAACGAAAACGGACTGAAACTCAGGATCTACGGTACCAAGGCCGGATTGGAATGGGTTCAGGCCGATCCGAATTATCTGTGGTTCACGCCGTTCGGCAAACCGAGACAACTTATCACCCGCGGTGGAGCCGGGTCCGGCCCGGCGGCAGGGCGCGTCACCCGCATTCCGGCCGGCCACCCGGAAGGATATCTGGAAGGATTCGCCAATATCTACACCGAGGCAGCCACCGCCATCCGTGCCATGCGCAAGAAGAACGGCCGGGTGCCGAAGGGTGTGCTTTTCCCGACGGTCGAAGACGGTCTGGACGGCATGCGTTTCATCGACGCCTGCGTAAAATCGTCGAAGAAGAACTCCGCCTGGACGAAGTTCTGACGGGAAATTGCCTTGACCGGTATCAGGAACCCTTTGCAACACGCGCCGGGTTGCCGACAACGATCGTGTCGGCGGCGACATCCCTGGTGACCACTGATCCGGCTCCGACGATGGCGTGGTCGCCTATGGTGACGCCGGCAAGGATGACCGCAGCACCGCCAATCCATACGTTCTGCCCGATGGTGACGGGGCGGGCGATCTCAAGTCCCGCCTTGCGTTTATCGGCGTCGCGGTGATGCTCGGCGCAGTAGATCTGCACCGCCGGACCCAGCATTGTATCATCGCCAATGTGAACCGGCGCGGTATCCAGAATGACACAACCGGCATTCAGGAACACATTGGCTCCAAGTGAGATATTGATGCCATAGGGGCAATGAAACGGTGCTTCGATGCGGCAGTCCGATCCGGCTTCGGCGAATAGCTGTTGCAGCTTCGGTCCAAGATTGCCGCGCGCGGCAGGTTGCATCGAATTGTGCAGAAAAACCGCTTCGGCCGCCTGCTGTCGCAAGGCGTCAAGCTCGGGGTCGATGCAACTATACCAGTCGCCGGCCTCCATCTTGTCTCTCTCACTTGGTGCCATGTTGTCCTGCCGTTTTGCCTTTACACCGCAACGGCTTGCAATTGACTGCTTCGATCTGACAAGATCAGGCAATCCCATCCTGCGGTGGTTAATTGACCGCCGCTTTGCAACCGTCCACACATACGTCCCATCATACACCTGACGGACTTCGGAGAACACCATGCCCGCCCTGTTGCCAAACATCGACCCCGACGGATTGCTCGAATATTCAGTCGTTTTCACCGACCGTTCCCTGAACCATATGTCGCAATCGTTTCAGGCCGTGATGCGCGATATTTCCGGGACGTTGAAGTCGGTCTATCACGCGAACGCGGTGGTGGTTGTGCCGGGTGGCGGAACCTATGCGATGGAGGCGGTCGCCCGCCAACTTGCGACCGGCAGAAAGTGCCTGGTGATCCGCAATGGTTGGTTCAGCTTTCGTTGGACCCAGATTCTGGACATGGGTGCGATCGCATCAGAGGCGAAAGTCCTGACCGCCAAACCACAGCAATCCGGCAGCAAAGCCGCGTTTGCCCCGGCTCCGATCGAGGAGGTAGTCGCCGAGATAAGGTCGGCAAAACCGGACATGGTGTTTGCCCCGCATGTGGAAACGTCAGCCGGGATAATTTTGCCGGATGACTACATCAAGGCGGTGGCTGCCGCCGTTCACGAAGTTGGCGGGCTGTTTGTACTCGACTGCATCGCATCCGGCACGATCTGGGTCGATATGCAGGCGACCGGTGTCGACGTGCTGATCAGCGCGCCGCAAAAGGGCTGGAGTGCATCGCCATGCAGCGGATTCGTGATGTTGAGTGAGGCCGGGCGGGCTGCCGTCGAATCCAGCACCAGTACCAGTTTTGCCTGTGACCTGAAGAAATGGCACGAGATCATGCAGGCCTATGAGAGTGGCGGTCATGCTTACCATGCCACCATGCCGACCGATGCATTGGCTTCCTTTGCTGCGACAATGAAGGAAACCGAGGCTTATGGTTTCGACAAGGTCAAGTCAGAGCAACAGGAACTGGGTGACCGGGTTAGGGCTTTGCTGGCGCAAAAAGGCTTCAAAAGCGTCGCTGCGGTAGGCTTCGAAGCACCCGGGGTTGTTGTCAGCTACACCGATGATCCGGACATCAAATCCGGTAAGAAATTTGCAGCCGCGGGTCTGCAGGTCGCGGCAGGCGTTCCACTGCAATGCGATGAACCCGCCGATTTTCAGACCTTCCGAATTGGCCTGTTCGGCCTCGACAAACTGCACAATATCGACCGAACCGTCCAAAGCCTTGAGGAGGCCATTGACAATGTGCTTGACGGGACAAACGTCAGGTAAGAGGCTGTGACCTACTCGATCGCTTCTATGAGTTGTGCCAGCTCACCGAGGTGATCGAGTTGATGGAAGCGGTCCGCATTTTTGGGCGGCTCCTCTTCCTCCAGGGCCCAGGTCAGGTCGTGAGGCACATAAACGCCCCAACTGCCGGCTTCTATCGCAGGGATGACATCCGACTTCAGTGAATTGCCAACCATCATACCGCGTTCCGGTCCATCCCCGTATTCGGCAAATACCCGAAGATAGGTTGATACATCTTTCTCGCTGACGATTTCCACGGCACCGAATAGGTCACCCAGCCCCGATTGTGCGAGCTTTCGTTCCTGGTCGAACAGATCACCCTTGGTGATCAACACGATCCGATGGGATTGCGAGAGCTTTTCGAGTGTATCCTGCACGTGGGGCAGGGTCTCGACGGGATGATCATGCATTTCGCGGCCGGCTGCCAAAATGTGGCCGATTGTCGAAGCTGGAACCCTGTTTTCAGTTATTTCAAGCGCGGTTTCGACCATGGAGAGAGTAAACCCTTTGATGCCATAGCCGTAATAACTCAGATTGCGTTTTTCAGCCTCGAGCAGCCGGTTGGAAATGTCATCCGGGTCAGCATGTTCCGCAAGCAGGTCGGCAAAACGCTTCTCCGTCACGCGAAAGACCTGTTCGTTGTGCCAAAGCGTGTCGTCGGCATCGAAACCGATGGTCGATAAGGATCCGGGCATCAATGAAGTCCCTTCGTTCTGTTCAGCGAGTGTCGCAAAGGCCGCAACATATCGGAATCAATATCTGAAGAATTGCATTCAACTATCGGACAAACAATCAATTTCCCCAATCATTCACCGCCATTGGAAAAGCTCTTTGCCGATTGGTTGAACAGGACATTGTTGTTCTGCGCCGTGTGCTGACCCCGGTTTTGCATATCCTTGTACAGATCGATGGCACGCTGCACGGCAGGGCGTTGCTTGATGCGCTGACGCCACGCCGTGACATTGGGGAATTCGTCCAGAGATGCACCCAGCGGCCTGGCGATAAACACCCAGGGGAAGCAAATCATATCGGCAATGGAATAGTCACCAAGGATGAACGCTCGGTGCTTCAACCGGCGCTCCAGTACACCGAGATTGCGGTCATATTCACCCAGATAGCGTTTGAACCCGTATTCCTGGCCTTCCGGCGCATAGTTCTTGAAGTGGCTGAGCTGTCCGGCCATTGGCCCCTGATTGCCGACCTGCCAGAACAGCCATTCAAGCACCTCCTTGCGGCCAAGCGGATCGGTCGGCATGAACCGGCCGGATCTTTCCGCCAGGTGGATGAGGATCGCGCCGCTTTCGAACACACTGACCGGAGCTGCATCGACCTCGTGATCGACGATTGCCGGCATCTTTGCGTTCGGGCTGATCGCCAAAAACTCCGGCGAAAACTGATCTCCTTCGCTCAACCGTATCAGGTGAGTCTGATAGTCAAACCCGCATTCCTCCAGCATAATTCCCACTTTCCACCCATTGGGTGTTGGCGCGAAATAGAAATCGATCACGAATTATCCTCCAGATCACCAGCCTGAAAAGCGGCGCCCGACGCCAGCAGGGACGCAATGGCTTCCTGGGCAAACCCGGCGGTCTGCAACACTTCATGGGTATGTGCACCAAGCGGTGGCGCACCGGCGGGCATTTCCGTTGGCGTACCGGTGAAATCCGCTGGAGTGCGCGTCTGCCGCAGGCGCCCCGCCTGGGGATGCTCTGTTTCGATGATGATACGATTGGCCAGTACCTGGGCATGGCGAATGACATCGCGACGGGCCAGAACCGGAGCGCACGGGACATCTTCGGCTTCCAGCCGCGACAGCCAGGATTGCGTCGTATCCTGCAGGAGCGCCTGCTGAGACATTTGCAACCGGGCATCCTTGTGCTTGTCGAGACCGGCACTGGTCTTGAAACGCTCATCATCCAGCCAGTCGGTATTGCCTGTCGCCCGCGCCAGTCCCGCCCATTCGCGTGGCCGCATCACTGCGACACTGATGTATCCATCAGCGGTCTGGTAGATCAGGTCGAT
>JAJFHT010000238.1 GCA_021775495.1 Hyphomicrobiales bacterium | reverse complement strand
GCCGCAACCGATGGCACGGTCACCGGTCTTCCTGGCGGTTTGCCGATTCTCAAGGATGGCGAGCTCCTCGGAGGCATCGGCGTCGGTTCGGGCTCAGGCGATCAGGACATCGCGGTCGGAAATGCCGCGCTTGAAGCCATCGGCGCAGACCCGGCGGCCGGTTGAAATCAGGAAAAGGCGATCTGCACTTTCATTGCCTGGCTCCGGTCATTGGCCGTCCGGAAAGCCGCCACCGCATTTTCCAGCGACTCGGTTTGGGTGATCAGCGGCTTCACGTCGATCAAACCCTTGCGCATCATTTCAACCGCAACTGCGAATTCTTCGTGGAAGCGGAACGAACCGCGAAGATCGAGTTCCTTGGCGGTCAGTTGCATCATCGGTACCTGCATATCACCGCCCAGACCCAGTTGCATGATCACCCCGCGCGGCCGCACGACGGCAATACCGGATGCCAGCGCCTGGGGCGCACCCGAACACTCGAACAGCACGTCAAAATAGCCTTTGTTTTCCGAATAAGCCGCCAGCGAGTCCGGTTGTTCCGCTACATTGATCGTCCGGTCGGCACCGGCGCGGGCCGCATGGGCGAGCGCATTGGGTGCCAGGTCGGTTGCGACGATCTCGGCGGCTCCGGCACGCCGCGCGGCCAGTATCAGCAGCGAACCAATCGGTCCGCAGCCGGTGACAAGCACCCGCTTGCCGAGCATCTCCCCTGCCCGTCTGGTGGCATGCAACCCGACTGAAAGCGGTTCGGCCATCGCCGCTTCCGCAGCGCTGATGCCATCGGCTTTGACACATTGGCCTGCATCGGCAACCAGCATCTGCCGAAAAGCCCCCTGGATATGCGGAAACGGCATGGCGGAGCCGTAGAACCGCATGTTGAGACATTGATTACGCAATCCTTCACCGCAGTAGCTGCACGTCCCGCACGGCCGCGAAGGCGACACCGCGACCAGATCGCCATCGGTAAATCCTTCCACCCCGGAACCGGACCCGACAACATGGCCGGACACCTCATGACCGAGGATCATCGGTTCTTTAAGCCGAACCGGGCCAAAGCCGCCATGGTTGTAATAGTGCAGGTCGGACCCGCATATGCCGCCGACGGCCAGTTGCACCAACACCTCGCCCGGTCCGGGTTCGGGCGTTTCACGGGTCTCGATCCTGAGATCGCCCGCCTCGTGGATAACAATCGCCTGCATATCGTTGCGCCTCACAAGACCGGCGTCAGAAGATCGCGGCCCTCGAAATGGGCGATCAGATTATCGTGGACCAGCTTGCCCATGGCTTTTCGTGTTTCCACCGTTCCTGAAGCATGGTGCGGCTGCAGCAGCACGTTCTTGAGTTTCAAGAACCGGGGGTCGATTGCCGGTTCGCCGTCAAACACATCCAGCGCCGCCGATCCCAGTTTCCCGCTATCCAGCGCGTCCAGAAGCGCCGCTTCATCCACATTCGCCGCGCGCGAGATGTTGATCACCATGCCTTCGGGTCCAAGCGCCTCAATCACATCCTTGCCGACAATGTGCCGGGTCGCGGCGCTGGCCGCCAGCGTCACGAACAGATAGTCGACGCGGCTGGCGAGTTCGACCGGATCGGCAACAAAGGTCCAGTCTTCGGCAAAATCGCGCGGTCCGAGATCGGTGTAGTGAATGTCCATATCGAAGGCGGCCAGACGACGCGCAACTTCAAAACCGATGCGGCCCATGCCGAGAATTCCGACAGGCTTTCCGTGCACCCGTGTGCGCAGCGGATATCCGCCTTTTGAAGCCCAATGACCGTCCTTCACCCAGTTTTGCGCGCCGATGATTCCACGCGCCTGGGTCAGCATCATTGCCACACCCAGATCGGCGACGTCCTTGGTCAGCACATCGGGCGTGTTGGTGACGCGCACGTTCTGCTTCTTGGCGGCATCGAGATCAACCGCGTCGAAGCCCACGCCATAGACACTGATGATTTCCAGATTGGGCAGCGCTTCGATCAGGTCTCGCCCTGCACCCAGATCCCCTCGGGTCGCAATTCCGCGAATACCATCTGCGCGTGCTTTGACAAAGGCATCCCTGTCGTCCGCCTCGAACAGCCGGTGCATGGTGAAAGCCTTGTTGAGGACAACTTCGTCCCACTCCGGATACGGGCCAACCTGCAGGATTTCGGCTTTGCTCATTTTCCTTCACCACCTTCCATTGACTTCAATTATGTTATCGATAACATACACGTCTGAATTTCACTTTGTCGAGGCCAAAAGGACGTCAAACAGTGCCCAATGGAAAAGAAATGTTCGACCTGTCGGGCAAAACAGCGCTGATCACCGGATCGTCGCAGGGAATCGGCTTCGCCCTGGCAAAAGGGTTGGCCAGCGCCGGCGCGTCCCTCATCGTCAATGGGCGCGACAAGGCCAAGCTCAAAGCAGCGGCGGAACAACTTGCCGGCAGCGGTGCCACCGTCCACCAGCTACCGTTTGACGCCTGCAATCACGCTGCCGTCAAGGCCGCAGTCGACGGCTTCGAGCGATCCAACGGTCCGATCGATATTCTGGTCAACAATGCCGGCATGCAGCACCGTACACCGCTTGAAGATTTCGACCCGGTGATGTTCGAAAAACTGCTCAGCACCAATATTTCGACGGCCTTCAACACAGGCCAGGCTGTCGCGCGTCACATGATCAAGCGCAGTGCCGGCAAGATCATCAACATTGCTTCGGTGCAGACCGCTCTCGCCCGCCCTGGCATCGCGCCCTATACGACAACCAAGGGCGCCATTGGCAACCTGACAAAGGGCATGGCCACCGACTGGGCCAAATACGGACTGCAGGTTAACGCCATCGCTCCCGGTTATTTCGACACACCGCTGAACGCAGCACTGGTTGCCGATCCAGCATTCAGCGAGTGGCTGGAAAAGCGCACTCCTGCCGGACGCTGGGGCCAGGTGGAGGAGCTGGTCGGAGCCTGCATTTTCCTCAGTTCCGCCGCATCGAGTTTCGTCAATGGACACATCCTTTACGTCGATGGCGGCATTACGGCCTCGCTCTGACATGCCCCGGCTGTTCGTCGTGATGGGCGTTTCGGGCTGCGGAAAATCGACCATTGCGGCGGCATTGGCGCAAGAGCTTGGCGCGGTCTACATTGACGGCGACTTGCTGCACCCGGCTGGCAACATTGACAAGATGTCCTCCGGCACCCCGCTCACCGATGACGACCGATGGCCCTGGCTCGATCATTTCGCAACCTGCATCGCCGCAACGGACGGGCCGGTTGTCGGAGCCTGCTCAGCGCTGCGCCGTATCTACCGTGAACACATCACCAGGCAAGCGGGTGAACCGGTGCTGTTTGTCCACCTTGCGGGCAGCCGGGAGCTGATAGCAGAACGCATGGCCGCCCGAGCTGGGCATTTTATGCCGCCGTCCCTGCTCGACAGCCAGTTTGCCGCATTGGAAGTGCCGGATTCAGATGAATATTTCATCAGCATAGATATTTCCGGGGACACCGGCGAAATCGTCCAACAGATTTGTATGCATTTGGGAGAACAGACATGAGCAACCGCGTTGCACTTATCGGCGCCGGTATCATGGGCAACGCAATCGGCACCCGGTTGATTGAAACCGGCAATGAACTGCACGTCTTCGACCGCAATCCGCCCAAGGTCGAAGCACTTACCATCAAGGGGGCGGAAGGCCATGCTTCGGCGGCAAAGGCGGTAGAAGCTGTCGAATTCGTCATTCTCAGCCTCAACACGGCCGATGGTGTCGAAAACGTAGTGTTTTCCGAGGGCGGCATCGCCGATAGCGCCGCCGCCGGAACACTCATCATCGATATGTCATCGATCGATCCGGCATCAACCCGCCGCCTTTCAAAAAAGGCAACCGAGGCCGGATTGCATTGGCTCGACTGTCCTCTCTCCGGCGGCGCGCCGAAAGCACTGACCGGGCAGCTCACCGTCATGGCCGGCGGCGAGCAGAAGGATTTCGAGCGCTCGAAAGCCGTAATGGGCCTGATTTGCGGCAACTACACCTTGATGGGGCCTTCCGGCGCAGGCCAGACCACCAAACTGATCAATCAGGTTCTCTGCGCGCTCAACTTCGTCGCCGTTGCTGAAGCAACGCAACTGGCACTGGATGCCGGCGTCGATGCGGCAAAAATCCCCGATGCCATCAAGGGCGGCCGTGCCGACAGTGCCATCCTGCAGGAGTACATGGCCAAAATGGCGGCAAAGGACTACACCCCGGCCGGCCGTATCGACAACATGGTCAAGGACCTCAACGGGGTTCAGGATCTGGCACGGCAAACCGGAACCGCCATGCCGCTGACGGCTGTGTGTGCCGAGATTCACCGATTGCTGAATTCAGCCGGACTTGGCGGTGCGGACAACGCCACGCTGATGCGGTTTTTCGAGGGGCCGAGTGGCGAATAGAATTGGAATTTCGAGCTGATGTGCAGATGGCTCGTTTCAGCCAATTGTTATCGACACGCTCGGGACCAGCCTGGAGAATTCGATATGCGGTCCCGGTGCTAGTCGATTGTTCCTACCTGGCGCAATTCTTCCGACTAGAAGAAAGGCCGCCCCGAGGGGCGGTCTTTCAATGTCTTGTAATCCGGTCAGCGGTTTAACGGAACAGAGACAGGATCGTCTGCGAAGCGGAATTGGCGATCGACAGAGCCTGAATACCGAGCTGCTGCTGCACCTGCAGAGCCTGCAACCGCGTGGATTCAGAGTTCATGTTGGCATCGACCAGCTGACCGACACCACGGTCGACCGCGTCCATCAAATTGGTGATGAACTCGTTCTGCATGCTGATGCTCTTCTTGGCGGCGCCAAGGCTACCGGCAGCAGTCGTCATCTCACTGAGCGCGGAATCCGCACGGCTGATGTGCTGCTCAAGCGTGGTCAGATCGGCCGTGCTGTTGGTCAGCGCTGAGATGTCGATGGACGACAGGCGGAAATCGGTGGCCGTAGGAGCGTTCTGGCCGGCAATGATGGCGCCGGTGGTGTCACGATAGGCATCGATGACACCAACACCGGCAGGACCGGCCGCATCGGCAGCACCGTCAAACAGGATCGTTGACGAAATGTTGATGCTGATCGTGCCAACGGACACCGAACCATCCGTGGCACGTGTGAAGGACGCAACAACCGACTTGGTGGCGTTGAAACCAGCTACACTGGAATCGACCGACAACCAGTTTTCACCGACGAAACTTGCCGAAGTGGAGATGCTGACAAGCTGTGTCTGCAATTCACCGATTTCGTCCTGGATTTTGGAGCGGTCGACACCGGCCTCACGTGAGGCAACAAGTTTCGATTTGATTTCGTCGACAACTTCGATCGCACTGTTCAGGCCCGTATAGGCGACGTCGACCTTGGCGGCGCCTAGTCCGAGGGCGTCCTGAACCGTTGATAGTGCCTTGTTGTCCGAACGCATCTGTGTTGCGATCGACCAGTAGGCGGCATTGTCAGCCGCTTCGGAAACACGCAGGCCCGTCGAGATACGCGCCTGGGTCACTTCCAGCTTGTTGTTGGTCATGTTGAGGTTCTTCAGCGCCGTCATCGCTGAAGCGTTGGTCAAAATACTCGTCATTGTATTGATGTTCCATCACTAACTAAAACAGGGGAACATTCCGGGTCTGCCGGTACGACATTTCGGCTTCATGCCATTGCCAAATTGCAATTTGTCGCGGGACAGATACTGAGTATTTATGGTTAACAATTCCAAAACAAGACGAGCCAAATCATTTGCCGGCAACTTTTTTTGCCAGTCAGCTTTTTTGCAAGGGTCCATCGTTTTGAATCCATCTGGTGGCGAGCAATGGAATTCGGCTAATCTCGTGAACAGTTTCTGAACCCTCTCGGTTCAGGGGTGGGTGCCAATGCGCCGATCGGAATAAGGACCTCACGCAGCTGAACCATCAATCCAACACGTGCAAATGCCTGAAAACTGTGCAGGATCAGCGCCATAATCGTATTCCTTGATTCGGCTGATGATCCACCGGTGACCACTACTCCCGATGACCTTAAATCCCTGATCGATCAGGGCATGAAAGCATTTGTCGCCGGGGACCGTGTCGCGGCGCGGTACGCGTTCAAAAGCGCGCATGATCTTGATCCGACAAACCTGACGGCGAACTACTATCTGGCAGCGATCGCTGAAGACGATAACGACGCCCCCGAGGCGATTCGCTATTATCTGTCGGTGCTGGAACAGGACCCTTCCGTTCGCCAGGCCTATTTCCAGCTTGCGAATGCCTATCATATCCTGGGCAGGAAATGGGAAGCGCTCACAGTCTTTCGCCGTGCTGAAAAACAGTTCCCCCAAGACCGTGAAATCCTGTTCTATCGCGGTCAACTGGCGGCCCGCACCCTGCCCGGCTGGCACCTGCCGATGCTGGCGGACAAGGCGCGCAATGATGCCTATGAAACAGCGATCAATGCCAAGGTGAAGCCCGGCGACATCGTGCTGGACATCGGAACCGGTTCAGGCCTGCTGGCCATGATGGCGGCGCGTGCCGGCGCAGCACATGTTTATGCCTGCGAAGCCGAAGAATTCATGGTCGAACTGGCACGGGAAATCATCGAGCTCAACGGTTATCAGGACAAAATTACCGTCATCGCCAAACATTCTTCGATGCTGGTCATCGGCAAGGATATGCCGCGCAAGGCGGACGTGCTCATCAGCGAGGTCTTCGATCGGGCGCTTGTCGGCGAAGGGGTTCTTCCGACCTTTCAGCATGCCTGGATGGAACTGCTGACCGAAGATGCCCGGATCATACCGGAGAGCGCAACACTTTACGGTGCCTTGGTCGAATGCCCTCACCTGCAGCAGTTTCACCACATTGAAACCAGCAACGGCTTTGATCTCAGTCCGATGAACACGCTCGCCGAACCGCTGATCTACAAGGACGCACTGATCAGTCTGGAGGAGTCAGATTATCACCGTGTCCTGAGCGAACCGTTCACTATCAACGAGTTCAATTTTCGGACTGCTCCAAAACTGATCTTTCGCAGCAAATGCCCGGTTAACATCGTCAAGCCGGGGCGAGCAGACTCGATCCTGATGTGGTTCGATCTGCATCTGGCACCGGGTGTTGTGTTTTCCACCCGTGACACCAAGCTGCACGATCATTGGCGGCAGGCCTCACAGGTACTGCTCGACCCAGTCGACTGTCAGCCAGGCCAGTCCTTCATGCTCAGCACCGAATACCGGAACTATTTCGATTTCTTGCTGCAGGCCGAGAACACGACGGACATGTATTAGGGCGCATCTGCCTTCATCGCAGGGCGAACTTGCCCCATCATTCCCGCGTCACAGAGGCGGCGAAACAACCGGGTTTGGCATTGTGCAGATGGATATAGGCGATGGCCGGATCGGCAAACATTCGATCGATTGCCGCGTCCAACTCCGATCCTTCGGCGATATCCGCATCGACCATGGAATTATCGGCATCAAAACCACGTAGCGACATCAGTCGATGGCGAAACAGGGCCGGTATTTCGTCGGCACCCGGAAACGCCTGTCTGGCGCCCTTCCTGACGAAGATCGCGTGACTCGCCTGATAGGGGTTTTCGGCGGGCTGGATCACACCGAGAACACCAGGAACCTGATCCGTTCCGCCCACACTCCAACCCTGGAAATCTGGGATCATTCAACCCAACCAATCGATTTGTGTGTCGGGATCGATCATTTCAAAGCCGGTTTCGATATGGGTGTATATCTGGCCGGGCTGGGTTACCGGCGACCAGCCTATATCGGCACGGAGCCCGACCGGGACAGCCGCGCGGAACAACGCTTCGCCGGCTTCTGCGAAGG
>JAJFHT010000237.1 GCA_021775495.1 Hyphomicrobiales bacterium | reverse complement strand
ATACGCAATTGTTTGGTGGCGATCAGCCATTTGTACCGGCCGGCGAGTTTGCCGATTACTGCCAGTCCAATTGATCATTCTTGTCGGGAGAGGCATCGTCCGTGTTCTGGCTCGTTTGCCTCATTCCGCTGGTGCCGCAGGAATACCGCGTGCGTGCCTCGGTCGCCATTTTTTTTATTGCGTTTTTCGCATCTGTGATGCGGATTGGTTTTGGCGCGCACTATCTGTCCGACGTCGTGCTGGGCGCTTTGAGCACTCTGGTGTTGTACGCGATGCTGGCGGCGTTCGTGTCACGGCATGCCCGCCGGAAATCCGCAGTGCGTTGAGTTGAGGCTTGTTGCGATTTAGGATCATGACCCCAAGCCATCAAGGAATCCGATAGGCAGTCGCCGACCATTGATTTCGCTTAGCAAGGTAAATCCGTGTTTCAAAACGCTCGACTTCGACAGCTTGCAGTGCGTTCAACTGGCTCTCCGGCACCGGCAATGTGAACACCAGTAAGACCGGACCTGGGTCGCCCGGCGACCACGGACGTTTGAGCTGAAAATGATCGGTAGGATGTTGCGGATCGGGTGCATAGGAGCGGATATCGAGCGCTGCATCGCGAAGTTCGTACAGCATCGATGCGGTCAGGGCGCGACCACCGAATACAACGGTTGTCGTATCCGTCTGCTGCGCGATGCGCAGAACGTTTTGCGCGAACTGGCTGGCACCGCTCATTTTGCTGAATTCTCCGGCGATTGGACCCGAAGTGAATCGGTCCATGAACACCGTGGATACCGGCACAGCGAGGCTGGCCAGTGCACCAATGGCGAGTGAGACAGCCAGTCCAAGCCGCCATTTCATACCGAGCAATCCCGCCGCTGCGATGATTGCCGTGGCCGGAAAGGCCGTTGCAGCCCAGTTTCCATTCGCTTTCGCAATGAAGGCCTGCATCGATATCAATGCGAATACCGGTAGGGAAAAGAACAGCGCAAAGCGCACTCCTTTGTTGAAATCGAGCCTGTTTGGTCCTGCCACCGCCATAATAGCTGCCACAAACGTCACCGGCCCGAGGATAACGGCCTGGACGCCGATGAACTCAAGCAATCCCTTGAAATTGGGAAACCGGCCGTTGCCCCAACTGGCATTGCCTTTCGTGTGCGAGAAGGTTGCAAAATCCGATTGAGCATTCCACAGGATGTTCGGAAGGATGAACGCCACGGCAATGGCAAGCGCCAGGAAGGTTTTCGGACTCCAGAGGATCGGCCGGACCCGTTGACAGGAAATGCAAAACAATACGAAACACAGAGGAAAATAGACCATTGCGTATTTCGCATTCAGACCGAGTCCAACGGCCACACCGATTGTAAGTCCTGTGATCCACGTCGGGCGATCGAGATGAAACGTGGTGGCCAGCAACGCCACGCACCATAAAAACAACAACGGAACGTCGGTCGAAATCAGAATTGCCGAAACCGCCACTCCGGGCGAGATGAAATGCAGTATGCCAGCCCAGAACGCGACACGTCGGTCAAACAGTTTCTGTGCGGTGATATAGATCAGAATTGTCGTGGCCATGTGCAACAGAGGCGAGGGCAGTCGGGCGCAAAATGCACTGTCGCCACACATTCCGGTCGACAATCCGATCAGCCAGGCAAGCAGCGGAGGTTTGGTAAAATATCCGAACGCCGGCTCCTTCGACCATGCCCAATATTGAGCTTCGTCGAAATAAAGTTCGGCCTGCGAGGCGTACAACAGAACTAGTCTGAACAAGGTGACGAGGGTCAGAATCGTCAGAAAATGCCAAAGTCCCGGCTGGAAATTGAACCAACCCGAATCATGTGAATTCGCGGGATCGGTCGACACGAGATCAATACCTTTCATTGGGCCCGGAAACCGACCGCCACGCATTTCCCAAGGTTCTTCAGACACCTCGATGCTGCGGCTGAATACAACAAACAGCTTCGGATGTAACCCACCGGATCTTCGAAATCCGCCTCTTTCGTATCGATGGTCAGGCGCCACAAATCGAACAGCGAATGACCCTGATTTGGGGCCGCTTCTGCCGCAATTGGGCGCGACTTTTCCAACACTCGCCGCAGGCATGTCGCCGCGCGGCAGGAAACAATGTGCGCAGCAGATCACTTGCGGCAAAGGAGTTGTGTTATGCGGTTGAAAAAAGGTCTGGCCGGAAGCGGCATCGCAATGGTGCTTATTCTATCTGGTGGCGTCATGGCAAATGCAGCAGATATTACCGGCGAAGAACCCCCGGAGCCCGTCGCCCCACCGGTCCAACTCGAACCCGTCAATACCTGGTCAGGTCCTTTTGTCGGCGTCACGGCGGGATATGGCTTTGGTCAAACGGATGCTGCCGTTGGAACGATCGACACGGATGGCTTTCTGGGAGGCGGGTTCGCCGGATACAATTTTCAGTACGGCAATTTTGTCTATGGCCTCGAAGGTGATGTTGGCTACAACGCAATGGACGGCGCTACGGCCGGAACCAGCTCGAATGCCGGCGTGGAAGGGTCCTTGCGTGCCCGCATGGGTCTGGCTGTTACCGAAGGCATCCTCTTATACGGAACCGCTGGCGGTGCTGCTGGGCGACTGGAGCTCAGCAATGCAGCCGGCTCGGATACCAATACACTGTTCGGTTGGACGGCCGGAGCCGGGGTCGATGCGGCCCTGACCGAAAACATCTTCGGACGGGTTGAATACCGCTACACGGACTACGGTTCGGAATCCTTCAACACCGGCAGCGGCGCGCAAAACGTCGATGCGTCGTCAAACCGGATTCAGCTGGGACTGGGTGTGAAGTTCTGAACCCAGACGCGGTGATAGTGCCTGCCCGGTTGGCGTTGTAGCCGCCGACCGGGCACATGTCTGTTCATTGTGGCAGGTAGGGAACGAGTTCGGGAAACTTGTCATCAAACCGCTTGGTCCAGCGTGTCAGGCGGGTGCGACCGCGCTCCCACTGTCCCGCAAAACGCAGGTCGAGATATCCAAGGCAGGCGCGCAGCGCGATCTGTCCGGCCGTGATTTTCTTCGGCAGTCCTGGCGGATTTGCGTTCAGGCTATCAAGCACGCGCGTTGCTTTTTCCCACTGGCGGTCGATCCAGGGTGTGTGAATCTTTTCTTCCGGTCGGAATCGTCGCTCATAGACCTGCGCCAGAAGGCAGTCGCACAGACCATCGGCCAGCGCTTCGAGACGCTCTGCTTCCAGGCGCTTTAACGGATTGCGGGGAAACAGGGCGTTTCGCGATTCCCGATTCAGATATTGAATGATCGCCCTGCTGTCATAAACCGGTTGCCCCTCATCGGTAAGCAAAACCGGAATCTTACCAAGCGGATTGTTGTCGATCAGCAACGCCGGATCGGCATTTGTATCGATCGTTTCCGCCGACAGGTCGATGCCGGCAAACGCGGCGGCCATGCGCACCTTGGCGCTGTAGGGCGAGGCAGGTGAGTAAAGAACTTTAGGCAATGTCTGTTAACTCCTGATTTGACTCAATTTTGGCGAGCCGGCGGCATCACCGCTTTGGATTTCCGGCAATGGCTGCGATCGACTTCACTACAACTACGAAATACCAGGTCACGGGTCATGCAGATACGAACCTCGCGCAGGTAACGCCGATCGCAGGTGACGGCGATACCTCCGCCGACGAGGCCTGGATTGACCTTGAGAAAGGCGTTTTCCATGGTCTCCGGATCAATGTTCCGATAGGCGACCGGTCTGCGATATTCCGGCGGAATGGTCACCTTACTACGCGCGGCGCGCAGCAAGTCGAAGTATTTGTCCTGCGCCATGCCGGAGCAGGTACCATGTTTGCGCCATTGGTGAATGATCAGGCCGGATGAGGGCATCAGGTCGAACAATGCGTTCATCTGTCGCTGGGAAACTCTGGGGGAGCGTTTGGTGCTGCAAAACTCCGGATAGCCGCGTTCGAATTGCGGCCACAATCCGTGCACGATGAAGGCGTGGGGCGTATCACCACATTGGCGCCGATCCGCCTGCTCGCCCTTAACCTCGCAAAAACTCGGAGACCATGACAGAGCAAGCACGAAAAAGTCGAATGCGCCGGTCGGTTCGGGTTGGCTGGTTTGCCCGCCAGTCTTTCGGTTTCCGGATGTCCGATTGGTTTCTCCAACCGTCAAAAAAGACACTAACGCCGCTGCCAGCAACAACACCAGAACCAGCACCAAAGGCCGTCGTTTCATTGCCTCATGTTCTACCGCAGTACGCGGCAACTGCCGTTATAGACCATCCAGCGGTCAAATCCGGAGACGCAAAACTCCACACCGTCGCCGATCGAGGCGAATCCCATTTTCCCCTCAATCAGGTACCAGACTTTCCGATGACGCCCGTCGGACAGGGAGACTGTCGCATGACAATAACGCCGGGCTATCGGACGGCCTTTGCGTTTTGCCAGGTAACGGTGCTGATGGACCCGGCTGAAACTTTCAATTTCCACATCCGGCAGATGCGGAACATGACGGACCTGATAGCGAAATCGCCTGACAATACGGCGCAGCACATGCTCGTCACCGCAGGCATGTATTTCCCGGTCACCCGCCATCGCCGGCGTGGACAGACCGGGTGCAAAAGCGGACGCAGCAAAAATTGCGGCCAGCCCGACAAAAGCGATGCGCATCATAGGATTGCCCCTTCATAACGATTCGGCACTGTTGATTGTTCGTGCAATGTGCGGAATGCCCCCGGCAGCGTCAAGCATACAGACGACGCCGGGTACATTGCAAATTAGAAACGGTTTTCAATGCGAAGCTTTCCGACAGCGATCCGTTCGGATATGCGTTCTGGAAACTGTCATTCCCGGATATGGTTTGTAAATGAACACCGTTCCCAAATACGAAACCGGCCATTCGGCTTGCCCCCATGATTGTCCATCGACATGCGCACTTGATGTTGAAATTCTTGCAGAGGGCAGGATCGGCCGCCTGCGCGGTTCGAAGGACAATGACTACACGGCTGGAGTGATCTGCGCCAAAGTCGCGCGATATGCCGATCGCATTCATCATCCGGACCGGCTGTTGACGCCGCTTATCCGCGGTGGCGGCAAGGGAGAGGGTATCTGGAAGCAGGCAAGTTTCGAAGCGGCGCTGGATCTTGTCGCTGAAAAATTCGAACGCGCGGAAACCGCACATGGTGCCGAGGCTGTCTGGCCGAACTACTACGCCGGGACAATGGGGCTAGTACAGCGGGACGGCATCCACCGGCTGCGCCATGCCAAGAACTATTCCGGTCAGTTCAACAGCTTCTGCACGAACATGGCCTTCACCGGCGTGGTGATGGGAACCGGTAAACTGGCCGGCCCGGATCCAAGGGAGATGGCAAAATCCGACTGCGTGGTGATCTGGGGCACCAATGCGGTGGCGACCCAGGTCAATGTGATGACCCACGCGATGCGGGCACGAAAGGCACGCGGTGCGAAAATCGTCGTGATTGATGTCTATGACAATGCAACGATGCAGCAGGCTGATGTCGGACTGATCGTCCGTCCCGGGACAGATGGCGCGCTGGCATGTGCCGTGATGCATGTGCTGTTTCGCGACAATCTGGCGGACCGCGACTATCTTGAGCGGTTTTCGGACGATCCGCGAGGGCTGGAGCGGCACCTGGAGCGGCGGACACCGCAATGGGCGGCGGACATTACCGGGCTCACCGTTGCTGAAATCGAGGCATTTGCCCGGCTCGTCGGATCGACCAAACGCACATATTTCCGACTTGGCTACGGGTTTACCCGCCAGCGCAACGGGGTTGTCAACATGCATGCCGCCCTGTCGATCGCGACCGTTACGGGAGCGTGGCAATATGAGGGTGGCGGCGCTTTTCACACCAATGCGGGCATCTACAATCTTGATGGCGGGCTTATCCAGGGAGATCGGTTTCGCAACGCCGACACACGTTGTCTCGACCAGTCGAAAATAGGCCGGGTGCTGACCGGAGACACACAGGCGCTCTATGGCGGCCCACCGGTGACTGCGATGCTGATCCAGAACACCAATCCGGCCAATGTCGCGCCCGAGCAGCGCAGCGTGCGCGCCGGACTGCTTCGTGATGATCTTTTCACCTGCGTCCATGAACAGTTCATGACGGAAACGGCCGAACTGGCGGATGTCGTCCTGCCGGCAACGATGTTTCTGGAACATGATGATGTTTACCGCGGCGGCGGCCATCAGAACATCATTCTTGGTCCAAAGCTGGTTGAGCCGCCAGAGGGACCGAAGTCCAATCATTTTGTCATAGAAGAACTCAGCAAACGCCTTGGCGTTTCGCATCTGCCGGGTTTTGGCATGGATGAGCGGTCGCTGATAGACCAGATGCTGAAACAGGCGGGACTGGAAGGCTTCGAGGCGCTCAGGCAACAGCGCTGGCACGATATGCAACCCGATTTCAGAACGGCACACTTTCTTGACGGATTCGGGTTTACCGACGGCAAGTTCCGCTTTCGTCCGGATTGGACCGGGACGCCGGCGCCTGTTCGTCCGCCGTCTTCGATGGGTCTTCAAGGCCCGTACCAGGATTTGCCGCAGTTCCCGGATCATTTCGAAGCCATCGAGGCCGCCGATGAGACGCATCCTTTCCGGCTGGCCACGTCACCCGCAAGGTCGTTCCTGAATTCGACCTTTACCGAGACCGCCGCGTCACGTGACCGCGAGCAGCATCCGCAATTGAAGATCAACCTGAAAGACGCAATGAAATTGGGTATCGCCGATGGTGACCGGGTAGAGATCGGCAACCTGCGCGGCGAGGTCGTCTTGCGGGCTTGCCTGTTTGAAGGGATTCAACCGGGTGTTCTGGTCGCAGAGGGCATTTGGCCCAACCGGGCTCATGAAAGAGGTGAGGGCATCAATGTCCTGACCGGAGCCGATGCGGTCGCGCCCTATGGTGGGGCAGCTTTTCATGACAACCGGGTGTGGTTACGCCCGGCAGCGTGAGACAATAGCGATGTTATTCGCCGCCCGGAACTGCCGGCTTATTTTGCAATCGCGGCGAAAAAAGCTGCTCGTCACCAGTTGAGGCGGGAAGCTCCGAATAGACACAACGCGCTGCCGACAGCCTCGCTTTTCCCGTCGCCACCAGTGCCAGGGCCCGCGGATAGAGTTTGTGCTCGGCTGCCAACACGCGCTGTGACAGACTGCTTTCATCATCATCCGTCAGTACCGCGACGGCCGCCTGCGCGATGATCGGTCCCTCGTCCATCAGAGGAGTGACGAAATGAACC
>JAJFHT010000236.1 GCA_021775495.1 Hyphomicrobiales bacterium | reverse complement strand
CCTGCCGTGCAACCCGAATGGTATTCTTGCGGCGGCCGTAATAGCCCTTGGCTGCCTTGAGGACTTTTTTGTGTTTGGCGTGACTGGTAACGCCGCGTTTTACGCGTGCCATGATCTGATCTCCTTAGATACCGGTGCAATCAGCCGTTAAAGGCTGTTTGGCATAAATTTCTTCACGATTTTCGCATCCGGCTCGGAAAGAACCATCGTGCCGCGTGCGTCGCGAATGAATTTTTTGGACCGTTTGATCATGCCGTGGCGTTTGCCGGCGGCGGCGGATTTGACTTTGCCATTGGCGGTGATCTTGAACCGCTTCTTGGCAGAAGACTTGGTTTTCATTTTGGGCATTTTGCTCTCCGTCTTTGACACGCATTTTCTCTTTGAGCCAACAGCAGAAGCCGATCGTCTTTTTTAAAAAGACCACTCAAAGAAATGCAGTGTGCGCTTTTTTCAGCATTGAGAACCGCCACGGCATGCCCTGCCGGACGGCTCAAGATGGCGCTCAATATCAGCCTTGCGGCGACAGCGCAACCGGAATCCGACGATCCGAAAAAGACTCCGGAAAACGGGTGCCTAACCATCCCGACCTGCGCTGCAAATCGGGGTGGCTGTTGTCTTGGCGATTTTGAGAAAACAATGCCGGGCCGCTAACGCGGCGCGAGCACCATCATCATCTGGCGGCCTTCAAGCCTGGGGTGCGCCTCGACCTTCGCAATCGAGTCCATTTCCTCGCGAACGCGATCCAGGAGCTGCATGCCGAGTTCCTGATGGGCCATTTCACGGCCACGGAACCGCAACGTGACCTTGACCTTGTCGCCTTCCTCGAAAAAGCGCCGCACCGCTTTCATCTTCACCTCGTAATCATGGGTGTCGATGTTGGGGCGCATCTTGATTTCCTTGACCTCGATGGTCTTTTGTTTCTTGCGCGCTTCGGCAGCCTTTTTCTGGCTGTTGTATTTCAGCTTGCCAAGATCGAGGATCTTGCAAACGGGCGGTTTGGCGTTGGGTGAGATCTCGACAAGGTCGAGACCGGATTCTTCTGCTGACCGAAGGGCTTCCTCGGTCGGTATCGTGCCATGATTTTCACCCTCTTCATCGATGAGTTGAATTTCGGGCGCGGTGATTTCACTATTGGCGCGTGGACCTTCCTTTTGGGTAGGTGGCGCTCTGAATGGTCTGCGAATTTTCGGAGTCTCCTTCGTGACTGTTGCCGACAATGCCCTCAAACGGATCAAGACCGGACATCAAAACCGGAATTGCCGTGTTCAGGACGGTTGTGTCAATAACATGGTCGTGTGAAAAAATCACTCCAAACCGTAGAATCATCATTTTCACCGGTTTTTCACATGTGGCGGCACGGCCCGGATCGAAATCGCGTAACCATATAACGGACATGAAATGAACCCAGCTCCGGAATTTCTCACCGTATCGGGAACCGACATCGCATTCCGCAGACGCAGCGGCGCCTCACCCGGTCTGGTCTGGCTCGGCGGTTTCAGATCAGACATGCTCGGCACCAAGGCGGAGACGCTGGATCGGTGGGCGGCTGACCATGGCCGGGCTTTCCTGCGGCACGACTATTCCGGCCATGGCGAATCCGGCGGGAAGTTTGCCGATGGAACGATTTCGAAATGGCTGGCCGAAAGCCTGGCGGTTTTCCAGGCGAAGACCGACGGACCCCAGGTGCTGGTTGGCTCGTCAATGGGCGGATGGATCGCACTGCGGATGGTCCAGGAACTTAAAGAAAGCGGTGAGAGCAACCGAATCGCCGGGCTCCTGCTTCTGGCGCCGGCACCCGATTTCACCCAAGAGCTGATGCAGCCGCAACTGACGGACGCACAGAAAGCAGCGCTGACGGAGCAAGGATATTTCGAAGAATTGTCGGATTATTCCGACGAACCGAATGTCTATACCCGCGCGCTGTTTGAGGACGGATTGAAAAACCGGGTGATGGAGGGCCTGATCCACACCCATAGCCCAGTCCATATTCTGCAAGGCATGGAAGATCCCGACGTGCCGTACCAGCATGCGCTTAAACTGGTCGAGCACCTGCCGGCCGACGATGTGACCCTGTCACTGATCAAGGATGGCGACCATCGCCTGTCCCGTCCGCAGGATCTGGCCATGCTTGAACGCAGCGTCGAGGCGCTCGTCGAACAAAGCGGCTGAACCGGTCATGCGGATTTCGCTTGTGGCCAGCGCCTTCGTCGCCGCCATAGTCGGATTTGGCAGCACGCTTGCGCTGATAGTCGCGGCTGCCGACGCTTTTGGCGCGAGCCAGGCCCAAACGGCAAGCTGGGTAACGGCGATTTGCCTCGCCAAGGTCTTCGAGACTGGATATTTGAGCTGGCGCTACCGGATGCCGGTTATCACCGCCTGGTCGACTGCCGGCGCTGCAGTTCTTGCTGCCAGCAGCGGCTTCGACATGAACGAGGCCGTCGGCGCATTTGTGGTGGCGGCACTGCTGATCATCGCGACCGGCCTTTTCAGGCCGCTGACCGTGCTGATCTCTCGCATTCCGCCATCAGTCGCTTCGGGCATGCTGGCGGGCGTTCTGGTCACATTCGTTATCGGTGCCGCCGGCACGATCCCGGTGGAGCCGGCCATGGTGCTGCCGCTGATTGCATTGTTTCTTGTCATCAGGGTGTTCAGCCCGTCACTATCGGTGCTGGTTGTTCTGGTCTGTGGCATTGGCTGGGTGTTGCTCAGTGGCCGTATCGACAATCTGCCGGCACCGGAGCTTTCAACGCTGGAATTCATTGCACCCCGGTTCAGCCTGCAGGCGATCATCGGCCTGGCGATTCCGGTCTATCTGGTCACCATGGCGTCACAGAACCTGCCGGGCCTCGCGGTGCTGCGCGCCGATGGGTTTCAGCCTCCAACCGGCCCGTTGCTCAGCGTGACCGGGCTGTTTTCCCTGATTTCGGCATTTTTTGGTGCCCACACCACCAATCTGGCAGCCATTACGGCGGCGATCTGCACCGGCCCGGACGCGCATCCCGATCCCGACAAACGCTGGTTGACCGGTCCCTTCTATGCGCTCGCCTATCTGGTTTTTGCTGTTTTCGGTGCCTCCCTGGTGGCTTTGTTCGCACTCATGCCAGCCACGTTGATCGCACTGGTTCCCGGTCTCGCCCTGATCGCGCCCCTGGCCAATGCACTGGCGTTATCGCTGGCAGATGACGAACGGAGAATTGCCGCGATCGCCACTTTTTGCGTCACTGCATCAGGAATCTCGATTGCCGGTATCGGTTCGGCTTTTTGGGGGCTTTGCGCCGGAATTGCAGTGCTTTCAGCCGCTCGGCTGAAACCTTCCGCATGACCGACTTTACATGGGCTTTACAATAAATTGCCTTGAATTCACAGCTTTGTGTTCCCATCTCGATTGGGAAGGCGACGCATTGGATCGCCGCTAAGGAAAGGAACGGTTGACGATGACACACACGGCATTAGTCCGTCCCGCATGGACACCTGCAACCATTGCATTGATGGTTCTTGGGTTCATAGTTTTCTGGCCACTTGGACTGGCCATGCTGGCCTATATCATCTGGGGTGACCGGCTTGACGGCTTCAAGCGCGATGTGAACCGGGCAACCGATGGTGTTTTTGCTGGCTGCCGCAGGGCCTCCCACAGGGCGTCGGCACGTACTGGAAACGTCGCATTCGACGATTGGCGCGAGGCTGAACTCGAGCGCATGAACGAGGAACGCCGCAAACTCGACGAGATGCGCGAAGAATTTGATTCCTATTCCCGCGAATTGCGCCGGGCGAAGGATCAGGAAGAGTTCGATCGTTTCATGAACAGCCGCAAGAAGACTTCGAAGAAGTCGAAACGCGGCGGATCAGTTCCGGATATTTCCGAGTAAAGATATCCGGATATACCGTCCAGGCAACAGCGGCGCCCCTTGGGGCGCCGTTTCGTATTTTGGGCACTGGATTTCGATACTTGGATTTCGATACCGGCACGAATCGGCTAATAGGCGGTCAGCATGCTGCCGATACTCAGACCATTCCGCAGGGCGAAAAAATCACCGGACGAACGCCTCCATGAGGTGGGCGGGCGAACGCTGCCCCTGCGCATTGTCGAACATGAACGCGCCAAACGGCTGACCCTGCGCATCGAGATCGGCGGCAAGGGCCTTCGAGTGACCGTTCCACCCGGAATGCCAGGGCGTGATGTCGATGACTTTCTCGATAGAAACAGAGCCTGGCTGGAATCCCGCCTGGCCAAGTTCCCCGACCAGCCGAAGGTGCGGCCGGGCATAAAGATTCCCCTGCGCGGCGTTCCGCACCTGGTGCGCCATGAACCGGGCCGTCGCGGAACGGTCAGCATTGCCGATGGACCGGACGGTCCTGAGTTGATCGTTCACGGAGACCCACAGCACCTGCAACGCCGTGTGGCCGATTTCCTCAAACGCGAGGCCAAACGCGATATAGAGCCGCTGGTGGCCAAGCACACGGCCGGGTTATCAAAAAAGGCCAGAGCCGTTCGCTACCGCGATACATCGAGCCGGTGGGGCTCCTGCTCGTCGGAAGGCAATCTGTCGTTTTCCTGGCGCATCATGATGGCGCCGCCGGCGGTGATCAATTATCTGGTGGCGCACGAGGCCGCCCATCTGGAACAGATGAATCATGGGCCGGCATTTTGGAAACTTTGCAAGACGCTTTGCCCGGATACCGACCGGTGCAAGGCCTGGCTGAAACGCAATGGAAGCGCCCTTCAGGCGATCGACTTCCAACCCTGACCGACCGGCAGATAGCCGGCCTTCGGTCTCGACTCCGTCGCATTTTCGTGCCACCTGCGAAACCATGATACCGAAGGTCAAAATCTGCGGCCTGAAGACAGCCGGCGCGGTCGACGCGGCGCTGCGTTGCGGCGCGGATTATCTCGGTTTCATTTTTTTTGAAAAAAGCCCACGCAATATCGCGCCGGAGCTGGCCGGCGGACTCGCCAAAGCGGCGGCGGGACGGGCACGGACCGTGGCGGTTACGGTGAATGCCGAAGATGAGGTGCTAGACAGGATCGTCGAAACGATGCGTCCGGACATGCTGCAACTCCACGGCAGCGAACCGCCGGACCGCGTCACGCTGCTGAAACAGCGGTTCGGGCTTCCGGTGATCAAGGCTTTCGCGGTCCGCGATTCAGGTGATCTTGCCGCGGCAAATGCCTATCGCGGCATTGCCGATCAGGTTTTGTTCGACGCAAAACCGCCGCGCGGATCGGAACTGCCGGGCGGTAACGGCGTATCCTTTGACTGGCAATTGCTGCGTACGCTTGACCGAGACATGAATTACATGCTTTCCGGGGGACTGAATGCAGCAAATATCGGCGACGCGCTGTTGCAGGTCGAACCACCGGCAATCGACGTGTCATCCGGCGTCGAAACAGCACCCGGCGTCAAGGATATCGCGCTGATCGAACAATTCTTCCAGGCCATCGGGAATGCCGAGCGGCAGCCGGGCAGCCTGGCCGAGCACGACATTAAGAGAGTGTGACCATGAACCTACCGGCTGAACCGAATTCCTTTCGCACCGGACCCGACGAGCAAGGCATGTTCGGCATATTCGGCGGCCGTTTCGTTGCCGAAACGCTGATGCCACTGATCCTCGAGCTGCAACAAGCGTGGGACAATGCCAAAACCGATCCGGAATTCAAGGCCGAGCTGGAACACCTCAACAAACACTATACCGGGCGGCCCAGCCCGCTCTATTTTGCCGAGCAGCTGACAAAGCATCTGGGCGGCGCAAAGATCTATTTCAAACGCGACGAGCTGAACCATACCGGCAGCCACAAGATCAACAATTGCCTCGGCCAGATCCTGCTCGCCAAACGCATGGGCAAAACAAGAATCATTGCCGAAACCGGCGCAGGACAGCATGGCGTTGCCTCGGCCACCGTCGCCGCCCGGTTCGGCTTTCCCTGCGCCGTCTATATGGGCGCAACCGATGTGGAGCGGCAGTCGCCCAATGTCTTCCGGATGAAACTGCTCGGCGCGGAGGTTCATCCGGTCACCGCCGGCAACGGGACACTCAAGGATGCGATGAACGAAGCGCTGCGCGACTGGGTGACGAATGTCGAATCGACCTATTACCTGATCGGTACAGCTGCCGGACCGCACCCGTACCCGGAAATGGTGCGTGATTTTCAGTCGGTCATCGGCACGGAAACACGCCAGCAGATCGTCGAGGCCGAAGGGCGGTTGCCGGACCTTCTGGTTGCTGCCGTTGGCGGCGGTTCGAACGCCATTGGACTGTTTCATCCGTTTCTCGACGACAAGGATATCGCTATTGTCGGCGTCGAAGCTGGCGGCGAAGGGCTTTCGGGCGACAAACATTGCGCCTCGCTGACCGCCGGCAGGCCCGGCGTGCTGCACGGCAACCGCACCTATCTGCTGCAGGACGACGATGGCCAGATCGAGGAAGGACATTCGATTTCGGCAGGGCTGGATTATCCCGGCATCGGTCCCGAACATTCATGGCTGAAAGAGAGCGGACGGGTCGAATATGTGCCGATCGTCGATGACGAAGCGCTCGAAGCATTCCAACTCCTGACCAGGATCGAGGGCATCATTCCGGCGCTGGAACCGTCTCATGCGCTTGCCGAAGTAATCAAACGCGCACCGAAAATGGGCAAGGACCAGATCATCGTGATGAATCTGTGCGGCCGCGGCGACAAGGATGTGTTCACCGCCGCCAAACATCTCGGCGTGGAGCTTTGAGGACATGAAGACACGGATTTCCGATACATTCGGGCGACTGCGCGGTGAGGGCCGCCCGGCACTGGTGACCTATTTCATGGGCGGTGACCCGAATTACGACGCCTCGCTTGCCATCATGAAGGCGCTGCCGGCCGCCGGAGCCGATATCATCGAGCTAGGCATGCCGTTTTCCGACCCGATGGCCGATGGTCCGGCGATCCAGGCAGCCGGTCTCAGAGCGCTGCGGGCCGGCCAGACGTTGCAGAAAACCCTGCAGATGGCGCGTGATTTTCGCAGCAATGACGACACAACGCCGATTGTCATGATGGGATATTATAATCCGATCTACAGTTTTGGCGTCGACCGGTTCCTCCAGGAAGCCCTGTCTGCCGGGATCGATGGCCTGATCATTGTCGACCTGCCGCCGGAAATGGACGAGGAGCTATGCCTGCCGGCATTGAAAGCGGGTATTAATTTCATCAGGTTGGCAACACCGACGACCGACGACAAACGACTGCCGACCGTGCTCAGCAACACATCGGGGTTCGTGTACTATGTCTCGATGACCGGCATTACCGGATCGGCCCTGCCGGATACGTCGCGTGTCGCGGCCGCAGTCTCGCGGATCAAGGGCCACACCGAATTGCCGGTTTGTGTCGGTTTCGGTGTCAAAACCGCCGAACAGGCGCATACGATCGGACAGTCCGCCGATGGCGTCGTGGTCGGATCTGCCATCGTAAGCGCGGTCGCCGAGGCGACAGACAAAGACGAAGATCCCGTGGCGGCGGTTTCCGAGTTGATTTCGGGTCTGGCCGGCGGTGTCCGCACGGCAAGACTTGCAGCGGCGGAGTAAACGCCCCACATCTGATCGGATCAGCGGAGCCGAGTGTCATGAACTGGATCACCAACTACGTACGTCCCAAATTCAACTCGATGCTTGGCCGTCGGGATATGCCGGAGAATCTGTGGATCAAATGCCCCGAATCCGGCGAAATGGTGTTTCACAAGGATCTGGAAGAAAACCAGTGGGTGGTACCGAACTCCGGCCATCACATGCGGATCGATTCGTTGAAACGGCTGGAATTCTTCTTCGACGAAGCTGCGTTCGAAACGCTCGAAAACCCGAAAGTGGCTGTCGATCCGCTCAAATTCCGCGACGAAAAACGCTATGTTGATCGATTGCGCGATGCCAAGGCCAAAACCGCGCTCGATGATGCTGTCGTCTGTGCGCAAGGCAGAATCGACGGGGTGGAAATCATGGCGGTTGTCCAGGATTTCGCCTTCATGGGCGGATCCCTGGGCCTGGCGGCCGGTGAGGCCATCATCAACGGCTTTACCAACGCCATCGAGAAGAATTTGCCAGTCGTGCTGTTTGCGGCATCCGGCGGAGCGCGCATGCAGGAAGGCACGCTTTCGCTGATGCAATTGCCGCGAACAGTTGTTGCGGTGGAGCGCCTCAAAGAGGCCGGCCTTCCCTATATTGTCGTCCTGACCCACCCGACGACCGGCGGTGTGACTGCGTCCTATGCGATGCTCGGTGATATCCATATTGCCGAACCGGGCGCACTGATCGGATTTGCCGGACCGCGTGTCATCGAACAGACCATCCGCGAAAAACTGCCCGAGGGATTCCAGCGATCGGAATATCTGATGGAACACGGCATGGTCGACATGGTTGTGCCGCGCGGCGATTTGAAAGACCGGATCACCAGCCTGCTCAAGATCCTGCTGAAAGTTCCGAATGCCGAACCTGAGGCCATCGAGGAGCCTGAGGAGGAGCCAGCAGAAACACCTGCAGCCGAATCGGAAGATCAGGAACACCACGAACAGGCCTGATCGGCGTTCGACGGCCACCATCAAAAGATCGATACACAATGAGAGCCAGCGCGGCTGAAATTGAAATCGAGCGGCTATCGTCGCTCTACCCGAAAGGCTACGACCTGTCGCTCGACCGCATCGTGCGGCTGCTGGACCGGTTGGGCAATCCGCATCGCCGTCTTCCACCGATCCTTCATATAGCGGGAACCAATGGCAAGGGTTCGGCGGCGGCGTTTTCACGCGCGCTGCTCGAGGAATCCGGTTACCGGGTCCATGTGCACACGTCGCCACATCTGGTGAACTGGCATGAACGGTTTCGACTGACCGGACAGCTGGTCAATGACGCCCTTCTGGCTGAAACCATTTCCCGGGTGGCTGAGGCCAATGACGGCGAGAAGATCACCATTTTCGAGATACTGACGGCCGTGATGTTCGTGCTGTTTGCGGAGCATCCGGCG
>JAJFHT010000235.1 GCA_021775495.1 Hyphomicrobiales bacterium | reverse complement strand
GTGGAGACAGTCGGACTCGAAAAATGTTGAGGCGCTGCAATCCGAACCGATTATGTCTCGGAGGTCAGATGCTTGAGACGGTACAGCGCCTCAAGCGCCACGCGCGGCGTCATCTCATCCGGGTTGAGATCGGCAAGCTGCTCGCCGATCAGATCGGGTTTCGGTGGTTTGGCGGGCGCCGGCCTGAGGTCAACGCTGAACAGCGGCAGGTCGTCTACCAGCCGGTCGGCCTTGCCGGAGGTTTCGCTGTTTTCCAGCTGGTGCAACACGTCCCTTGCGCGCTCGACCACCACGTCGGGCAGGCCGGCAAGGCGGGCCACCTGGACGCCGTATGAGCGGTCGGCCGCCCCCTTGGCCACCTCGTGCAGGAAGATCACGTCGCCGTCCCATTCCTTCACCCGCATGGTGACGTTCTGCAGCCGCCCCAGTTTTTCCGTCAGCGCCGTCATCTCGTGGAAATGGGTTGCGAACAGCGCCCGGCTGGCGTTCTTGTCGTGGAGATATTCCACCGCTGCCCAGGCGATCGACAGACCGTCAAATGTCGCCGTGCCGCGGCCGATCTCGTCCAGAATGACAAGAGACCGTTCGCTGGCCTGATTGAGGATGGCTGCCGTTTCGACCATCTCGACCATGAAGGTCGAGCGTCCGCGCGCCAGATCGTCGGATGCGCCGACACGCGAGAACAGCCGATCAATCGCGCCGATATGAGCCTGGCCCGCAGGTACGAAGGAACCGGTTTGCGCCATGATGGCGATCAGCGCGTTCTGCCGCAGGAATGTCGACTTGCCGCCCATATTGGGGCCGGTGAGCAACCAGATCGCGCCACTGTCCCGGTCGTTCGCAGGCGACAGGTCGCAATCATTGGCGACAAAGGGTTCGGCCGCCTGCCGACGCAACGCCTGTTCGACAACGGGATGACGCCCCGCAACGATATTAAAGGACAGGCTGTCATCGACGACAGGGCGGCAATAGCCTTCGCTTTGCGCCAGCAATGCCAGACTGGCCGACACATCGATCACCGCAAGCGCATCGGCAACGGCGCGAATGGCCTCGGCTTCACCGGTGACCCCGGCCAGCAGCTGCTCGAAAATCTCAAGCTCGAGCGTCATCGCCCGGCCGGATGCGTTGGCGATTTTCGTTTCCAGCTCGGCCAAATCGGTTGTGGTGAAGCGCATGGCGTTCGCCATGGTCTGACGATGGATAAAGCGGGCTTTCGCAGCGTCGCCGTCGGTCAGAGCAGCAGAATTGTTGGCGGTTACCTCTATGAAATAACCAAGCACATTGTTGTGCCGGATTTTCAGCGATTTGACACCGGTCTCGTTGATGTAGTCGGCCTGCAGCGAGGCGATGACCCGCCGCGACTGGTCACGCAGCGCCCGCAATTCATCGAGTTCGGTGTTGAAGCCGGCGCGGACAAATCCACCATCGCGTTTCAGCAGCGGCAATTCCTCGTCCAGCGCCTCGCCCAACCGTTCAACCACTACCAATGGAGATGCCTCCAGATTCTCGCGGCATCCGTCCAGTTCTGCCGGCAGGGCGATCTTTGACATCCGGTCCGAGAGAATCCGGGCCTGCGACAGCGCTGAACGAATGGCACCCAGATCGCGTGGTCCGCCGCGGTTGAGCGCCAGACGCGACAGCGCGCGCGGCATGTCGGGAACCGATTTCAGGTCTTGGCGAGCCGCCTCGCACAATTGATCTTCCGCCATCATCAGGGAAACCGAATCGAGCCGTGCTGATATCGCATCCGGAGCGGTCAGCGGTGACATCAGCCGTTCCGCCAGCAGCCTCCCGCCGACGCCGGTAACTGTCCGGTCGATGGCCTTCAGCAGGCTGCCCGCGCGCGAGCCGGACAGGGTGCGCAACAGTTCCAGATTGGTTCGGGTCGCCGGGTCGATGAACAATGTCGATCCCGATTGTTCGCGTTCCGGCCGGCTCAGTGGCGGTCGCTCCGAGATCTGGGTTTTTTCGATATAGGCAATGATGCCCGAGATGGCCGACAGTTCGGTTCGTTTGAACTGGCCAAAACCATCCAGTGTCGCCACATCGAAATAACGCAGGATCCGGCTTTCCGCCGTCGCCGAATCAAACAGGCTGGACGGCTGCGGGTTGACCAACTGTCCGAGCATGTCGAACAGCGGCCGCAGTTCCGGGTCGTGAAACAGCGCATCGGCGACGATCAGTTCACGCGGCTCGATGCGCAATATGTCGGCGTGCAAACGGTCCTGATCGGACTCGGCGATGCGAAAACGGCCGGTGGAAATGTCGATCCAGGCAATGGCGTAGGAGCCTTCGGTTTCCGACGCCGCTCCTCTGACACGGCCGAGCGCCATCAGGAAGTTGGACTCCGCCGGTTCGAGCAGTTTGTCTTCGGTCAGCGTTCCGGGCGTAACCAGCCGGACGACATCGCGGCGCACCACCGATTTGGCACCGCGTTTTTTTGCCTCGCTGGGATCCTCCACCTGCTCACAGACGGCGACACGAAATCCCGATTTGATCAGCTTTTGCAGATAATCATCGGCCGCATGAACGGGTACGCCGCACATTGGAATATCGCTGCCATTGTGCTTGCCGCGTTTGGTCAGCGTGATGCCAAGCGCTTTGGAAGCGGCGATCGCGTCCTCGAAGAACAGTTCGTAGAAATCGCCCATCCGGTAGAACAGCAGCGCATCGGTATGGGCCGCCTTGATGGAAATGAACTGCTCCATCATCGGCGTTGCCGCCGCCCGGCTCTGCGGCGTATCGAGTTCCGCCACGGTCAGCTTGTTGTCGCGCACAGGTGTTACGTCATTCATTCACTGTCGGGGTCCCGTTGGGCTGCATTCCGTTGTTGATCGCCTTTCAGGACGTTCGGGTGCGGCGAACGGCGTCGTTCCAGCCGGCCAGTTTGGTCTTGCGTGTCGCCCCATCCATTTGCGGTTCAAACCGTCGGTCACGTTTCCACGATCTTGCAAAGGCTTTTGCATCCGGCCAGACCCCTGCTTTCGATCCGGCCAGCCACGCTGCGCCAAGGGCAGTGGTCTCTAGGATGCTCGGGCGGTCTACCGGCGCATCCAGCAGGTCGGCCAGGCGTTGCATGGTCCAGTCGGATGCCACCATGCCGCCGTCAACTCGCAGAACCGTTTTGGTACCGGCGCCTTTCCAGTCCTTGTGCATGGCATCAAGCAGATCACGTGTTTGATAGGCGACCGATTCCAGTGTCGCCCGCGCAATTTCGGCGCGCCCCGTGTTGCGGGTCAGGCCGTAGAGCGCGCCACGCGCTTCGGCATCCCACCAGGGTGCGCCAAGGCCTACAAAGGCCGGTACAAGATAGACGTTCTGGTTCGGATCGGCTCCTTCCGCCAATTCGCCTGCCTGGTCGGCCTTGCGAATGATCTTCAGGCCGTCGCGCAGCCATTGTACCGCCGCGCCGGCGACAAAGATCGAGCCTTCCAGCGCATAGGTGGTCTTGCCGTTCAGTCGGTAGGCGATGGTCGTCAGCAACCGGTTTTTCGAACGCACCATGTCCTTGCCGGTATTCAGCAATGCAAAACACCCGGTGCCGTAGGTCGATTTGAACATGCCGGGTTCGAAACAGGCCTGGCCGATCGTCGCCGCCTGCTGATCGCCGGCGACGCCCAGGATCGGGATGGGAGCGCCGAGAACGCTTTCATCAACCGTCCCGAAATAGTCGGCACAGTCTTTCACTTCCGGCAGCATCGCGGCAGGAATGTTGAGGATTTTCAGCAGGTCCTTGTCCCAGGCATTGTTGCCGATGTTGTAGATCAGCGTACGGCTGGCATTTGTCGCATCGGTGACATGCGATGCACCGCCGGTAAGCCGCCAGATCAGAAAACTGTCCATTGTTCCAAACAGCAGGTCTCCGGCCTTTGCTCGTTTGCGCGATCCTTTGACCTTGTCCAGTATCCAGGCAATCTTGGTGCCGGAAAAATACGGATCGAGCAGCAGGCCGGTCTTTTTGGTAAAGGTCTTTTCCAACCCCTTCTTTTTCAGTTTCCGGCACAGCGGAGCAGTGCGCCGGTCCTGCCAGACAATGGCGTTGTAAATCGGTTCGCCGGTTTCCCGGTCCCACACGACGGTCGTTTCACGCTGGTTGGTGATGCCGATGGCGGCAATGTCGGTGGCTTTCAGCTTAGCGCGTCTGAGCGCCAGCTTGCAGGTGGACACGACCGATTTCCAGATTTCCTCCGGGTCGTGTTCGACCCAGCCCGAATCTGGAAAGTGCTGGGTGAACTCCTTCTGCCCGCTCGCCACGATCTGCATGTTCTGGTCAAATACGATCGCCCGGGATGACGTCGTTCCCTGGTCGATTGCGAGAATGTGGCCTGCCATCGGGCGCGTCCCCTTTGTTTTGTGATTGTCGCGGGACCATAGAGCGTATCCTGATTGTACGGAAGCATTTGATGGGCCAAATTGGTTTGCTCGTCTAGGCGCGAAGCGCGGCGCGATGTGGTTCATCGGGCAAGCTTCGCAACGACGTCGACGAACCGATATGGCCCACCGAAGGCTGGAATTACGGGCCCGCTGGACTGCGTTGCGCTCCACTTGTGGTCATTAAGACCACTGCATGGAACCCGCCTTGCCAGCAAACCCGCAATTCCAGTCAAATGGTTCCGTACAATCAGGATGCGCTCTATGTATTTTGCGATGCCAGTTCAACGCCACTCGCTATGCTTCGGGGCATTCGCTACAAGGAGTTGAAGGAGATTCCTGCCATGGCAGAAACCGATACTCGAAAAACCCTTGTTCTGACCGGCGCAAGCCGCGGTATCGGCCACGCAACGGTCAAACGGTTTTCCAAGGAAGGCTGGCGTGTGTTCACATGCTCAAGGCAGGCCTTCGCCGAGGATTGCCCGTGGCCTGCAGGCCCGGAAGATCACATCAAGGTCGATCTCAGCGATCCCGAGGATGTTGGATCCGCCGTGGCGGAAATCCGGCACCGTCTGGCGGTGGAAGGCGGAACACTGAACGCATTGGTCAACAATGCCGCCATTTCTCCCAAGGGTGAAGGCGGGACCCGGATGGATTCGATTGTAACGCCGATGCATGTCTGGCGCGACGTGTTTCAGGTCAATTTTTTTGCACCGATCATGCTGGCGCGCGGCTTGTTCAAGGAATTGATTGGCGGCGGCGGTTCGATCGTCAATGTCACGTCGATTGTCGGTAGCCGCGTACACCCATTTGCCGGCACGGCCTATGCAACATCGAAGGCCGCCATGGCGTCTCTGACACGGGAGATGGCGGCCGATTTCGGACCGCACGGCATCCGCGTCAACGCTATTGCGCCGGGTGAGATCGATACGGCGATCCTGTCGCCGGGAACCGAAAAAATCGTTGAAACAATTCCGCTGCGGCGTCTTGGCAGTACCGCCGAAGTCGCCGAGACAATATTCTATCTGTGTTCGGAAAATGCGTCATACGTCACCGGTGCGGAAATCCACGTCAACGGCGGTCAGCACGTATAAGATAAGTGCAGTCGCAAAAAAAGGGCCGCCCGACGGGCAGCCCCTCGTAATCTTTAATATCGTGATGAACTACTTGATGTCCATCATTGCGCCGCCGTCGATCTTTTCTTCCGATTTTGCGGCTTCGGACACCAGCGAGTCGAAGATCGCCGGTCCGTTCTTGATGTTGCCCTTGAACCAGTCATAAACCGGCGCGGCAGACGCCTTGAACATCGCTTTTTGCTCGGTGGTCGGCACATACAGATCGCCGCCTCCGGCCACGAATTCTTCATAGGCCTTGATCGACTTGCGCTTCGGCGAGGCGAATGTTGCCTGCTGCAGCTGTGCGAAACCGTCGACCACAACCCGCTTGAGGTTGTCAGGCATGCCCATGAACTTCGCATTGTTCATCCACCACAGCGCGCCCATATAGGCATGGCCGTCAAGCGTCACATATTGCAGGCCAGCATCGGGGAACTTCATGCCCATGATGTCGGTGATGCCGTTTTTCGATCCTTCAACTACGCCAGTCTGGAACGAAGTGAAGAGTTCCGGCCACGGTATGGGCGTCGGCGAGGCGCCCAGCGCCTTGACCAGTTCCTGCGGAAGGTCGGCCACAACTGTTCGGATTTTCAGGCCTTCCATGTCTTTTGGCTGGGCAACCCGGCGCTTGGTATTGGCGAAATTGCGCCATCCGCCGGTATTGCCGATCGTCATCAAACGGATTGAGCCATCGGAATCGTCCAGTGCCATCTGCCGCAGCGTGCGGACAAAATCGCCCTGCAGGACGTCTTCGGCGATGCGGTCATCGCGCAACAGATAAGGCAGGTCGAGCACCTGGACATAAGGGAAAATGCCCGACGCGCCGCCGGAAGTGGAGATGTAGATGTCGATCGAACCATCGGCAACGCCCTGCAGGCATTCCGCGCCCTTTGAACAAAGCTGCGTTCCGATGAACAGTTCTACCTCGATCGCACCATTGGATGCGGCCTCGACATAGTTCTTGAACACCACAAGGCCGTCATAATCCTCGTCGTTTTCATTCGAATTGGCCGTTGCACGCAAAGAATAGTCTGCGGCGACGGACGCCAGGGTGCCTGCCGCGATCATCGACGCGGCGAGCATAGTCCTGAGTGTGGTTTTGAGCATTGTGTTCCTCCTTGTTGGACGCTCGAATTTGTTTATTTCCTACTGAACGAAGCCCGTAAGCCGCGGTATCGTCATCGATATCGCCGGGACATAGGTGATGAGAAAGATCACCAGAACTTCGACGGCAAGAAATGGCAAGATGGCGCGCGAGATCGTTTCGACCCGCTCACCGGAGACCGATGAGGCCACAAATAACACCAGTCCCATTGGCGGTGTGGCCAGTCCGACAGTCAGATTGACCGACATGATAATAGCGAAATGCACTGGATGAACGCCGATTTCGACAAAGATCGGCGCCAGTATCGGTCCGAGAATGATGATTGCCGGGCCCGCATCGAGAAACATTCCGACAATGAACAGCAGCAGATTGATCAGGAACAGCAGCATCAGCGGATTGTCGCTGAGACTAAGCACGAATTCCGCCATTTGTTCCGGCGCATGACTGAGACTGACGACGGTCTTGAACGCAACCGCCGCTCCGACCAGAAGCAGGACTGTGGATGACCCCAGCGCCGATTTCATCAGCACGCGCGGCAGGTCGCCCAGTTTCATGGTTCGCAGGACGAAAAACGAAATGATCAGAGCATAGGCGACGGCAACCGCCGCTGCTTCTGTCGGTGTGAACACTCCGATCAGAATGCCACCAAGGATGATTATGGGCGTTTGCAGCGGCGCGACCGCCCGCTTGCAGATGATGCGAAAATCGCTGGAAACCCTTTTGCGCTGGCTTACCAGCAGCACATGCGCAATCGGCAGAAACACCAGCATCAAAATCCAGTTGTTGATGGTAAGACCGGACTGAAGAAACGTGTCGACGCCGTTGTAGATGGCCAATAGCACAGCAGCGATATTGATCCTCAGCAGCACGAACGAGACCCAATGTTCGAGCTTTGTGATCTGCTGATTCTTTTCAACGATACGTTCGGCTTTCGGCAGGTCGTAGCGGTCGGCCATGACTCGAACCATGACCATCAATCCGACACCGACCAGAATACCCGGCACGATGCCGGCCAGAAACAACGCTGCGACGCTTTCGCCCATGACATAGGCATAGATGATCATGATGCCCGACGGCGGGATGATCGGTCCGATGACAGAACTGGCGGCGGTGATGGCTGCGGCGAACTTCCGCGTGTACCCGTTCTTTTCCATCGCCGGGATCAGCGTTGACCCGAGAGCCGATGTGTCGGCCACGGCGGAGCCGGAGAGCCCGGCAAACAGCATGGATGACAGGATGTTCACATGCGCCAGGCCACCACGCAGATGACCCATCAATGCCTGTGAAAACTCCACCAGACGGATGGTGATGCCGCCGCGGTTCATCAGTTCGCCGGCAAGCATAAAAAACGGCAATGCCATCAGCGGGAAAGAGTCCATGCCGTTGTAGACATTGCGATAGAGCAGCGCGATGTCGCGCTCCTGTCCGTTCAGCCAGAGCAGCAGTCCGGGGGCCACAAGCAGCGCAAAGAAGACCGGCAGCCCGATCATCAGGAAGAACAGGAAGACGGGAAGGAACCATACAAGCATCAGTTTGACCCCGCCATTATCATTGCCGGATCGTCCGGTAACTCCAGATCGGGATTCAAGATGCCGATAAGACAGCGCAGGATCAGCTCTACTGTTACCGACAGCAGCAGGATGATGCCGACCAGGAGCGACCCGTACATGTAACGCAATTTGACCCGGATGGCCTCGAGACCGATCCAGTCCAGTGGCAGTTTCATCGACGAGGAATCAAAATTACCTCCAAATCCCATCGTGTGTTTCCATCCGAACTGGATAGCCATCACAAGAACGGCCGCCGAAAGACACAAAAGGATCAGTGTCAAAAACAGGCCCGCTCGTTTGGGCAGAGCCATTTCAAGCATGTCGATGGCGACAAATCCTCCCCAGCGCATTGCCGACGGCGCTATCAACCCGGTCATCCACAACATCAGGAAGCGCGCGACTTCGTCCGGCCAGGGCAGGGCATTGTTGAAAACGTAACGGAACACCACTTGCAGCAGGATCACGACAACCATCAGCGCCAGCGCAAACCAGGCAATATTGCGGCCAATTCGCAAAAACACCGAATTCACCGCCATCAGCGCTCGAAAGACACCGCTCAGTGCTTCAGCCATCGTGTGTCCTCCCATTTTCGTTCGACCAAACTGAGGGGCAGGCGTTTCGCAAGATCGACACAACCCGGTTCCCGTTCATCGCCATTCTTGCTTGCCGTTGCCGCAGCCTTGCACATTACGTTCGATATGCCAGCCTTTTTTTCGGCTCGATGCGAAGGCGAATTGAAGTCTCGGGCCTGGATGTAGTCGACGACGGATGCAGACGTGTCGCCACGGTTCGGGGCAGCCAGCGCCGGGACGACGCATCGCCTCAAGACTCCATGAAAGATGGCAGATCCTGACAAATTCAATTTTTGTTCCTCACTCCCGCTAAAATGGTATCGGTACCATTATGGTTCGTCAAGGCACAATGTTGACGGATAGATGTGCAATTCCTGATGCTGTGGCTCCGGTCAGGTGCTACCCCGCTCGATCAGAGTGAAACCCATGTCGAAAATTTTCTGCTCCGGTTCGTCTCCGCGGATCATCTGCAGGATGACCTCGGCGATTTTCTTGCCGATCGACTCCCGGGGAATGCCGATCGTCGTCAGGGCGGGATTCATGATGCTGGCGATACGCGCGTCATCAAAGCCCGACACGGCAATATCATCAGGGACCTTCAGATTTTGACGCAGACATTCCAGCAGCGCTCCGAGTGCCAGAACGTCGGAAGCCGCGAACACCGCGTCGATCCGGCCATTTTCAGACAACAGGTTTCTCATTGCCATCGAGCCCCGGTCGAAATCGAAATCTTCGTGCCGGACAAGCGAAGTGTCGAATTCAATGCCCGCCTGCTCGAGCGCCTCGTGGTAACCGCGCAACCGGCTCTGCGTTCGGTCATTGTTTTCCAGCAATCCGCCGATAAACCCGATTCTCCGATGCCCCTGGTCCAGCAGATGCCGGGTCATCGCAAAAGCCGCGTCATAGTTTGAAATTCCGACACTGACGCCCAATGGATCGTCGGTGATGCTCCACATCTCGACGGTCGGAACGCCGGAACCACGGATCAGCGATTTGGTTTCTTCGCTGTGCAGATGTCCCGTCAGCACCAGCGCATCGACACGCCGCGACAGAAAAGTGCGCACCAGGTCTTGTTCCAGGTCCAATGAGTAATCATTGCTTCCGATCAGCAGATTATAGCCGGCGGGGCGAAGACTGTTGGCTATCGATTGCAGCGTATCGGCAAAGATCGAATTCGACATGTTGGGCACGATGACCGCAACGATCCGGCTGATATCCGATGATAGCGTTCCGGCTGCGAAATTCGGAATATAGGCAAGGTCCTTGGCCGCCTGGGCGACCTTTTCGCGGGTCGCCGGCCGCACCAGCTCGGAGTTCTGCAACGCCCGCGAGGCGGTAATCGGCGAGACACCGGCGGTTTTCGCCACATCCCTGATTGTGATGTGCTGTTTTTTTGGTCTTGGCATGGGTGCCGGTTCACTGTGCCCGATTGCGTTGGCGCACAGTCATATGTCGGTTTCGCCCGATTTGCATCAGCAAAGGTCAGGTCGCGGTTTCTACCCGGGTACACCGGACAGCAGAGACAGCAGTTCCGCGACATTGCTTGTGTTGAATTTTTTCAAGAGGCGTGCCCGATAGGATTCAACGGTGCGTGGGGAAATGTCCAGCAAGCGTGCGATGTCCTTACTGGTGCGGCCTTCGCCGAGATGCATGACGATCTGGCGTTCGCGGGTGCTGAGGCCGCCAACCGGCCGGTAGTCGGATAGATCGGCAAAACTCCAGACGGCTTTGCGCAAGGGTTCCTCGCGTGTCATCGAATGTCCGCGAACCCGACACCAGAAATGGCTGCCATCCTTGCGGGCCATGATGCGTTCGTCCGAATAGCGGCCGGTCTCGCGCAGCGGTTTCACGCCGATATCCCTGATCCGTACGAATTCTTCGAAAGACGGGTAGAGTATCGCAAAGGATTGATCGATCAATTCTTCGCGCGGATAGCCGAACATGGCGGCGAACGCCAGATTGCAGGCGCGGATCACCCGGTTTTCGGTCATCACGATGCCGACCGGCGCCATGTCGAAAGCGATTTCGTTGAGGCTTGCTGCTTCCCGCAGCGTTTCGTCGGCGATTTCAGTCATGCCGTATTTCTACCATGCGTTCCGTATTTCTACAGTATTGTGCTGCGGGCGTGGGGCGATGGATACTATGTCTCGATTCCGCGTCAAGCCGACAAAGTCAACCGATTCAGGGATGTAGGGGAAAAAGCGGCATTCAATTGCCTGCCCGATCGATCCGCCCTCTGGTTGAAACACATTTATGCTCGTTGCAGGCGCGGGACCTTTTGTTCGCTGTTTGAGGCGTGTCGAAAATCTGGAGGAGCACGACATGAAAAGGTTTATGCAGACACTGGTCATTGTAGCATCAATGGCAGTGACCGGTACCGCTGTTGCGGACGATCCGATCAAGATTGCCCTGGTTCACGGATTGTCCGGTTCGAGTTTCGAAGTGTTTTCGAAGCAGACCCACACCGGTTTCCAGTTGGGCATGGAATATGCCACCAAGGGGACGATGATGGTGCGCGATCGCAAGATCGAGATCATCAACAAGGACACCCAGTTCAAGCCGGATATCGCGCGGGCAGTGCTTGCCGAAGCCTATGGCGATGATGGTGCGCTGATCGCGCTTGGCGGCACATCGTCGGGTGTAACCAAGGCGATGCTTCCGGTCGCCGAGGAATATGAGCGTGTTCTGCTGGTCGAACCGGCGGTCGCCGATTCGCTGACCGGTCCCGATTCCAACCGATATGTGTTCAAGACATCGCGCAATTCGTCGATGGACATGCAGGCCCAGGCGCTTGCGCTGAAGCCGGACGACAAGCTGTTTGTCGCGACGCTTGCCGAGGACTACGCTTTCGGCAAGGATGGCATCGCGGCGTTCAAGAGGGCGCTCGAAGGCTCCGGCGCCTCAATCGTCGCGGAAGAATACGTGCCGCTGAAAACCACCGATTTCACCGCCGCTGCCGAGCGCATGTTCGGCGCCCTGAAAGACAAGGATGGCCGCAAGGTGATCCTGATTTACGTCGCCGGCGGCGGCGACCCGATGGGCAAGATCCAGTCGATGCAACCGGACCGGTATGGCATCGAGATCTCGACTGGCGGTCATATTCTGCCGGTGCTGCCGAGCTACAAGCGTGTGCCCGGCATGGAAGGGGCGATCTACTACTATTATGAGAACCCGAAAAACGAGGTGAATGACTGGCTGGTTGCCGAGCACCAGAAGCGCTTCAACTCACCGCCGGATTTCTTCACCGCCGGTGGCATGGCTGCGGCGCTTGCGATCCACAAGGCGCTTGAAACCGCCAAGACGCTCGACACCGAAGGCCTGATTGCGGCGATGGAAGGCATGAGCTGGGAAACGCCGAAAGGCACTATGACCTTCCGCAAGGAAGACCATCAGGCGCTGCAGTCGATGTATCATTTCAAGATCAAGGTCGACGATGCGGTCAAATGGGCGATCCCCGAACTGGTGCGAGAGATCAAGCCGGAAGAGATGGATATCCCGGTCGGCCGGACCAACTGACCGGCAGGCACGATAAATCCACGCCGGGTTGTTTTGTCCGGCGTGGAGGCCATCCTGTCGAATCCGTCACCAATCTCGAACGGAAATGATCGTGATCGCACCTCATTCCCTAACGACAGAAGACCTGACCATCCGCTTCGGTGGTCATTCCGCGGTCAATGCGGTGTCCTGCGGTTTTTCGCCTGGCGAATTGACCGTCATCGTCGGCCCCAACGGCGCAGGCAAGACAACCTATTTCAATTTGATTTCAGGGCAATTGCCGCCATCCGAAGGCCGTATCTTCAAGGGCGATCTCGACATTACCAGACTGTCGCCATCGGCCCGCGCCAAGGCCGGTATCGGTAGAGCGTTCCAACTGACAAGCCTGTTTCCGCGATTGAGTGTGCTGGAAAATGTCCGGCTCGCCGTCCAGGCCCGGGCCGGCCTCGGCCCGCGCCTGTTGCAAAAGGTCAGCCGCTTCACCCAGACATGGGAGGCGGCGGACCGCCATCTCGAAGCGACACGGCTGACCGATGTTGCCTATTTGCCGGCAGCAGCCCTCTCGCATGGCGATCAGCGCAAACTCGAAGTTGCCCTGCTTCTGGCGATGCAGCCGGATATTTTCATGTTTGACGAGCCGACCGCCGGCATGTCGGTGGACGAGGCGCCGTTGATCCTCGAACTGATCGAGAACATCCGCAAGGACGGTGCCAAAACCATCCTGCTGGTTGAGCACAAAATGGACGTGGTCCGCGCTTTGGCCGACAGGATCATCGTGCTGCACAATGGCGAACTGGTGGCCGACGGCAAACCTGACGACGTGATTGCGCTGCCGATCGTTCGCGAGATCTATCTCGGAATCCCCGCGGAGGACGTGGCATGAGCGATACGATCCTCAGCCTGGAGGACGTTCACACCGATATCGGTCAGTACCACATCCTGCACGGTATATCGTTGCAGGTTCCGAAAGGCGGTGTCCACGTGCTGCTCGGGCGAAACGGTGCCGGCAAAACCACGACCCTGCGCACGATCATGGGGCTGTGGCAGGCGCGAAAGGGCGTCATCCGCTTCGCCGATGCCGACATCACCGGCATGCACACATCCGAAATTGCTCGCCTCGGTATCGCCTATGTGCCTGAGAACATGGGCATCTTCGGCGGTCTGACGGTGCAGGAGAACATGCGGCTCGCCACGTCAAATGGACGGTTCGACGACCAGCGCCTGCAACATGTATTTGCGCTCTTTCCGGCCATAGAGCAATTCTGGAGCAAGGCGGCATGGTCTCTCTCAGGCGGCCAGAAACAGATGCTGGCAATTTCGCGCGCCATCATCGAACCGCGCCGGATGATCCTGATCGACGAGCCGACCAAGGGTCTCGCTCCGGCGATCATTCGCAACATGATCGACATGTTTCGCGAGGTCGCCAGGGACACCACCATTTTGCTGGTTGAGCAGAATTTCCTTTTTGCCCGATCCCTTGGAAGGGGTGTCGCGGTGATCGAGGACGGCAAGATTGTCCACCACGGAACCATGCAGGCGCTGGCTGCCGATCAGGGCCTGCAAACCCGGCTGCTGAGCCTTTCGCTCGACGCGCATCAATAAGGGCCCGATCATGCAAAAGACAACACAGATGCTGGAGCGGTTTGGCGGGGTCAACCTGTTGCCGGTGGCGCTTGCCCTGCTCGCCCTGCTGCTGATCGGTTCGCCGTCGACCTGGGTCACGCTGACGGTTGCCGGGCTGTCGATGGGTATGATGATCTTCCTGATGGCCTCGGGCCTCAGCCTGGTATTCGGCCTGATGGACGTGCTGAATTTCGGTCACTCGGCCTTCGTGTCCTTCGGCGCATTTGTCGCCGCGTCGGTTCTCTCGGCGCTTGCTGCCTGGAATGTCGGCGACAACGGTTTTTTGAACATTGTCGCGCTTCTGGCGGCGATTTCCGCCGCAGCCGTATTCGGACTGGTTGCCGGCTGGTTTTTCGAAACCGTGATCATCAAGCCCGTCTACCGGGATCACCTGCGCCAGATCCTGATCACCATGGGAGCGTTGATTGTTGCCGAACAACTGATCCTGGCGATTTGGGGTGGCTCGCCGGTATCGGTGCCGCGCCCGGCGATCCTGGCGGGCTCGATCATCATTGGTGACATTTCGATCGAAATCTACCGGGTCTTTGCCTTTGGCCTCGGCCTTCTTGCCTACATCGTGCTTTACTACGCACTGAACCGTACCCGCATCGGACTTCTGGTCCGTGCCGGAGTGGAAAACCGCGAAATGGTCGAGGCGCTTGGCTTTCGCATCGACCGGCTGTTTGTCGGCGTCTTCATGGCAGGCTCGGCGCTGGCGGCGATCGGCGGCGCCATGTGGGCCGGATATGAAACTTTGATCACTCCGGCGCTTGGGTCGGAAATGATGATCCTTGTGTTCATCGTCGTTATCATCGGCGGACTGGGCTCGATCGAAGGCTCCTTGCTGGGTGCGCTGCTGGTCGGGCTGATGGGCAATTATGTTGCGTTCCTGATGCCGAAAATGTCGCTCGCCTCGAACATGCTGTTGATGATGGCGATCCTGTTGTGGCGGCCCTACGGCCTGCGGCCGGCGGTAAAACTGTGATGAGCGGGGTACCCGAAATGGCAAATGCGGGTGCTGCCGGTCGTTCCGTCGCGGCATTGCGCCGGACCTCCGGCCAAGTCGTTCTTCATCTGATCCTTGCAGGCATTTTCCTTTGCCTGGCGTTGGCGCCGTTCCTGTTTGGCGACGTGCGCAGCCAGCAGGTTGCCGCCCGCATCTGCGTCTTCATAGTTCTCGTCGCTAGCTACGATCTGCTGATCGGCTACACCGGCATCGTCTCGTTTGCCCACACGATGTTTTTTGGTTTCGGCGCCTATGGCGCCGCGATGACGCTGCGCGCCTGGGGCCCGGGATGGGATGCCATCCTGATTGGCGGAGCGGCCGGCGTGCTGGCGGCTTTCGTGCTCGCCGCGCTGATCGGCCTTCTTTCCCTGCGTGTAAAAGCGATCTTTTTCGCCATGGTGACGCTCGCCGCGGCCAGTGTGATGATGGTGCTGGCCAGCCAGCTATCCGATTTGACCGGCGGCGAGGACGGCATCACCTACCGTGTGCCCGGCCTTCTGAAACCGGCAACAAAACTGCTGACCGATGCCGACGGCAAGGTCGTCCGCCTGTTCGGAGTGGCGTTGAACGGCAAGATCGCCGCATATTACTTTGTCTTCCTGTCCTGCCTGGTTTTGTTCGGCGTGATGCTGCGCATTGTCGCCTCTCCACTTGGCACCGTGCTGCAGGCGATCCGTGAAAACGAGTTGCGTGCCGAGGCGATCGGCTACCGCGTGGTCGCCTATCGCACCGCGGTTTTCTGCCTGGCTGCGGTACTGGCCGCCCTGGCCGGCATCGTCTGGGCGGTCTGGCTAAAATATACCGGGCCCGATACTGCGCTGTCCTTTGCCATCATGATCGACGTCCTTTTGATGGTCGTCATCGGCGGCATGGGCACAATGACCGGAGCGGTCATCGGCGTCACCGTCATGAGCCTGGCGCAATATTACCTGAAAGACCTGATGCAGGCCGGCGCGGACGCAACAGCGGCCCTGCCATTGATCCCGGATCTGCTGAACCCCGACCGCTGGCTGCTCTGGCTCGGCATCCTGTTCATCCTGCTGGTCTATTTCTTTCCTGCCGGCATTGCCGGGACATTGCTTAAAAAGGACCGGTAGCGCATGAAACCCCGATCGATCTATGTGAATGCCGGAAAATTCCAGCTGCATGTTACCGAATGGGGCAGCCCGGCAAATCCGCCGCTGGTCATGTGGCACGGGCTGGCCCGCACCGGCCGCGATTTCGACGAGGCCGCCGCCGCCCTGGCTGAGCATTATTTTGTCCTTTGCCCGGATACGATCGGCCGCGGCCTGTCGGACTGGGCACCGGATCCGCAGGAAGATTATTGTTTCAATGTTTATGGCGATACGGCAATCGCCATAATGGAGCATTATGGCATCGGGCAGACCCGCTGGGTCGGCACATCGATGGGTGGGTTGATCGGTGTCACTCTGGCCGCCGGCCGGTTGCGCGGACGCATCAGCCATCTGGCGATCAACGATATTGGCCCGGATATTCCGCAAGCCGCCGTCGATCGTATCACCGCCTATGTCGGCACCTTGCCGGTGTTTACCTCGATCGCCGAACTGGAGGCGTGGCTGCGTCAGGCCTATGTGCCTTTCGGCCGAAACAGCGATGCCTTCTGGCGCCGCATGGCCGATACCTCCTACCGACGCACCGACGAGGGTCGGGTGACGGTCCATTACGACCCGCGCATCGTCAACCAGTTCACGACCCACAAAACCGACCTCGACCTGTGGGACGTCTATGACAGCCTCGACCTGCCGGTTCTGCTGCTGCGTGGCGCCGACAGTGACGTGCTTCCGCAGGCTCAAGCCGAGGAAATGGCGGGACGGGGGCCGAGGCCGAAACTGGAGGTGCTGGAAGGTTTCGGACATGCGCCGACTCTGGCATCCGATCGGGAGATCGGGATGTTGAGGCGCTTTCTGGCAGAGTAGCAAACCGGATTGACCCCCGCCAGAATGCGCGCTCGAGCTATTAACCTTCCAGACAGAACAACTCGTGTTGTCCCGGAACGCCGTGAAGCGGGTGTTTGCCCAGTGATGCCGGTGCACCGGGTGAAGCGCCGACAATATGACCGAACCGTTCCGACAGGATCACGTCCTTCTCCAGCGGCCGGCACAGATCCTGGATGCGGCTTGCGGCATTGACCGCTGGCCCCACAACCGTGAAATCCAGGCGGCCGTCGGCGCCGAT
>JAJFHT010000234.1 GCA_021775495.1 Hyphomicrobiales bacterium | reverse complement strand
CGACATCGGGTTTGTTTTCGGGCTGACCCACAATGGCCGCTTTCATTATCTGCTGATCGGCTGCGACTACGAGACCTACGGGCGTCACTCACCCGGATTGCTCATGTATGACATGATCATCGAGGACTGGATCGGTTCCGGCGGGAACAATTTTGATTTCACCATCGGCGATGAAGGATTCAAAGCGGACTTTGGAACCGAGCCGACGGCAATCTTTGCAATCAGGCACGCTCCGACGCTGCTCGGCAAACTCGCACTGGCCGGATATGCCAGCCGTGATCGCATTCGCGACTGGTTGAAGCCAAGGCCTGCAAATTCCCAATAATTCCCCTTTCAGCATGCAGTGAAGGCCATGAAATCTCCGGAATTCCTCGATCGATCCGTCATCGTTGCCGCTCATCCCGACGATGAAATCCTGTGGTTCACAGCGATCATGGAGAGGGTCGAAAAGATCATCATCGTGTTTCAGGATTTCTGGGCGCATCCGGAACTCGGCGCCGCGCGCGCTGCCGCCATAGCGGAACTGCCGCACCCCAATGTCACCTGCCTGCAGATTGCCGAACCGGGCACCAATGGCTGTGCCGACTGGAGCAATCCAGAACTGACTGACACCGGCATTAAATTCGGGCGCGAAGCAACCCGGCGCGAAGTCGGCCGCGTGGTTAAAACTCTCGTGCCGATGCTCGATAGAGGACCCGGAAAGCGGCCTTCTCAGAGCATTGAAAACCACTACGACAAGAACTATTCCACGATCTATCAGGCGCTAGATGGTTTGCTTGAACCCGGCACCAACGTCTTCACCCACAACCCCTGGGGCGAATACGGTCATGAAGACCATATCCAGGTGTTTCGCGCGGTTGACCGGTTGCGTCGGGAAAAGCAGTTTCGGCTGTGGATGTCGAATTACTGCACCGACCGCGCGGCAACGCTGGCGACAAGCTATTTCACGCCGCTAAAGCCGGATTTCGTCCGTCTGCCGTCAGATCCGGTCTATGCCGAAAAAGTGGCCGATGTGTACCGCAAGCATGACTGCTGGACCTGGAACGATGAATGGCGATGGTTCGAGGACGAGTGTTATATGGAAGCACCCGTTGCGCAGAATTCGATCACTCCTGGCACCCACCTGTTTCCGTTGAACTTCTTCAAGCTCTGATCGTTTCAGCCTGCTCGCCAAGCAACCGCCGCGCCTCGGCCATCACTATCAGCAGTGCCGGAAGCAGCAACGGAAGATATGTCCTTCCCTCATGCAGGGGAAAGATCGTGTATTTCGCCGCGACCGCGATCAACGCGGCAGCAACCAGGACAAGACGGCGGGTTTTGAAACGCCAGCCATTGGCATGGGCCAGCGCCAACCCGAACAGAAGTCCGGCATAAAGCCCCAGCCAGGTGTTCTCGAAAGCCGATCGCACCAGGTTCCAGGCAAATCCAACCGCATAGACGAACAATGAGAAATCGGGTGCAAAGCCCTCCATCGTTTCCTGAAACTGGTAGGTCGAAAACCAGACATGCGCCCACCATCCGGGATGATTGCTGGACAGCGAGACCGCAAGATACACACCGATGCTCAGCACAAAGGCCACCGCGACAGGGCGCGAAAGCCGGTCACGCCAGAACCATGCAACAGCCATCAGCACGCCTACAACCGCCGCGGAATCCGGACGGGCTGCCACTGCCAAGACCAGGGCAAGGCAACCGGGAACCTGCCGGTCACGGTCAAGCAGCAAAAATCCCGACAGGACCAGCGCGCAAGTCAGAAGATCCGGATTCTCGGCCAACACCATTGCCGGAAACTGTGCCATCAGCAGCGCGGCTACGACAAACGGTGCAAAACCAAGCAGCCGCTCCGATGCCAGCCACCATGTCAGAATGCCGAAAAACAACGTCAATGCGCCGACATTGACCGCAAATGGAGCCGCCATCGCACCGGCAATCGGCAGCACCGCACCCAGCAGCGCGACATACAGCCATTTGACCTCGAACATGCCAAGCATGGAGACAAAGGCATTCGGATCATGGAACTGCCTGAGGCGAAATCCATCCCCCTCCGAAAGCGCAGCGAACTGCCCCGGATCGGTTCCCGACTGCATCAGCGCCCACACATGGGCATGCAATTGCGCCGCACTTGAAAAGCTGTCTTGAAAGGCGACGGCCAGATAGGCGATCATGTCCCAGTTGTAGTCCGGGCGCAGCCAGCCGATGGCCAGGATCGAAGCCGCAAAACCCCATAACAACAAAATACCGAGAGCGACCTCATAACGCGCCCAAAGGCGCTCGAACCTGGTAACGGACCAGTCCAGCAGGCCGTGCAGCGCCGGGCGCGGATCGGCAGTACCGATCCGTCCCCGCGGTTCGCTTTCGGTACTGACGCTCATCAACTCACCTGACTTTTGACGAAATCCTTGACGATGGCGACAATGCCGCGTAACAGCACCGCGTCGAAAGCCTCGATGAAGGTATCGACATGCACCTTCTGGCAGATCAATGGCGGCTCAAGCCGGATAACGTTGCGATTGTATTCGGTGAAGGCAACCAGAACGTCATGATCGCGCAACAATTGCGCTCCGATGAAACCCGACAGCGATCCCTTCAACTTGTCGTCCAGCAACCCGACCATCGGCCGCAGCACCATCGGCAGCGTTTTTGAAAAGTCCTGGAATTCCACTCCGACCATGAAGCCCTTGCCACGAACGTCCTTGATCATGCTCGGGAATTTTTTCTGCAACGTTTCGAGTTGTGCGATCAGATAGGCACCAGTGGACTCGGCATTCTCGATCAGGTGTTCTTCATAAAGCACGTGCAGTGTTTCGATCGAGGTGACGCAGGCTTCGCCGATCCCGCCAAAAGTCGCAGGACCGTGAATCATGGCATTCTTGGGCGCTCCGTAGGCCTTCATATAGACGTCGCGCTTGGCGATCATCGCCGCCATGGCGCATTTGCCGCCACCCAGCGATTTGGCCAGCGCCGTAACATCCGGAATGACGCCGTAATGTTCAAACGCATAAAACTTGCCGGTCCGACCAAGCCCGCATTGGACTTCGTCAGCCACCCACAACACGCCATGGGCATCACAAAGCCGGCGCAACTCCTGCCAGTATTCGGCCTGAGCGGAGATGATTCCACCGCCGCCCTGAACGGTTTCCAGCACGATGACCCCGATTTCCGGGTCTGATTTGAACGCGTTCTCGACGGCTTCGATGTCGGCAAACGGCACCCGAACCGTGTTGTCGACAAGGCGGAATTCGCCGCGATAGAGCGGTGAATCGGTAATCGACAGCGTGCCCTTGGTTTTGCCGTGAAAGGAATTCTCCGCATAGACGATTTTGGGACGCTTCGGTCCGGCAGCCCTTTCCGCCACTTTGATTGCGGCCTCCATCGCCTCCGATCCAGATGACCCCAGGAACACCATATCGAGGTCACCGGGAGAACAGGCGGCAAGATTGTAGGCCAGTGCGCTGGCGTATTGCGACAGAAAGGCCATCGCGATTTCGTGGCGCTTTTCATCCTGAAAATTCTTGCGCGCCTGCAGAATGCGCGGGTGATTGTGACCGAGGGCCAGCGAGCCGAAACCGCCGAAGAAATCCAGGATTTTCCGGTCATCCTGATCGAAATAATACATGCCCTCGGCACGCTCGATCTTAACCTTGTGAAATCCGAGCAGCTTCATGAAGTGATACTGGCCGGGATTGAGATGGGTCTTGAACAACTCCGCCATCCCCGGCACGTCGAGCGCCTTGGCATCGCTGACGCTCATCAGTTTCGGACCGGACGCTACGTCCGGTGACAATGCGGGAGCATCGACTACCGTCCGCTGCACGTCTGATTGTGGTTCCGTGGTCATCATATTCATCGTCATTTCCCGTTATTCGGCCGGCACATGGGCGGATGATTCCGTATGCGGCTGATCCAGCCCGGCGCGGTATTCGCTGTAGGCGGCGTTCAGCATGTCTTCGTCGCGGTAGGCAGGCTCCCAGCCAAGCTGCCGCTTGGCCTTGCTGCAATCCAGCACGCACATTTCATCGGCAATCAGATATTGCTCCGGATCCATGATCGGCATGTTCAGCCAGTCAAGCAGATCCAATGTGCGCTTGACCGCAAAACCAGGCGTCGGAATCAGCAGCGATCTGGATCCGGCATGGTGGATGAGGTCACCCAGCAATTCGCGTACCGGCGGCGGATTGTCCGAGCCAAGATTGTAAGCCTCGTTCGGCACGTCCGCCTTCCACGCAAGCCGCGCCGCTTCCGCGCAATCAAATACGGAGATGAATTGATAGGGGTTTTTACCCGAACCGATCATCGGCACCGGTAGATGCCAGTCGATCAGCTTGAACAGTTTCGATAGGATACCAAGCCGCCCCGGGCCGATGATCAGTCGCGGGCGGAACAGCGAAATCTGCATGCCGCGCTCACGCCAGTCGGCGGCCAGCTCTTCGGTCTTGTATTTCGAAAGCCCGTATTCACCCAGCGGCGCCGCCGGATGATCCTCGGTCTGCGGACAGACATGCGTGTGGCCGTAGATCATGTCGGTGGTGTAGTGGACCAGCCGCATTGCATCGACGGCCGCCATGGCGTTGATGATGTTCTCGGTGCCGTGATAGTTCACCGGCCAGAAGAAATCATGGCGTTTCGCGCGCACCTGGATGGGTGACAGCATTTTGGCCGAAAGGTTGTAGACCATATCGTCGGCCGCGATTCCGACCGCCTCAATCGAAGCGGGATTGGTGACGTCGCATTTGATAAAAGCTGCGTCGCGATAGTTCGGCAGGTCACTTCTGGTGATGTCCGCAACGATGACTTCCTCACCGTCGGCCAGCAGTTTGGGCGCCAGATGACGGCCGACGAATCCGTCGCCGCCAAACAGAACATGTTTCATTGAGTAAGCTCTTTCGATTGCAGGGTTTCAGCCGGAGCCGAAACGATTTTCTGGTCGCTTGCTCTGCCGCTCTGCGCGATCAGCACGGTGCCGATGCAGATGAATCCGATCCCGGCAATACGCAGTCCATTGAGATCTTCCTTGAAAAGGAAAAAGGCAAAGACCGCGACCGCCACATAGGCAAGGCTGAGGAACGGATAGGCAAAGGAGAGTTCAACTTTCGACAGCACGTAAAGGTGTGAGGCCATCGATATGACGAAGGTGACAAGTCCCGCGAAAACCCAAGGGTTAAAGACGATCTGGAACACCCGTGTGACGATCGTATCGGGTGCAAAGGACAATGAGCCGAGCGACAGCATTCCCTGCTTCAGCAGGATCTGCGCCATGGCATTCGTCAAAACCGTAAAGAGAATGAAGGGAATGTATTTCATTTTCGCCAGCGCCTCATCTGGTAAAGCCTATAACACCAATTGTAACAATTCATGAAAATCTAATTTCAAATTGAGTAAATCAATCGGATACACTTGGTTAAGTATAAATAATTCAAATTTTATTCATTCTGCAGCTTCTCGCGGCATAGCATGAAAGTTTTGCCTGCACGTCACGGTGCGCCTCCAGAAATCCGACATGAATGCCGGGTCGCGCCAGGTCTCCAACCGTTCCCATTCGGGGAACGAAGCCTGGAAAACATCGGCGCTCATACGGGCATCCTTGTAAGGGTTGACCCTGCCACCGGCGTCGATCGTGATGCGGTCCAGCGTTTCGAGCAGATCGCGGGTGCGCGCGCCTCGATTGGGGAAATCAAGCGTAAGGGTAAAACCGGCCTTCGGAAATGAGAGCAGTCCCGGCGAAACGATATCGCCGAAACGCTTGAGGACAGTCAGGAACGACGCCTGCCCGGATTTGCGCGCTGTCGACAGCAGTTCTGGCAAGGCATCATGAGCGGTTTCTTCCGGGATAACGCTCTGGTGCTGGTAAAGGCCGCGTGGACCATAAAGCCGGTTCCAATGTCCCAGCCCGTCCAACGGAAAGAAGAAGGATTGGCTGGTAACCCTTTGGACCTCCGCCTGCCGGCTTTTGCCGAAATAATATGCGGCGTTGAAAATCCGCAAAAAGGTTGGCGTCAGCAAATTGATCGGCGGCTGGAACGGAACAGTCAGTTTCTGCCCGGCCTGTTCGGTTTCGCCAGAACCGTCTTCGGCATGGTTTCCGGTCAGCAGCACTCCGCGTCCGGCTGCACGGCCGGAGGCCAGCTGATCCAGCCAGGCGACGGCATACTCGTTCCTTGCATCGGCTTCCCGGACCTTGTCGAAAAACCCGTCGAGATTGTCGAAAGGAATAACCGACTGGTTGATATCAAGGCCCGAAACACGCATCAGCCGGATCGTCGCCGATACGATCAGACCGGTCAGACCGAGACCGCCGATCGTCGCACCGAACAGATCCTGATTTTGTTTTCGTGTGCAATGATATGTCTTTCCGTCCGACCGCAAGACGCGGATGGACAGAACATGACAACCAAATGTCCCCCTGCGATGGTGATTCTTGCCATGCACGTCATTGGCGATAGCACCTCCCAGCGTGATGAACTGGGTTCCGGGCACAACGGCCGGGTAGAATCCGCGCGGTGCGACATGGGCGATGATGTCGGAGAGCATAATGCCCGGTTCCGCTTCGAGCACGCCGGTGTCGGGATCAAACGACAGGATGCGGTTTGCATCGCGCGTGTCGACAAGCGTACCGACATCATTGTGACAGCTGTCACCATAACTCCTGGTATTGCCGACAGCGAGCATGGTCTGCACGGCGGTTTCGCCTGAGTGCAGCCTGGCAGTGGCCTCGTCGATGTCGATTGCCTGGCGCTCGCCCGGCACGAGACGGCCAAAACTGGAGTATTGCTGTTCCATCACCATGTACCGGCAAACAGCAGTAACGCGGCGCCGAACACGGCGACGACCTGACTGCGCCAGTCCCGGATGATGAAGACGACCGGATCGTCGTTCATCTCGCCGCGCCGCGCCAGCACCCATATGCGGATATTGATGTAGAGCACGATCGGCACCAGCGGCCAGATCAGCCACGGCTGCGCGTAGAGTTCGCGCACAGTATCCCCGTGAATGTAAAGCGCCAGCACCAGTGCCGAGGAAAACGCCGAGGCGACTCCAGACTGTGCCACAATCTCACGGTCCTCGCCGCGGTAGCCACGGCCAGCGATCCGGATACCGTTTTCCACATCCAGGGAGTCCAGTTCGACATAGCGTTTGACCAGTGCCAGCGACAGGAAGAAAAAACCCGAAAAGGCCAGCAACCAGAATGAAACCGGCGTCGCCGTCGCGGCGGCCCCGGCTAATATCCGGGTGGTGTAGAGACCGGCAAGTGTCAGTACATCGCCCAGCAGCATCCGCTTGAGTCCAAGCGAATAGGCCGTGGTGGCGACAAGATAACCGATCAGAACCAGCAGGAACAACGGAGGAAGCAGAACCGCGATGGCGAAGCTGAGTGATAGGAGGACGACCATCGCGCCAATGCCGAATGGAACCGAAAGCGCGCCGCTGGCAAATGGCCTGTTCCTCTTTTCCGGGTGTTTACGGTCAAGCGCCAGATCAAAGAAGTCATTCAGGATATAGATCGCCGAGGCCGCCATGCTGAACGAGCAAAACGCCGCGACACAGGCCAGCAGGGCAGACGTCATGTCATAGTCGTGCGCAAGCACCATCGGCACCGCCACCAGTCCATTTTTCAGCCACTGGTGTACCCGCAGCATTTTGAGCACGGTTTTCAGGTTTGGGCGATTTGCATCAAAAAGCTGGCCGCCATTGTTTCGATGCCAGCGGGCTGCGTGCCGGTCGGGCGCGACCACGATCGCTTCTCCCGCGGCATCAAACACTTTCAGATCTGCCCGGCTGTTGCCGGCATAATCGAAACCACCATCACCGAAGTGTTCGATCAGCGCTGCACGTTTGCGGCCAGACGTCAGGTTTGTCTGGCACTGCGTGCTGAGGAACATATAGAAAA
>JAJFHT010000233.1 GCA_021775495.1 Hyphomicrobiales bacterium | reverse complement strand
ACCGCTTTGCCTCCGGTGATGGCCAGGACACGATTGACGATATCAGCACCAGCGCCGGTGACCGTCTCGAAATCACCGATATTTCGTCACTCGAAGTGTCCGCCCACCGGCTTTACAAGGGCAGCGACGCGGTTGTTCTTCGGTTTGCCGGTTCCGATGACACGATCACGATCCGCAACGCGCTCTCCGAAACCGGAGAGGGAATCGAGGAGATAGCGTTTTCGGACGGTATTGTGTGGACCAGGCAGAACATTCTGGATGCACTCGACAACGCCGCACCGGTTGCGGTCGAAGACGGCGTTTTCAGCGCCCGGTTGGAAGAACCGCTGATTCTGTCGGCGCTGCAGCTAACCCGAAACGATTTCGATCCGGACGGCGAACCGCTGACGGTTATTGCTGTCGATGGCGGCGAAAATGGAACGGCGCAGATCGATGGCGACGGCAATATCGTGTTTACCGGGGCTGCCGGCTTCCTTGGCGCAACACAATTTGCATACACCGTGTCAGACGGCCGCAACGGACTGGCGACGGCAACCGTCAACATCCGGGTGGTGCCTCCGGCTTCGGCAAAGGACGACACTGGTTTTGAAGTCGAGGAAGATGGCTTCCTGAGCATAGACGTCCTGCGTCTGCTGTCGAACGATGCTGATGGCGATCAGATGATCATCAGCCAGGTATTTGACGCCACCAACGGGTCGGCGAGCCTGTCGAGCGACGGCCAGATCAGCTTTACGCCCGCCGCTGACTATGCCGGTCTCGCGAGCTTCAAATATGTCGCCAACACACCGGATGGCGGTCGGTCGGAAGCCACGGTCTACATCAATGTCCTTGGTCTGAACGATGACCCGGTCGCCGTAGACGACGTTGGATTTGAAACCGTGGAAAACGTCACGCTGGCGATCAACCCGTTTGATTTGCTGGCAAACGATGTCGATATTGACGGTGATCGCCTGACAATCGTTTCGGTTTCCGGAAGCGCCGAGTTGCAGGCCACCCTGACTGCCTATGGTGACATACTGGTCACGCCGACACCCTATTACTTTGGACCGGCAAGCTTCGACTACGTTGTTTCCGACGGCGCCGGCGGCACGGATACCGCCACGGCGAACGTGACCATCACGTCGATCAACAATGCTCCGGAACCGGAGCCGGATGAATTGGACACCGGAGAGGATGTGCCGCTCCTGACGGCTGCGGCCGACCTGATAGCCAACGATTTCGATGGGGATGGCGATCCATTGGAGATCGTCTCGGTAAGGAATGGCTTTGGCGGGCAGGTTCAACTCAATGCCAATCAGACGGTCCTGTTCACGCCAAGCGCAAACTTCTTTGGCGAAGCCCGCTACTTCTATACCGTAGACGACGGACAGGGCGGGCAGAGCGAACAGGAAGTCAGTGTTCAGGTTGCCCCCGTCAACGACGCACCGTCAGCGCGCAATGACAGCTACAGCGATGATCAGGTCTTCTATCTGAACGGCCAGGAAAACCAGCCGCTTGTGATCGAGATCGCGCAGCTGTTGAACAATGATGGTGACATCGACAGCGCGGTTGTCGAACTCGCAACCATCTCCTTTGCGCAATTCGGCTCGGCGCAGATTGTTGGCTCGACAGTCGTGTTCACACCCGATCCAGATCACTGGGGCGAAGCCGAATTCCGCTATGTGATCGTCGATGATGCCGGTCTGGTCGACGACGCCATTGTCACGATGTTCTTCGAACCGGACAGCCCCGTACCGCCTGTTGCGGCTTCGGACAATGTCACAATTTTTGAAGATGTCGCGACGACGATCCCGGCGGCAGCGCTTCTGGCCAACGATCGTGACTATGACAATGACGGGTTGTTCATCACTGCCGTCTCCATTGGGTTCGGGTTCAGCGGCGAGGTCAGCCTGAATGCGGACGGCGATGTGGTTTTCACGCCCCCATTGAACGCCAATGGGATCTCGCAAATCGTCTACACGGTGTCAGACGGTTCAGAGGGAACAGATACCGCGACGGTCAGGATCGATATTCTCCCGGTCAACGATGCCCCGACCGCAGCGCCTGATCTGGCATCGACCAGCCTCGATGTGCCGTTGGTTCTTCGCGTATCGGACCTCTTGGCGAATGACAGCGATGTGGATCTTTCTCCCGGTCAATACGACCTGCTTCAGTTCGTCGGCATAGCCTCCACTTCCGAAGGCACGGTGACAATTTACGATCAGGACTTTGCCTATGTAGAGTTTGATCGTGGTTTCAATGGCCCGGTCACGATCGAATACACGATTGCCGATGATGAGGGCGTAGAAGACAACGGAACGATCAGCGCAACGGTTTCGAACCTGCACGAATCCACCCTGTTCGGATCGGATCGCCGCGACCTGTTGATCGGGTCGCATCTTGGTGAGACCATCGACACCGGCGACGGCGATGATGACATCTTTGCGCGTGAGGGTGATGATCTGATCCTCGGCGGCGATGGCGGCGACGACATTGACGGCGGCGAAGGGTTTGACACGGTTGATTTTGCCGGATCCAACATCGGCGTTCGAGCAGACATGGTCTCGCGTCTCGGACAAGGCGGTTTTGCCCAGGGCGATCTCTACACAAATATCGAAGCGTTCTCCGGGACGGATTATGCTGATCAGCTGCTGGGTGACAGCGGCGCCAATACGCTGGATGGATTTGACGGCGATGATCTCCTTGATGGACGCGAGGGTATCGACCTTCTGCGTGGCGGGCTCGGCAACGACATCCTGATCGGCGGTGCCGGCGGCGATGCGCTTCAAGGCGGCGAAGGATCCGACACCGGCGACTATTCTGGCTCCTCTGAGGCCGTCCAGATTTCCCTGATCAGTGATACCGCACAGGGTGGTGACGCGGAGGGTGACGATCTTGACGACATCGAAAATCTGATCGGGACCGATCTGGCCGATGACCTCGAAGGTAACGGCCAGTCCAACAGGCTCGTTGGCGGCCGCGGAAACGATCTGCTGCGCGGTCTTGGCGGCAATGACATCCTGTTGGGCGGCCGCGGCGCCGATGACCTGCAAGGCGGCGACGGCATAGATATTGCGGATTACTCGCAATCGGCCGAAGGCGTCACGATCAACATGACCGACGGTGATGCCGGAAGCGGTGATGCCGAAGGTGACACGTTCTCCGGTATCGAAATCATCAATGCCAGCTTCCATGACGACACGATCATCGGTGACGACGGCGACAACACCATTCGCGGCGGACGTGGCGCCGATATCATCGACGGCCGCGGCGGATTCGATACGGCGGACTACTCGACCGCAGACGAAGCAATTGCGCTCGACCTTTCGACTGGTGAGGGAACAGCCG
>JAJFHT010000232.1 GCA_021775495.1 Hyphomicrobiales bacterium | reverse complement strand
CCCGCTGTCTGGAAATGGACACCTCCCGCATTCGTGTGGTGAAACCGTTCGTGGGTGGAGGTTTTGGCGCGCGCACCGAAACGTTGAATTTTGAAATCATCACCGCACTTCTTGCCCGTGCGAGCTGTGCGAAGGTGATGATGCGTTTGTCGCGTGAGGAAAGTTTCATTACCCATCGCGGCCGCCCCGAACATCAGGTGTCGATGAAGATCGGCCTCACGGCCGAGGGGCGCATCACTGCAGTGCAATGTGAAGTCTGCCAGCGCGGTGGTGCTTATGCCGGTTACGGATTGGTGACGATCCTCTACGCCGGGGCTCTTCTCCACGGTCTTTATGACATTCCGGCAGTCAAATATGACGGATTCCGGGTCTACGCCAACCTGCCGCCCTGCGGCGCCATGCGCGGTCACGGTACGGTCGATGTACGCCATGCTTTCGAACAGCTGATCGACCGCATGGCGCGTGAACTGGATCTGGATCCATTCGCTGTTCGGCGCGCCAATCTGCTCGATGCACCGACCCGCACGCCCAATGACCTGTTGGTCAATTCCTATGGCCTGTCGGAATGCCTTCAAAAGGTTGAAGTCGCGAGCGACTGGAAGCGGCGCCGCGGCAAGTTGGGGTTCGGGCGCGGTCTCGGAATGGCTGGCTCGCACTATGTCAGCGGCGCTGCCAAGCCAGTGCACTGGACTGGCGAGCCGCATGCAGTGGTATCGCTTAAACTTGATTTCGACGGCGGCATCACCGCGTTGACCGGTGCCTCCGACATCGGCCAGGGATCGACAACAATGGTCGCGCTCGCGGCTGCCGAGGTGCTGGGCGTCGACCTGGCGCGTATCCAGGTCGTTGCCAACGACAGTGCCGTAACGCCCAAGGACAACGGCTCCTATTCCTCACGGGTAACCTTCATGGTCGGCAACGCCGCCATCGAGGCCGCAAGGAATCTGCGCGACATTCTGGTCGAAGCCGCCGCCGCCAAGCTTGACGCCGACCCACAGGATATCGAATGCGCCGGAGAAAGTTTTTCGGTTCGAGGAAGCGGACAATCGGTGTTGTCTTTTGCTGAAGTTGCCCAGGCCGCATTGGCCGTGGACGGGACGATTACCGTCAAGGGCACATTCACCTGCCCGCCGGAAGCCCAGGGCGGCAAACATCGCGGCGGCGCCGTTGGCTCGACGATGGGCTTCAGTTACGCCGCCCAGGTGGTCGAGGTATCGGTCGACATCGACACGGGTCAGATCACGGTTGAGAAAGTCTGGGCTGCGCTGGATTGCGGTTTTGCCATCAACCCTCTGGCCGTCGAAGGACAGATAGAGGGTTCGGTGTGGATGGGAATGGGTCAGGCAATGAGTGAGGAGACCCGGTACGCGGACGGCTTGGCGGTGCACGCGAACTTGCTGGATTACCGCGTCCCGACAATCGTCGAGTCACCCGAAATCGAAGTTCATATTGTCGAAAGCAATGACCCGCTCGGTCCCTTTGGCGCCAAGGAAGCCGGTGAAGGTGCACTGTCCGGATTTCCGCCGGCACTTGCAAATGCCGTTGCCGATGCAATCGGCCTCGATGTGAATTTTCTTCCACTGACACCGGACCGTGTGCAGGAAGCGATGATCAAGGCCCGGAGGGCGGCAAAACGCGGGGAACCGTCATGAGCGAAGTATTGCCCCAATTCAGACTATTGCAACCGGGAACAGCGGAAGAAGCCATTGCGGCGAAACTGGCTTCACCTTCCGCGCGCGTTTGCGCCGGCGGTACCGACCTGATGGTGGCCATGCGCCGCGGACTGGTCGAAACCGACACCCTTATTGATCTTGCCGGCATCGAAGAGATGACAGCCATTGAAGTCAATGCCGACGGTCTGCACATCGGTGCCGGCGTCAACTTGCGCCGGATCGCGGGGTCGAGCCTGATAGCAAAAGATTGTCCGGCGGTGGCGCAAGCCGCTCTTACGGTCGCTGGCCCGACGCATCGGGAGGTGGCGACGGTCGGTGGAAACCTTTGTCTGGACACCCGCTGCCTTTATTACAACCAGAGCGATTCATGGCGTAAAGCAAATGATTTCTGCCTTAAATATAGGGGTGACACCTGCCATGTCGCGCCTACCGGAAACCGGTGCCGGGCCGCCTATAGCGGCGATCTCGCGCCGGCGCTGATGGTGCATCGCGCAGAGATCGAAATCGCCGGACCGGACGGTCGCAGGCGCGTCGCCCTGCAGGACTTCTATCGTGAAGACGGTGCCGACCACCTGGCACTCGACCCGACCGAGATCGTAACCGGAGTGCATGTACCTCCATCGGACATTGCATCGGCTTATGCAAAGCTGCGGATTCGCAGCGCCATCGATTTTCCGCTTGCCGGCGTTGCGGTCGCCTGTGAAATTACCGCCGCGTCCGCGCACCGGTTTTCCATTGCGGTCACGGGTACCAATTCACGTCCCGTTCTCTTCGAAGCGCCCGATCCGCTCACCGGGGATGATGACCCCGACGTGTTTTTCGCCGGACTAAACAAGCTGGTGCAAAAAAGCGTGTCTCCGCAGCGCACAACCACCACCGCGGCCCACCATCGCAGACTATCGGTTGCTGCACTGGCCAGCCGTCTGGCTAGGAAGCTTTCGGCGGCGTGACTTCCGCCGAGAACGCCCTCGGCAAACATTGGCGCGGCCCCGATGGAGCGCACATCGATGTGCGCGGCCTTCAGCCGCCGGAACCAATGGTTGCAATCATTGAACTTCTTGAACAACACGATGTCGGCGATCGTGTTGTCGTTCATCATTCTCGCGAACCGCACTATCTCTATCCCGAACTGGCGGAACGCGGCTGGACACATGAAATCGTCGCGGGTGACCCCGGCGAGGTCCGTTTATTGCTGACAAGAAGACAGCAATGAGTTCGGCGGCGCTCATGCTGGGCGGTGCAAAAGACCGCCTTCTGCCAGCCTCGGTGCCGTTTCGCTATTTTGTCGCCGCAACCGGGTTCCATGTTCTTGCCTGGCTGGCGCTGCTGTTTGGCGCAGAAGAACTGCGCGGCTTCGTGAGTGGCCCGGGAATTGTGCTGGCAGCGATTCACCTGCTCACACTCGGTGTGCTTGTCATGACCGCCATGGGCGCCAGCCTGCAGCTTCTTCCCATTGCGACCCGCCAACCGATATTGCGCGTATGGCCGGCCCGGCTGAGTTTCTGGCTCTATGTGCCGGGGACGCTGGCGCTTTCCATCGGCATGATCGACGCGTCACCGGTCACAATGCTGGCGGGAGCGGTCGGGGTCTGTGCCGGTCTTGTCGTTTTTGCTGTCCTTACGATCGACAACCTGCTGCGCGCGGCAAGCATGCCGATTGTCGCCGCGCACGGCTGGGGAGCGCTTGCCGCGCTCACTGGATTTGCCGGGTTGGGTGTCAGCCTTGTGATCGACTTCGACGCCGGTTTTCTGGACGATCATCAAATCATTGCCACCGCCCACATGGTGCTCGCTACATTCGGTTTCATGGGACTGCTGGCTTTCGGTTTCAGCCACGTGCTTGTTCCCATGTTTGCCATATCCCGTGCACTGCCC